>JBEAPX010000056.1:0-53750 GCA_041164205.1 Pseudomonadota bacterium
TGGTTTTACCCGCGTCAATGTGAGCTGAAATACCGATGTTGCGGTAACGATTGAGTGGCGTAGTACGTGCCATGAGATAGCTCCAAGACTGACCAAAGCCCGCTCATGGCGGGCCTGGTCATAACATTTCAAAAATCAGACGTTGGCTTAGAAACGGAAGTGGCTGAATGCCTTGTTGGCTTCTGCCATGCGGTGCACTTCGTCACGCTTTTTCATGGCGCCGCCACGGCCTTCGGTGGCCTCGATCAGCTCATTTGCCAAGCGGAAAGCCATCGACTTTTCGCTGCGCTTCTTAGCAGCCTCTTTGATCCAACGCATTGCCAAAGCTTGGCGACGGATCGGGCGAACTTCAACAGGCACCTGGTAGTTGGCACCACCCACACGGCGAGATTTCACCTCGACGACAGGCTTGACGTTGTTCAGAGCGACATTGAACAGCTCCAGCGGATCGCCACCGGTTTTGCTCTCGATTTGTGCCAAGGCGCCATAAACGATGCGCTCAGCGACAGCTTTTTTACCGCCTTGCATGATGACGTTCATGAACTTGGCCAGTTCCACATTGCCATATTTTGGATCTGGCAGGATTTCACGTTTAGGGACTTCGCGACGACGTGGCATTTTGATAACCTCTTTGCTTCAGTTGGCTGACTTGACAGCCCTGAGAGCCATCTTGACTCTCACTTACTCGACACTTTTTAAGTGTCACTACGCCTCAGCCTGAGCTGGGCACCTGGATGGATGGGATTAACCCTTTGGACGCTTCACGCCATACTTGGAGCGTGACTGCTTGCGGTCTTTCACGCCTTGCAAGTCGAGCGAGCCACGAACAATGTGGTAACGCACACCAGGCAAGTCTTTGACACGACCACCGCGCACCAGAACCACACTGTGTTCCTGGAGGTTGTGGCCTTCACCGCCGATGTAGGAAATCACTTCAAAGCCGTTGGTCAAACGAACTTTGGCAACTTTACGCAGAGCGGAGTTAGGTTTCTTAGGCGTCGTGGTGTACACGCGTGTGCACACACCGCGACGCTGGGGGCAGTTTTCCATCGCAGGGCTCTTGGACTTGATCTTTTCGACCTCGCGCCCGTGACGGATGAGTTGATTAATGGTTGGCATGTAACGTCCCTAAACGTTTGAAAACAGAAAACCCTTCGGAAAATTCCGAAAAGCCCGCGATCATATCACTCTCAATCGCTTCTTGTCTATTGGCTGTGGTTTGCGGATGAAAAAGGCCAGTTTGATAACCGATTTCGTCTCAATCCAACGACAGCAGCAGGTGGTGCCACAGTCGCTTCATGATGCCCGCCTCCGGCACCTCCTGAACCACCTGCAGCTCACTGCTGCCCAAGACGCGGTTGGTGTCACCCCAAAGAACCTCCACTTTGCCGACGGTAGCGCCCGCCGCCAAAGGCGCCTTCAGCTGCTTGGGATAATCGAGGCGGGTCCGCAGTTGGGTCGCCGCGCCTTGAGGTGCTGCCACCCACATCCCGCCTTGGACCCCCAGCTCGGCGACATCGGCGGCTCCAAACCAGACTGGGGGCTTGACCAGCACATCCCCGTCCTTTGGAACGCGGGCAATGCGGAATGCGCCATAACCCCAGTTAAGGAGTTTCTGGCTTTCATTGGCTCGAGCCAAGGCGCTGCGGGTTCCCAAAACCACGCTCAACAACCGCCGCTCTTCGCCCGGGGCTCCTGGCACGGCTCGCCTCGCCGTGGCCACCAGGCAGTAACCTGCGGCTTGGGTATGCCCCGTTTTCAGGCCATCCACTGTTGGGTCGCGGTAAAGCAACAGGTTGCGATTCATGTCATTGGCTTTGGGTGTGCCTGGGTAGTGGTACCGCTGAATGGCGTAATAGCCGACATATTCAGGAAAATCTCGATACAGACGGGAAGCCAAGATTGCCAAATCGTTGGCCGTCGTGATATGCCCTTCCGCAGGCATCCCTTCCGGATTGCGGTAGCTTGTGTTGGTCATACCCAAGGCCTTCGCCTGCTGATTCATCATTTCGACGAATTGCTCAACAGTGCCTGCCACGCCTTCGGCAAGCGCGACCGTGGCGTCGTTACCTGACTGAATGATCATGCCTTTGATGAGGTCCTCCACCGGGACTTGCCAATTGGGCTCAATGAACATACGCGAGCCCTGCATCTTCCAGGCACGAACGGAAACCGTGAACGTCTGATCCAAGGCGATGCGCTTGTTCTTAAGTGCATCAAAAACCAAGTAAGCGGCCATCAACTTCGTCAGCGATGCCGGCTCAACCGGCTGATCCGCATCCCGCGAGGCCAAGACCTGATTGGCTTTCATGTCGTAAAGCAAATAGGCTTTGGCATCCACCTCTGGCGGGGTGGGCCAAGCAGCGGCTTGAGCCAACCCAACAAACAGTGATCCCAAAGCCGCCAGCAGCCAATGCTTCATATGTGTTCCTTAAGACAAGGGTTGAGTGTCGGTGTCCACCGACAAGTGGCGAACGACCAGCTTTTTAAGCATTGGCAGCCGCCCATGGAAAAAATGCTCGCCACCTGGCACAACGGTGACTGGCAGGCCTTGTGGGCGCGCCCAATCCAGGACGGCAGCCAACGGCACGGTGTCGTCTTCTTCGCCATGAACCACCAGCGCGCGTTCGTGCCACGCCTCTGGGATTGCAGCCACTTGGAAGCGACTCGCAGCGGTACCAACCAAGACCACCGCTTTCAAGTCACGGCCATCGGTCACAGCCTGTTGAACCGCGTGGCTCGCCACTGCCGCTCCAAAAGAAAACCCAGCCAGTGCCAGTGGACCCGCCGCAGCGAAGGCATTGATCACCGCCTGTGTGTCTTCGCGCTCACCTACGCCAGCGTCATGCACACCAACCGATTGGCCTACGCCGCGAAAATTAAAACGCACCGCACGCCAGCCGGCTTGCACAAACGCGCGCGCCAGTGTTTGGACCACCTTGTTGTCCATGGTTCCGCCAAACATGGGATGAGGGTGTGCAATCACGGCCGTTCCAACAGCCGCGGTTGCGGGTTCATCTATCGCCACCTCTAATTGACCCACGGCGCCATCGATCAGGGACCTTTGAGTTTTGGGGTTCATGGCGAGTCAGCGCCCCACAGATTCAGCCAATTTCAAACGCTCGACCACTTGGCCCTTCGCCAAGTGTTGCTCGACAATTTCATCGATATCGGATTCATCGACAAAGGTATACCAAACGCCCTCAGGGTAAACGACCGCAACCGGTCCACCTGCGCAACGGTCCAAGCAGCCCGCCTTGTTGACGCGCACCTGCCCTTGGCCAGCCAAGCCCATGGCCTTGACTTGTGATTTGCAACGTTCAAAGCCCGCCTTAGCTGCGTGGTCGGCGCAACACGCCTCACCATTGGCGCGTTCATTCAAGCAAAAAAAGATGTGCTTTTGGTAGTAGGGAGTTGTGCTCATGGTCTGAATTGTAGAAGCCTGTGCCGACCATTTAAGCGCGAGGTTCTTTCCACGCACGCACGGCGACCAGCAGCAACGCAAGCCAAGGCCACAACAGGGCGACCCATGCCAGCACACCATTGACCCTCGCCGTTGGCCCTTGGAGGAATGCCTGCCACTCCATATCCCAATAGCCGCTGTGCGCGAATGTGTTGACGCCAACCGCGTGGGCAAGCACGACGACAAGGCCTGCGCGAACACCCCATCGGTGAGGCAACATCAACAAAACGGCACCCAGCGCCGCCGCCAAACCCACCGCCAGGGGCGTTGATCCCTTTAGCCAAGTGCCGGCATGATGGGCTCCGTGAGCCATGCCAGAAACGATAGTAAGCGCCAACACACCAGCCGCCAACACCCCCAAACCCAAGGCCCACTTGTTGGCCCGGCCGCGAACTGCCAAGTGGACCAACGCCATGGGCGAAAGCAGCGTCAGAGCGATGAGTGCCGATTCTTGATGAGGATCCAATATCCATCGTGTGCCGGCCTCTGACATCAAGCCAGTGGGCACCCATGCAAACACTTGTACCCACCCATCTCCGGGCCAGCGACCCACAGCGAATGGCAAGGCACTGGGCACACACAGAGCCACGACCCACAACCCCAGCAGAGCCCAAGCGGTCCCGCCGTGGGGTCGCACCCAACGTGTGCGAACGGCCTGCCACTGCTTGAGTCGGTGCGGTGCGCTCAGCCACCAGGCCAAGATGGCACCGCTGATTCCCCCGAGCGTGTTGAAAGCCCAGTCCACATTGGATGACACCCTGGCGTCTAAAAAACCCTGCAGGGTTTCCAACAAGAGCGAAAACAATGAGGCTTGGCCGGCAGCGAGCGCGGCCCGCCAGAGGCTTCGGTCCCCGCGCAGGAGGCTCCAAGCCCAGAGGAATCCCAGCGGCAAATACCCAGCCCAGTTCAGCCAAAGATCGCGCTGAGTCCAATATTTGGGCCAGGGCGACAAAAACCAAATGGACAACTGCCACCCAGAGTCACGCCAGCCTTCGAACGGATACAAGCTGGCATAAATGACGCCCATTGCAGCGGCCCACCCGAACGGGCGAGCCATTGAGTCATGTTTGGGCATCTCGTTGCGCAAGCGCCCCAAGGATTAAAACGGCTTGACGACCACCAAAATCACTGCAATCAAGAGCAAGATCACAGGGACTTCGTTGAACCAGCGGTACC
The DNA here is from genome assembly GCA_041164205.1 of Pseudomonadota bacterium. Taxonomy (GTDB): domain Bacteria; phylum Pseudomonadota; class Gammaproteobacteria; order Burkholderiales; family Burkholderiaceae_C; genus RS62. Next base: position 4,640 of record JBEAPX010000056.1, read on the forward strand.
AAACGTGTGAGCGACCGGGCTCGCCAGCCTTCCACTTGCGCAATATGCGTGCACAAGCATGGTGGTATCCAACGATCAAGACGACAACCAACAGCTTGGCATGGACCCAGCCCTGGCCTTGACCAATGCCATAGGTCAGCCAGAGAACAAAACCCAACACCAAAGCTGGCACAGCCAAGATGTGGGTGAATCGAAGGAGTTTTGTCGCCATGAGCAATAAGCGTTCACGTTCGGCTTGACTGCCCTCCGGCACCATCGCCAAGTTCACATAGATGCGAGGCAGGTAAAAAAGACCAGCAAACCAGCTGGCCACGAAAACAATATGCAAAGCTTTGATCCACAACATAGCGTCAGTGTAGTCTCAGGTTTATTTCAAAGTTGTTCCCAGGGCAATCCATCGAATCGCCAGCCACTCAAGGTGGACCGATGAAATTGATCATCTAGCTCCCCTTCAAATCCATGCAACACGTTGATCACGTGTGTAAAGCCTGCAGCCTCCAACGCCAACCCGGCATCGATCGTTCGTTTGCCGCTGCGACAAATCAACACCACCGTGCGATTGAGGTCTCGGACCTCACTTTTCACGGCCTCTACGAATTCGGTCGGGTGAGGCATCAGTTCGGGGTATTCGTACCACGGGATGTTCACAACTCCGGGTGGACGCCCGACATACAAAGATTCGATTTCCATGCGAACATCTAAAAAAACGGCATTTGGATCAGATTGGATCAAGGCCCAAGCCTCAATAGGGAGCATGTGTTTCATATCGGTATTGTCGCCGAGTCATTCGGGCCGCACCACTACAATCGTCACATGAACTCAGCTCCCCTCGCTCACGCTTTCACCTACACCCGTGGCAGTGCGTTGCCCGCGATTTTGCGACAACGCATTGTCGTCATGGACGGCGCCATGGGCACGATGATTCAACGCCTGAAATTGTCGGAGGCGCAGTACCGGGGGGAGCGATTTGCCGACGCGACGCAAGACGTCAAGGGCAACAACGAACTGCTGAGCCTCACGCGGCCCGATGTGATTCAAGACATCCATGAGCGCTACCTTTTGGCAGGCGCTGACTTGATCGAAACCAATACCTTTGGTGCGACCAGCGTTGCCCAAGAAGACTACGACATGGCTGACTTGGCGTACGAAATGAATGTGCAATCAGCCAAAATTGCCAAGGTGGCCTGCGATCAGCACAGCACGCCAGATCACCCCCGTTTTGTATTGGGGGCGATTGGACCAACACCTAAAACCGCCAGCATCAGTCCGGATGTGAACGACCCTGGCGCACGCAACGTCTCTTTTGAACAATTGCGCGCCTCATACTCAGAGCAAGTCGAAGGGCTGCTCGATGGCGGGGCCGATGCCCTATTAGTCGAAACCATCTTCGACACCCTCAACGCCAAGGCTGCGTTGTTCGCCATTGAGGCGGTGTTCGAAGCCCGCCAAGAGCGCTTGCCTTTGATCATCAGCGGCACCGTGACGGATGCATCGGGACGCATCCTCAGTGGACAAACCGTTTCAGCCTTTTGGGCTAGCGTGCGCCACGCCAGGCCCTTGGCAGTGGGTTTGAATTGCGCTTTAGGGGCGGCACTCATGCGGCCGTATATCCAAGAGTTGGCTAAATTGGCAGATGACACATTCATCAGCTGCTACCCCAACGCCGGGCTACCCAACCCCATGAGTGACACGGGGTTCGATGAAACACCCGAAGTCACCAGCCGACTTCTGCATGACTTTGCCGCGCAAGGATTGGTCAACATCGTTGGAGGCTGTTGTGGGACCACACCTGAACACATTGATGCGATTGCGAAAGCGATTGCCCCTCAGAGTGCGCGCGCGGTCAGCCGTCCCATGTTCTATGCCGCAGCGGCCTAAAGGGCGCATGGCCCCCACCCACACACCTCCTTGGGAACACCTGCAAACGGCGCGCCTGCCCAAGACACAAGGCTACCGCGCACTTGGTGACACGTTTGTGTACACACAGAACGGAATACCTAGAGGCGTTCATGTTGTCGTGTTCCAGCGTGCCAACACCCCCCTCTTTTGACACAATGTAACCATGACCAGCAAGACCACCCCCATCGCCCCGTTTCCCTTGTCAAGACCACGTCGCCTGCGCCGAGATGCAACCACTCGACGCCTAGTGCGCGAGCACTCACTCACGGTGGATGACTTGATTTATCCTGTCTTTGTTCTCGAAGGCTCTCAAAGAAGGGAACCTGTCGCCTCAATGCCTGGCGTAGAACGTGTCAGCCTAGACCTATTGTTAGACGTGGCGGCTGAGTGTGTGGCGCTTGGCGTGCCGGTGATGGCCCTGTTCCCCGTGATCAGCCAGGACCTGAAGGCGCCGGATGGCCGTGAAGCCGCCAATCCCAACGGCTTGATCCCCCAAGTCGTTCGCGCGCTCAAGGCCGCCCACCCAGAACTGCTGATCATGACCGATGTGGCCTTGGACCCCTACACCAGCCATGGCCAAGACGGCTTGTTAGACGATCACAACTACATCTTGAATGATGCCACGGTGGAGGTTCTTGTGAAGCAAGCACTCACACAGGCTGAAGCAGGCGTTGATATTGTGGCGCCCAGCGACATGATGGATGGCCGCATTGGTGCAATTCGGCGCGCGCTAGAAGAGGCGGGCCACATTCACACACGCATCATGGCGTACAGCGCCAAGTACGCATCTGCGTTTTATGGACCGTTCCGAGATGCCGTTGGCTCGGCCAACAATTTGGGGAAGGCCGATAAAAAGGTGTATCAAATGGACGCGGGCAACTCTAATGAAGCATTGCGGGAGGTCGCCATAGATTTGGCCGAAGGCGCCGATATGGTCATGGTCAAGCCTGGCATGCCCTACCTAGACGTGGTCCGCCGAGTCAAGGATGAGTTTGCGGTACCGACGTTCGCGTACCAAGTCAGTGGTGAATACGCCATGCTCAAGGCCGCTGCCATCAATGGCTGGTTGGATGGAAACGCGGTCATGATGGAGAGTCTTTTGAGTTTCAAACGCGCCGGTGCGGACGGCATATTGACCTATTTTGCGCTGGACGCTGCGCGTCAATTGCGTGGGGCTTGAACCCGTCGTGGATCTCAAACCTCTCCTCACGCTCATTGCCATTGTTAACCCGATGGCGGTCGTGCCGTTTTTCATCCATTACACCCAAGGGTTTTCGGATGCCCAAGCCAAGCGAACCATTCGCACCGCCTCCATGAGCGTGTTCATTGTGATGGCCGCCTGTGCGTTGATCGGGCTTCAAATTTTGGGCTTCTTTGGAATTTCTCTCGCCAGTTTTCAAGTCGGTGGCGGGATGCTGTTGCTGATGTCAGCGCTCAGCATGCTCCAGGCCAAGCCCATCGAAGGCAAGGTCAATGAACAAGAGCTCGCAGGCACGACGGGCCTGCACTCTGTTGGCGTCGTGCCACTGGCGATTCCACTGCTCGCCGGTCCGGCAACCATGTCCACTGTCGTGATTTATGCGGAACAATCTCAAAGCCTGTTGCAGCACAGCCTGCTGATTGCGTACGCAGGGGTCGTCGCTGGGTTGACGTACTTTTGCATGCGGATGGCACATCCTATTTCGCAAACGCTCGGTCGCACAGGCATCAATATCATGACGCGGTTGATGGGGCTGATTTTGGCCGCACTGGCAGTCGAGGTGATGGCGAGTGGCCTGTCTCAGTTGTTTCCTGCACTGAGAGCCTAATGGCGAAAGAAAGCTTTTATACATGCCAAGCCTGCGGCGGCACCAATCTCAAATGGCTGGGCAAATGTCCCCATTGCGAGGCATGGAACACCCTCGTTGAAACGGCGGCGCCGCTCAAGACAAGCAAACCATCTCGGGCATTGGCTGCGGCCAGTCCAGTGACCACTTTGGGTGACATCACCGCAGCAGATGTCAGTCGACGGCCGGTGGGCATGGCAGAGCTCGATCGGGTACTCGGTGGTGGTTTGGTTGATGGTGCAGTTGTGTTGATTGGTGGCGACCCAGGCATAGGTAAGTCCACATTACTGCTCCAAGCGCTGGCGCGACTCGCTCAGCATGAGCCAACGCTGTACATCACCGGAGAAGAGTCCGCCGCTCAAGTGGCCATGCGCGCTCAACGCCTAGGTTTGGACAACAGCCCCGTTCGAGTAATGGCGGAAATCTCGCTGGAGCGCATCCTGACTACTCTGGTTGCAGAGAACGCGAGAACCTGCGTGATTGATTCAATTCAAACAATTGCCACTGACACGCTGTCCTCAGCGCCGGGGTCCGTGGCACAGGTTCGGGAATGCGCAGCAGCCCTCACCCGCGTGGCCAAGGACCAGGGCATCACCATGGTCCTGGTGGGCCACGTGACCAAAGAAGGGGCATTGGCTGGTCCACGTGTGCTTGAGCACATGGTGGACACCGTGCTCTACTTCGAAGGCGATAGTCACTCGAACTACCGAATGGTGAGGGCCATTAAAAATCGCTTTGGTGCCGCGAACGAAATGGGCGTGTTTGCGATGACAGAGAAGGGCTTGAAGGGGGTCTCTAACCCGTCGGCGATTTTTCTCAGCCAACACACTCAACCTGTGCCGGGCGCCAGTGTTTTGGTGACCTTGGAGGGCACTCGGCCGTTGCTTGTCGAAATTCAAGCATTGGTTGATATCGGCGGCGCGTCGCCGCGGCGCCTGAGCGTGGGCCTCGACCGCGACCGTTTGGCCATGCTGCTCGCCGTATTGCACCGCCACGCTGGCGTGGCCTGTTCAGATCAAGACGTGTTTGTCAACGCAGTGGGGGGCGTCCGGATTGGCGAACCTGCGGCGGACTTGGCCATTGTGCTGTCGATTCACAGCAGCTTGCGGGGTCAAGCATTGCCTGGTGGGCTTGTGGCTTTCGGCGAAATCGGCTTGGCAGGAGAAATCCGACCGGCACCCCGAGGCCAAGAAAGGCTGAAAGAAGCGGCGAAGTTGGGCTTTACACACGCCATTGTGCCCAAGGCGAATTTACCGAAACACAAGGATCAAGCCCTTGATGGCATGCAGCTGTTTGGCGTGGATCGGGTGGAAGATGCGATCCAATGGGTTAAAACCCTAGCCTGATTCTGTCGTCAATTCACATCCCAACGGGTTAAACTGAAAGCATGTCAAATTTATCAGCACAGCCCCTGCGTCACGTGGCATTCATCATGGATGGCAATGGGCGATGGGCCAAGCAACGCCATTTGCCCAGAGTAGCCGGTCACGCCAAGGGGGCGATGCAGGCCAAACAGGTCATTAAAGCTTGCGCAGCGCGACAAATTGAATACGTCACTCTGTACGCTTTCAGCACCGAAAATTGGGCGCGCCCCGCCGATGAAGTCAGTGCCTTGATGGGGCTCTTCCTCAAGTATCTCAAGAGTGAGCTCGAAGGGATGGTGGCGCAAGGCGTGCGGCTGAAAATTTTGGGAGACCTCTCCGAATTCTCTGCTGAGCTTCGAGAAGCCATCGCCCATGCAGAAAAGATGACCCAAGATGGCGACCGCATTCAGGTGAACGTGGCCGCCAATTACGGAGGGCGCGCGGAGCTCGTTTCGGCCGTTCGACAGTGGGTCTCGAACAACCCCAATGCATCACCACAGGAATTTGATGATGAGGCGTTTCAGCAGCATTTGCTGACACGCGGCATTCCAGATCCAGATTTGTTGGTGCGCACGGGCGGCGAATGTCGGTTGAGTAATTTTTTGCTTTGGCAATCTGCCTACACCGAGCTGTATTTCACGGACACTCTATGGCCCGCCTTTGACGAGAAGGCCCTTGATGCCGCCATTGCCTGGTACAGGTTACGAGAGCGCCGGTTTGGTAAAACTTCTGAGCAAATTGCAGCAACGGACTGATTTTTGGGTTGGGGCCAAAATATTTTTGTGTCATTTGTCGCCCACCCATCGCTCTCCAGAGCCTGGCCTTATTACAATGATTTGTTAGAACTTTCAGGCGCAGGGCTTGAAAGCGATGACCAATTCAAGGACTCAATATGTCTGCAATGCCCCCTTCGATGGCTGACCGTGACGGCAAAATTTGGATGGACGGTGAACTCGTGGAATGGCGTGACGCCAAAATTCACGTCCTGACGCACACCCTTCACTACGGTTGCGGCGCGTTCGAAGGAGTGCGCGCCTACAAAACGGACAAAGGCACGGCGATTTTCCGTTTGCGGGAACACACGGAGCGGTTCTTCAATAGCGCAAAAATCCTGCGTATGCGCTTGCCTTTCACGCCTGAGCAGCTCAATGCGGCGCAATGCGAAGTGATTCGTGCGAACCAACTCGAAAGCGGCTACATCCGCCCGCTCGCTTGGGTGGGCTCCCAAAAGCTTGGTGTGTCCACCAAAGGCAACACGTTTCACGTCATGATCGCTGCTTGGCCTTGGGGTGCCTACCTCGGTGAAGAGGGCATGGAAAAGGGCATTCGAGTCAAGACCAGCAGCTACACCCGCCATCACGTGAACATCACGATGACGCAAGCCAAAGCTGTGAGCAACTACACCAATAGCATTTTGGCTAATCAAGAGGCCACAGACGACGGGTACGACGAGGCTCTGCTCCTCGATGCCAGCGGATTTGTGAGCGAAGGAGCTGGAGAGAATATTTTTGTCGTCAAAAACGGCGTCATCTACACGCCAGACCTATCGGCGGGTGCACTCAACGGCATCACGCGCAACACTGTATTCCATATCGCCAAGGACCTCGGAATTGAGGTCGTGCAAAAGCGCATCACCCGTGACGAGATCTACATCAGCGATGAAGCGTTTTTCACTGGCACAGCTGCTGAAGTCACGCCCATCCGCGAGCTCGACCGCATCGAGATTGGCCCCGGCCACCGCGGCCCAATCACGAAGAAAATCCAATCTGCATTCTTTGATATCGTCAATGGACGTGACTCTCGATACGCAGATTGGCTCACATTGGTTTAACCGCAACGGAATTGGCAATGAGCGCACCGCAAACCGTCGAAGTGTCGGCGACAGAATTAGACAACAACGGCGGAGTCTTCTGCCCCAGCCCAAAGGCAGGCATGGCGATCTGGAATTCGCACCCGAAGGTCTACATTCATATCGCAAGCGATGGCCAGGGCCAATGCCCGTATTGCGGGACGTTGTATCGATTAAGCGGCCCAAACCTTGCAAAAAATCACTAAATCCAAGTATTATCTCCGCATTTCCTGTTTGTTTTCGCAATAATTATTGTATTGGCAAGTAAAGTGGTGGCCATGGTCCAAACATCCGTTTCCCCTTTGATTCAAGCGTACATGCGCTTTCTGCAACTCAGCCAAGTTCTGGATGGGTCAAGCCCTCAGCCCCAGCTAGACGCCAACGAAAAGGTGTTGCTTGAGGCGCTGGCCGTGCGCTGGCACGCGGGTGAACCCATGACGGTGATGCAAGCCATGGGGCTCAAAGACCTTGGCTCCCCGGCGACGATGCACCGGCGCATCGCGCGGCTGCGCAAAATTGGGCTCATTGAAACCTTGGAAGATCCCCAAGACACGCGCATCAAGCGCTTGGCGTTAACAAGCACAGCGTTGGGATATTTTGAAAATCTGGGCTCGCAATTACAGCGTGCCACAGACCAATAAGCACCGATTCGACGCGATCACAAAAGGAACCTTCTGGTTCCTTTTATTTTGAGCGGCCGCCCTTGAGTCGCGTGCAAAAAAAGCCACCCATAAATGGTGGCTTATAAAACCCTATGAAAGGGTCCCCCTGATGCACCCGAATCACACGGGTGGCCGGTTCACTAGACTCTCATCTAAACAACCGACTGAGATATTGTAATACTTAAGAAGTATTTTTTGGTATTAATCAGAAAAATTCTTTGCGGGTTCAACGGTAAAAATCGTACCCCCGCCTTGGCGCCCCTCGCAGCGCACTTCTAAAGCGTGATGTCGGGCGATCGACCTCACCAACGACAAGCCCAAGCCCACTGATCCTTGCGTCTCTTTCGCGCCAGGTGGACGTGCGAAGGGCTCAAATATCTTCTCGCTCCAGCCCGCCGGGATGCCCTGACCTCTGTCCGCTACTGTGATTCTCCATTGACCGTGACCGAGAGACTTCAGGGCGACGGTGACCTCGAGCACGCCTTGCGGACTCGCCCCGTATCTCTGGGCGTTTTCCAACAGATTGCGAACCAATCGGTGTAAAAGTTTGTCACTGCCAACAATATGAATAGGTGTGTCAGCGTCAACTTCAAAGTCAAAGCGCGCCGCCTCTTCGACAAGCAAAGCGGTCAAATCCACATCATCAGTGAGCGCCACATCCTCGGGGCTTTGCTCGAGTCGGCTTGCCAACAGCACCTCGTCAATCAGTTGATCGAGCTCTCGAATATTTTGTTCAATCTCCTCGACATCAGCTTGCGTCTGAGGCTGTTCTTGCTCTAACAGGGCCAGACGCATCCTGATGCGTGTGAGCGGGCTGCGCAATTCATGGGAGGCATTCGCCAACAACTGCTTGTGAGACTTCACCAAAGCCTCGACACGCTCTGCCGCGGCATTGAAGCGGCGCGCCAGCACCGCCACCTCGTCTCGGCCCTCGACAGGCAAACGCACATCAAGGCGCCCGTCACCCCATAACTCGACACCTCGTTCTAAGCGCTCCAACCGGCGCGTCAAACCTCGAACAACAGGAAAAGCCAGAACCACGAAAGCCAAACCAAGGCCTGCCACCAGCCCGGTCCAGCCTAAAGTGGCCCAGGGAAGCCAGTCCCAGGGGCCGGCACCGAGTCGAGGCCGTGGCAACTCAACCCACAGAATTTGTCCATCATCCGTCACCACTTGAAACTCAGATGAGGGGCCTAAGCCGCCCCGGTCAGTGGCACGCGCATAACCAATTTCCTCACCAAAGATATTGCGCACGACCACCTCTTGTCCAGGGCGCGCCGCTCGGTCATGCTCTACATCCAAGCGCCAGATCAAGGTCATCAAGGCGACCAAAACGACCATGGACAACGCCATGGCCAGCCAGATCCTCCAAAACATACGGCCCAGAATGGGCCTGGGCTTAGTCTTGTTGTTTTGCGAAAACATAGCCCACGCCTCGAACCGTCAGGATGCGCTTGGGCGCCTTGGTGTCGTCTTCAATCGCCTGCCGAATGCGCCCAATATGAACGTCGATCGATCGGTCGAAAGCTTCCAGCTCTTTCCCGCGCACCAACTCCATGATTTGATCGCGCGACAGCACTCGACCAGCCCGCTGGGCGATCGCGAGCAGCACATCAAGCTGATATGACGTGAGTTCCGCAAGATGCCCTTTGACATGAACCTCACGAGCAGATGGGTCAATGACGAGTGACCCGAACGTCAGCGTCTCATCCGACATAGAAAGGGCTGCAGTCACGTGATGCTGACGACGCAAGATGGCGCGCAGTCGAGCCAACATTTCGCGTGGCTCAAAAGGTTTGGGCAAATAATCGTCCGCACCAATTTCCAAGCCCACAATGCGGTCCATCGGGTCGCCTTTGGCTGTCAGCATCAATATCGGCACCTGATGACCGGGCGTCGGCAATGAGCGAATGCGCCGGCACACCTCCAGGCCATCGATGTTCGGCAGCATGAGGTCCAACAACACGGCATCAGGCACCCGCTTTTGAATGCGCTCTAACCCATCCTCTCCAGACACCGCGTGCTCACAAGAGTACCCAGACCGCTCAAGATACTGCTTGACCATGTCTGCCAAGCGCAAGTCATCATCAATGATCAATATGTGTTGCGTCATAGATGAGTATTCTGCCTAGCTGTTGCATCTGATTTGTGTCTGGCATGCAAACCTGCTCTGTGAAGTCACGCGTCAAGCGCGATCACTCTTGGACCTTCAGCCGATTTCGGGCCCAAGCGATCAAGACGATGACCGGAAGACCCATGAGTGCCGTCATGACAAAAAAGTTGCTGTACCCCATCGCATCGACCATGCCACCCGAATAACCACCCAAGGTCTTAGGTAAAAGTGTCATCAAAGAGCTAAAAATCGCGTATTGCACCGCGGTAAAAGACACCTGCGTCAAGCTGGACAAAAACGCCACGAAAGCCGCGCTGGCAAGGCCGGCAGCCAAGTTGTCGGCGGCGACGACCGCGTAAAGCCACTCCACTTGGTGCCCTACCTGTGCCAAGACGACAAATAGCAAATTGGTGAGCGCAGAGAGAATGGCCCCCCACATCAGGCTGCGCATCACCCCGAAACGATTGGCCAAAATGCCACCCAAAAAACCACCGGCAATCGCGACCACCACGCCAAACGTCTTCACGGCCGCTGCAATTTCAGGCTTGCTGAAACCCAGGTCCTGATAAAACACATTGGAAATGACGCCGAGGACAATATCGGACATTCGATACAGCCCAATCAAAGCCAAAAGCAACCAAGCAGTGCGAGCACCGTAACGCTGAAAAAAGTCCTTCACAGGTGCGACCCAGGTGACCTTAGCGGTCTTCATCGGCACGATGCCCGCAACAACCAATGCCCGCCCTGCCAAGAAGGCGGCGCCAATGGCCGCGAACATCCGAAAGGCAGCGAGAAGGAGCTTCAGAAAAGCGCCCGCAGCCAGCTCTTTAGACCAAGTTTCCAACGGCTGACCAAGCACATAAAACACCCCAACAAAAACGGACACTGTTGCTGCGAACACCAGCAACAACCGGCCGTGGTCTGAGTGGCTCACCGCCAATCGCTCTGGTGCTGCTGGCTCCGCAATCAAGAGGGTGGTCAAGACCCCAACGCCCATGGTTGCCGCCATGCACCAATAGGTGAGCTGCCAAGCGCGATAGTCGTAGTGAGACGCACTAGAGCCCCAATACGCCGCCAAAAAAAGGGCGCCTGCGCCCGCAACGATCATGCCGATGCGGTATCCCGCGATATAACTTGAAGCCATGATGGCCTGCATACGGGTATTCGCAGCTTCAATGCGGTACGCATCGATAACGATGTCTTGTGTCGCCGATGAAAATCCCAACATCACCGCGAACGCGGCCATCCACACCAATGCGCTCTGAGACGATGCTGGATTGATTTGCGCCATACCCGCAATCGCCATGATCACCAGCACTTGAGACAAGAGCAGCCAGCCGCGGCGCAGCCCCAGGTATTTCGTGAGGAGCGGCAACGGCAAGCGATCAACCAGGGGAGCCCACACAAACTTAAATGAGTAGCCCAATGCAGCCCAACTGAAAAAGGTCACTGTGGCTCGCTCCACACCCGCTTCACGTAGCCACAATGACAAGGACGAAAAAATCAGCAGGATCGGAATCCCAGCCGAAAAACCCAAACACAGCATGATCAAAGTTTTGCGATCAGCAATGATCGACAGGCTCTCACGCCAGCCAAGCCTCAACGGAGTGGTGTTCATAGGACTCTTGCTTAATGCCTTGCCGTTTGGTTGCTGATTGAGGCGGCCGTGGCTCAGGTGCCACCGACATACGGATTGCTGATGCGCTCTCTACCAAAAGTGCTTTCCGGACCATGGCCAGGAATAAACACGGTGTCGTTGCCCAGTGGCCACAGTTTGTGTGTGATGCTGTGAATCAAAGTGGCGTGATCGCCGCGCGGAAAATCAGTGCGCCCAATGCTTCCGGCAAACAGCACGTCGCCAACAAAAGCACGCTGCGCTGAGGCTGAGTAAAACACCACGTGCCCTGGCGTGTGCCCTGGGCAATGGATCACACGCAACGTTTCTTCGCCCAAGGTGACCGCATCGCCATCTTGTAACCACCGCGTGGGCACAAAACTGTCGGCCACATCAAAACCATATTGAGCGCCTTGAGACGGAATGCCATCAATCCAAAACTGATCTTGCTTTTCCGGACCAATGATGGGGACGCCGGCTTGTTCAGACAAGGCGTGGGCAGCAGCGGCATGGTCTAAATGTCCATGCGTGATCCAAATTTGCTCGAGCACCAGGTTGGCGGCCGAGATGAAACTTAGGATATGACCAAGCTCACCACCGGGATCGATCACAGCCGCCTTGCTCGTTTGATCGCACCAAACAACCGAGCAGTTTTGTTGAAACGGGGTCACCGGGATGGTTTCGTATTGCAGCATTGTGAAAGATCAAATAGAAAATGGGCGCACGTTGAGCGACACCTGCCAGCTCATGTGCATCAAGGCAATGAAAGCGAAAACACCACCGGAATACGCACTTCGTGAGGACCGGTGAGTGGGCGCAGTGCCACAGGATAACGCCAATTTTTAACTGCCCGCAAGGCCGCCTCATCCAATCGATAAAACCCGCTCGAACGTTCGATCCAAGCCGCCAGCAGTGTGGCGCTCGAATCAAATCGAAGCACCACGTCGACCGTTCCTTGCTCCCCCAAGCGGCGACTTGCCGCAGGGTAGACAGGCCGTGGGTTGGCACTCAGCCAAATGGCGGCACGCTCTGCCCCAAGCGAGCCGATGCCCTCCTGACGCGCAGGTTCCGGTACCTGCGGCAATGCGTCGCCCCGATCTCTCGGCGCCCATGCCGACTGCTTTGGGCTCAGTGGCGGCGTGGTACCTGAACCGGCATCTGTGTTGGCCTGTGGCTTGCCCTCCTCTTCAAGGTTCAATGCGTCTGGCATCGGTGGCTTAGATGGCTGGGTGATCCGCTGCGGAGATGCAGCACTTGGGCCTGGTCCAGCCGACCCTCGCGGCTGCTCACCATCGGGCCCATCAGAGGCTGGCGTTTCCACTGGCGGATTTGCACGGGTTGGTCTGGCAGCCTGCCAGCCTGCAGGCTCAACTTGGCTCTCCTTGGCGCGCGTCCGATCGGTCTCCTGTGGCTGAGTTGGCGGCGCAGGGTGTCCTTGTTCTTTGGCAGGGTTGGCTGTGGGCGCTTGTTCTTCAAGCGCTGGCCCACTTGGACGCCAATCCACCCAATGTGTGGCGGGTGACAATGGAGCGTCCTCGCGCTGCGTCCACGCCATCCAGCTCCAGATGGCCAGCAACAGCGCATGGACCAAGACCGCAAATGCGGCGCTCCACCACCACACCCGGGGCGCACCATGCCGCACCGGGACCCCGGTTTCGGTGCTCTCTAGTGCAGCCCAGTTGTCCATCGACACGTCCTCACCAAGAGGTCTTAGCCAGTGCTGACGATCAACTCAACGACCAAGCGTAGTCCACCGTGATCGGTGCGTGGTCGCTGAAACGCTCTGCCTTATAGACCTCGACTTTCCGCGCACTCGCAGCCAAGGTCGATGTCGCCAGGTGGTAATCCAGGCGCCACCCCACATTGTTGGCCCAGGCTTGACCCCGATTGCTCCACCAGGTGTAGGCGCCCTCTGTGTCATCGGGGTGAAGCGATCGATAGACGTCCACCAAAGAGCCATCTGCCAACACGTCGGTGACCCACTGGCGCTCCTGTGGCAAAAACCCACTGTTTTTTTGATTGGAGCGCCAATTCTTCAAATCGATGTTTTGATGCGCAATGTTAAGGTCGCCACACAAAACCAATTCACGGCCTTGCTTCAACGCCAAAAAATAAGGCGTGAAGCCTTCCAAGAACCGGTACTTAGCCTCTTGTCGCTCATCGCCCGAGGACCCGCTTGGGAAATAGGCGCTGATCACGCTGAACTTGCGCTTTGGCGTATCGAAACGCAGCTCAATGCATCGGCCTTCCGCGTCAAACTCTCCACCGTCGTAACCCAGCACCACATCGCTGGGCTCGTGTCTCGAATAGACGCCCACGCCCGAATAGCCTTTCTTCTCAGCGCTGTAGAAGTGTCCTTTGAGACCCCCCATCACTTGAAGTTCTGGCGTCAGATCAGATTCCTGCGCCTTGAGCTCTTGCACACACATACAATCAGGCGCAGTTTGTTCAACCCAGGTCGCCAAGCCTTTGCGTGCTGCCGATCGAATGCCATTGAGGTTGAGCGAGGTGAGTTTGAATAAAGGTGAGGACATGGCGCAGTTCAATAAAGGGGAGCCAGACAGTCTGGCCCAAGATTTCGTCGCTTTCGCAGTCGACTCAGGCGTTTTGCGTTTGGGAGAGTTCACCACCAAAGCAGGTCGCCAAAGCCCTTACTTTTTCAACGCCGGATTGTTCGACACTGGGGCGAAACTAGGCGAGTTGGCTCGATTTTATGCACGACGCATTGTCGACAGTGGCTTGCAGTTTGACATGCTTTTTGGCCCCGCCTACAAAGGGATCCCACTGGTCGCTGCGGTGGCCATTGAATTGGCGCGATTGGGTCAAGACTATCCGTATGCCTACAACCGCAAAGAGGCCAAAGACCATGGCGAAGGCGGAAGCCTTGTGGGCGCGCCTTTGCAAGGGCGCGTCTTGATCATCGACGATGTGATGAGCGCTGGTACTGCGGCGCGCGAATCCATTGCACTCATTCAAGCAGCAGGTGCCAAGGCCTACGGTGTAGCGATCGCATTGGACCGACAGGAAATGGCGACGGAAAAGCAGGCCGACGGACAAGTTGTAGATGTCGCTCATAGCGCCGTTCAGTACGTGAAAAACCAGCTGGGTATGCAGGTCTGCTCGATCGCTTCGCTGGCGGACTTACTGGGATATCTGGGCACTCGAGCGGATGCCAATCTGTCCAAGCACTTGCCTGCGGTGCAAGCCTATCGAGATCGCTACGGCGTCTAACCTGCACACCGTTGCACACCCCACAAAAAAGGCCTCCTGAGGAGGCCTTTTTTGTCACCAACCGCGTCAATCCAACTTCTGCTTGAGCAACGCGTTGACAACTTGGGGGTTGGCCTTGCCTTTGGCCAGCTTCATCACTTGGCCCACCAACGCATTGAACGCCTTGTCTTTACCGGCCCGGTACTGTGCCACGTTGTCAGCATTGGCGGCAATGACTTCGTCAATCATGGCCTCGATGGCGCCGGTGTCGCTGACCTGCTTCAGACCTTTTTCTTCAATCATGGCGTCGACTTGTGCGAGCGCATCGCCCTGCGCGCCGGCCTGCCACAAGCCCTCAAACACTTGCCTTGCCGCATTGTTTGAAATCGTATTGTCGGCAATCCGTTGAATCAACGCCGAGAGCATCGCCGCCGTCACGGGAGCGTCGACGATTTCCATTTCTTCAGCGTTCAACCGGCGCGAGATTTCTCCCATCATCCAGTTGCTCACCAACTTGGGTTGGCCACTGGACTTGGCTGCCGACTCAAAATAGGAGCCCATGGATTGGCTTTGCGTCAAAGTCGTCGCATCGTATTCCGGCAATCCATAGTCTTGCACCCAGCGTTGCGCCATGGCTCGGGGCAACTCGGGCATGGACGCTTCAATCTCAGCCACCCACTCGGGTGCAATCACCAAAGGCGGCAAATCAGGATCGGGGAAGTATCGGTAATCGGCCGAATCTTCCTTGGTGCGCATGGCACGCGTTTCACCTGTGTCGGGGTTGAACAACACGGTCGCTTGTTGGATGGCGTGGCCATCTTCGATCTGGTCGATCTGCCAGCGGATCTCAAACTCAATGGCTTGCTGCATATGCCGAAAGCTGTTGAGGTTCTTGATCTCACGGCGCGTGCCCAGCGCCTGTCCGGGTCGGCGCACCGAGACATTGGCGTCGCACCGGAAGTTGCCCTCTTGCATATTGCCATCGCAGATGCCAATCCATGTCACGATTTTGTGCAGCTCTTTGGCGTACGCCACCGCCTCTTCGGCAGAGCGCATATCGGGTTCGGTGACGATCTCGAGCAATGGTGTGCCTGCGCGGTTCAAGTCGATGCCGCTCATGCCCTCAAATCCCTCGTGCAAAGACTTGCCAGCATCCTCCTCTAAATGCGCTCTGACCAATCGCACCGTGTGCAGTGTGTCGCCCACATAAAACGACACCTGGCCGCCTTGAACCACCGGGATTTCAAACTGACTGATCTGGTAGCCTTTGGGCAAGTCGGGATAGAAATAGTTTTTGCGTGCAAACACGCTGCTGGGCGCCACGTGCGATCCCACGGCCAAACCAAACTGAATTGCTCGCTCCACAGCGGCGCGATTCATGACTGGCAAAGCACCCGGCAAAGCCATATCGACCATGCAGGCTTGCGTATTGGGCTCAGCACCAAAAGCAATTGGCGCACGACTGAAGATTTTTGACTCGGTCGACAGCTGGGCATGGGTTTCAAAACCGATCACCACTTCGTACCCTTGAACCAATGGGGCGCCACTCATGCCAGCTCTCCTTGGGGTCGTTGCAAATGCCAGTCGGTGGCACGTTGAAGCTGATGGGCCGTGTGCAGCAAAGTGTGTTCTTCCAAATAGTTGCCGATCAATTGCATGCCCACTGGCAAGCCTGTTGAATTCAGCCCCACAGGGACGCTCATTCCAGGTAGGCCTGACAAGGACGCCGGTAACGTGAAAATATCAGCCAGATAATTCGCAACCGGGTCGTCGGTCTTTTCGCCCAAAGGCCAAGCGACGGTCGGTGCAACTGGGCCAGCAATCAAGTCGCAGCTTGCAAACGCAGCCTGAAAGTCTTGCGCAATCAGTCTGCGGATGCGCTGCGCTTTGAGGTAGTACGCGTCATAGTAGCCGTGAGAAAGCACATAAGTGCCGGTGAGAATACGGCGCTGCACTTCGGGGCCGAAGCCTTCGCTGCGAGAGCGGACATACATGTCCATCAGGTCGCTGTATTCCTTGGCGCGATGCCCGTAGCGAACGCCGTCAAAGCGCGAGAGGTTAGAGCTGGCCTCCGCAGGGGCAATGATGTAGTAAGCAGGAATGGCAAGTTCAGTCAGAGGCAAAGACACATCGACCAAGGTCGCGCCCAGCCGCTCTAGCTCAGACAAGCCTGTTTGAACCGCCTTCAGCACTTCACCATCGCCGCCGCTGGCGAAGAACTCTCGGGGCAGACCAATCCTCAGGCCCTTCAGTGGCCGTGCGCTATCCGCGCCAGCCCTGGGCTCATCCAAACCCACCATCAAATCAGGCGCTGGGGTATCCAAAGAGGTGGAGTCGCGATCTAAATCCGGCCCCATCATCGCGTTGAGCAACAGCGCGCAGTCCTCGGCCGTGCGGGCCATCGGCCCGGCCTGGTCCAAACTCGAGGCATAGGCCACCATGCCGTAGCGCGAACAGCGGCCGTATGTCGGCTTGATCCCCGTGATGCCGCAAAACGCTGCCGGTTGTCGAATCGACCCCCCCGTGTCTGTGCCCGTGGCCCCGGCCACCATGCGCGCCGCGACGGCAACGGCTGACCCCCCTGATGAGCCGCCTGGTACTTTTGATGAGTCCCAAGGGTTACGGGCAGGTCCGTAAGCCGAATTTTCATTGGCGGAGCCCATCGCAAACTCGTCGCAATTGGTTTTGCCAAGGGTGACGGCACCGTGCGCCGCCAGCTTGCTCACCACCGTTGCATCGAATGGGCTTTGATAACCCGCCAGCATGAGCGAACCGGCTGTGGTCGGCCATTGGCGGGTGGTGAAGACGTCCTTGTGTGCAATCGGCACACCCAGCAAGGGCGCTTTGTCACCTGCAGCAAGCTGTGCATCCGCCTGACGAGCCTGCGCAAGCGTGAGTTCAGGCTGGAGCGACAAAAACGCGCCATTGCTGTTCAAGGCCGCGCAGCGATCCAACAGATGCTGCGCGACCTCACTGGCCGACACCGCTTTAGATGCCAACTTCGCGGCTGTTTCAGCCACACTCCAGTCATGTATTGCCTGTGTCATTCGATCACCCTCGGCACCAAAAACAGACCCCGCTCTGCCGCTGGCGCGTTGTACATGTTGGCGTCACGTGCGTCGGGTTCGCTGACCACATCAGCGCGCAAGCGAAGCGCGACCTCTTGCATCACCGCAGCAGGGTGTGCCAAAGGCTCAATTCCCTGGGTATCCACGGCGTTCATCTTGTCAACCAGACCGAAAAAACCATTGATTTGGTCCAGCATGTGCGGGGCCGACTGAGGGTCCAGGTTCAGCCTTGCCAGCTGGGCGATGCGCTCCAGCTCTTGCATAGAAAGTGACATAGGGTCTTCCAATACTCGGCACGAGCACCCGACACGGGCCTCGTACACACTCAAAAAATCAAACGGACTCCACGAAAAGCGCCCCTCAAAAGCACGCAGCGCTTCACTGTTGCGGTATTATCCCGCCTTTGAGGCGACACTCTGTGTAGACCGGTCAATTGATCAGCCAAAGTCGCAATGGTGCGGCTACACACATCGCTCAGCGACGCACTTAAAGCCCACCTTATGTTTGAATCATTCCGCCGTCATTTTTCGACCGATCTCGCCATCGATTTAGGGACTGCCAACACCCTGATCTATGTCCGCAACAAGGGCATCGTTTTGGATGAGCCTTCCGTGGTGTCCATTCGGCACGAAGGCGGGCCTCAAGGCAAGCGAACGTTGCAAGCGGTCGGCCATGAAGCGAAATCGATGTTGGGCAAAGTCCCCGGAAACATTGAAGCCATTCGCCCAATGAAAGACGGCGTGATCGCCGACTTCACCGTCACTGAGCAAATGCTCAAACAGTTCATCAAGATGGTGCACCCTCGCTCCATCTTTCGCCCTAGCCCCCGCATCATTATTTGCGTGCCTTGTGGCTCAACTCAAGTCGAACGCCGCGCAATTCGTGAGTCCGCACTGGGCGCTGGTGCCTCTGAGGTGTATCTGATTGAAGAGCCGATGGCCGCGGCCATCGGCGCTGGACTGCCGGTCTCTGACGCGTCAGGGTCCATGGTGATCGACATCGGTGGTGGCACCACAGAAGTGGGCATTATTTCCCTCGGCGGCATGGTCTACAAAGGCAGCGTGCGCGTGGGTGGTGACCGCTTCGATGAGGCCATCATCAACTACATCCGCCGCAATTACGGCATGTTGATCGGTGAGCCCACCGCTGAGCTCATCAAGAAAAAAATCGGCTCTGCCTACCCCGGTGGAGAGGTGCGTGAGCTCGAGGTCAAAGGCCGCAACTTGTCTGAGGGCGTCCCCCGCAGCTTTGTCATTTCGTCCAACGAAGTGCTGGAAAGCTTGACCGAGCCACTCAACCAAATCGTTTCAGCCGTCAAAAATGCTTTGGAGCAAACCCCTCCCGAACTGGGCGCAGACATCGCCGAGCGCGGCATGATGCTCACCGGCGGCGGTGCCTTGCTTCACGATTTGGATCGCTTGCTCGCTGAAGAGACTGGTTTGCCTGTGTTGGTCGCCGAAGACCCGCTGACCTGCGTGGTACGCGGCTGTGGCATCGCACTCGAGACCATGAGCGGTCTCGGCACCCTCTTCACCTCTGAATAAGCTCGAGATTTCGCGATCTGATGCTGAGTCTCAGTTCGCTGCGGCTCTACACTAGCGGTTAGTCATGCCCGCGAAATCCTCGTACCGATCCTCGCCCGCCTTTTTCAAACAAGGGCCGACAGCCTTGCTGAGGCTGTTCATCGCTGCGTCCGTATCCACGACGCTCATGATCGCGGATCAACGCTGGGACTTTGCCACGCCCGTGCGCAATACGGTGGCAACCTTGCTTTACCCAGTGCAATGGACGCTGTTGCAGCCCGTGTACTGGGTGCGCTCTCTGGGCGATGGGTTGGACGAGTTGCGCCAGGCGCAAGCACTGGCTCAACGCCTGACACAAGAAAACCTCGAGCTCAGTCGCTCCAACCAAACGGCTCAATACCTCGCACTTGAAAACCGACAGCTGCGGGAACTGCTCGATCTCCAAACGCAGATCTCCACCCGCACGCGCGCCACCCAAGTGTTGTACCGCGTGTCCGACCCTTACAGCCAAACCGTGATGATTTCACACGGCACGACGGCAGGCGTTCAAAGCGGAGACGCGGTCATCGATCGCAACGGCGTGTGGGGTCAAGTCACTCAGGCTTATCCTTTCAGCGCAGAAGTCCGCTTGATCAACAGTCCGCAACAGAACACCCCCGTGATCAGCGCTCGCAGTGGGGCCGCAGGGGTGATCGTTGGTTCCGCCTTGCAGCGCGGCGCCCTCGAGCTGCAATTCACACCGACGCGCGCCGACCTTCAGGTGGGCGATGTATTGATCACCAGCGGCTTGGACGGCGTCTATCCGCCCGGCTACCCGGTGGCGACCATCGATCGAATCGAGCGTGGCGCACAAAATTACTTTGATTTGATTTTGGCTCAACCCACAGCCGATGTGCGCAGCTCACGTTACTTGCTGGTGGTTCACAGCGATCGAATCAACGCACCTGATGCGATCGGTGCCGATCACGGCAAGGGAGCCCCGACTGCGCCTCACTCAGAGGGAAGGAGCAAGCCATGATCATGCGTCGTGGCGAAATGCTGCTGTTGCCAGCATCGGTCCCATTTGTGTGGTTCACCGTGTGCTTGGCATTTTTGCTCAGCATGGGTTTGAATATTTTGGCCCCCAACACGAGCCCTTGGGTGCCCGATTTGACGTTGCTGGTGATCATGTTTTGGGCCATGCACCAGCCGCGACACATTGGCATCAGCGCCGCCTTTGTCTTTGGTCTTTTCAACGATGTGCAGCAGTCCGCGCTGTTAGGTCAGCATGCATTCACTTACAGTCTAGCCGCCTATTTTGCTATTCACCTGCAGCGGCGATTGGCCTACTTCAGCGCCAGCGAGCAAGCGATTCAGCTCGTGCCGGTGTTGGCCAGCTTGAACGCTTTGCAGTGGTTGATTCGCTGGCTTAGTGATTCTGTGACGCCCTCCTGGTCGATGTTTTTGGCTCCGGTGCTCGAAGTCATGATGTGGCCCATTCTGGACGCCCTGCTGTTGGCACCTCAGCGCCGTCCGCCCGATCAAGACGATCACCGCCCCCTTTGATGTCGCATGGTTACGCTGCGGAACATTGAACTTGAGATTCTGCGATTCCACCGCCGCCTCGCAGCGGCGGCGCTGGTCGTAGCGATTGGGTTGTTGCTGATCGCCGCCCGGGCGGCCTATTTACAAATATGGCGGTACGACGCCATGTCAGCACAAGCAGAGGGGAACCGCACGGCCATCGAACCGATCGCGCCGGTGCGGGGCGATATCTTTGACCGGGGCGGCAACATCGTCGCCCGCAACCACGCGACGTATGGCCTCGAAATCATCCGCAGCGAGACTCCAGACCTCGATGAAACGATCCATCAGCTTCGTCAAATCGTGACGCTGAATGACACCGACATTCTGCGGTTCAAGCGCCGAGCCAGAGATGCGACGAGGCGCGAGCCGGTGATGTTGCGAAAAGAGTTGTCGGGCGCCGAACTGGCGCGCTTTGCCGCCCAGAAATACGCTTTGCCTGGCGTGAACGTTCGCGCCATGTTGGTTCGGGAATATCCGCTGGGCGCCACGGCAGGCCACCTCTTGGGCTACTTGGGGCGCATCAGCTTGGCAGATCGAGACACCATGCTGGATTGGCCAGATGAGGACCAGGCCAATTACCGCGGCACCAGCGAAATCGGTAAACGCGGCTTAGAGCGCAGTTATGAACGCGACTTGCACGGCACGGCTGGCTATTTGAGGATGGAGACCTCGGCGCGTGGCATCGCGACTCGCGAATTAGAGCGTGTGCCGGCTCAGAGCGGGCGCTCGCTTGGGCTGACCATTGATATGCGTTTGCAGCAATTGGTGGAGCGTCTCTATGGTGAGCGCCGCGGGGCGCTGGTTGCGCTGCAGCCGCAAACCGGCGAGGTCCTGGCGATGGTCAGTATGCCCACGTTTGATCCGAACTTGTTTGTGGGTGGCATCGATACGGAGTCTTGGCGCTCGCTCAATGAATCCATTGATCGCCCCCTATTGAACCGAGCCCTGAACGGCACTTACCCCCCGGGCTCCACTTACAAACCGTTCATGGCTTTGTTGGCATTGAGCTCCGGTAAGCGTGGACCGAAAACCACCATTTCAGATCCTGGCTACTGGATGCTGGGGGAGCATAAGTTTCGCAGCCACGGAGATACCGCACTGGGCCCGGTGAACTTGCGCACCAGCCTTGTGCAGTCGAGCAACGTGTATTACTACAGCCTTGCGTACGAGCTGGGCATCGACGCCATCCATGCCTTCATGGAGCCCTTTGGCTTTGGGCAGCGCACGGGCATTGATTTGGAAGGGGAGTCGCGCGGCATTCTTCCCAGCAAAGAGTGGAAGGCGCAAGCCTTCGGTGGCAAACGAGGCCAGTGGTATCCGGGCGATACCGTCTCATTAGGGATCGGGCAAGGCTTCAACAGTTTCACGGTACTGCAGCTGGCCACGGCGACGTCCGCGTTAGCCAACGGGGGGTTCCGAGTGACGCCTCATTTGGTGCGTGCTGAAAGTGACGCTCAGGCCGGCCCCGTTGATTTGGGGCTCAATCCTCAACACTTGGCTTGGGTGAAACAAGCCATGGTGGACGTCACGCGGGAAGGCACTTCTCGGGCCGCCTTCGCTGGGGCGCCGTATTTGAGCGCGGGCAAAACAGGCACTGCGCAGGCGGTCACGATTTCGCAAACCGAAAAGTACGACGCCGCAAAAATGGAAGAGCGCCAGCGCGATCACTCGCTTTACATTGCATTTGCGCCCGCAGACAACCCGCAAATCGCGTTGGCGGCCATTGTGGAAAACGCCGGCTTTGGGTCGACAGGAGCGGCCCCCATCGCGCGGCGAGTTTTTGATTATTGGTTGCTGAACCGCTACCCAAGCGAAGAAGATATTCAAGCGGTTGCCAAGGGCAGAGTCACCGCGCCCGTTGGCGAGCCCCGAGACGCACAAACCATTCCTCTGGCATACATCCAACGTGAATTAGAGCCCCCGCCCAAATCCAAGGCGAGCAACGTCGCTCAAAAATAAGCGTCTATGCTGGTTTTCAAAATCAGCGCTGTGACCACACACACAAAAACCCAACGCACGAACCCTGCACCGTGGCGCAAGGCCATGCGTGAACCCAACAAGCTACCTGCCACGTTGGCCAACGCGGTCCAGACCACGACATGCCACCACACGTGACCTTGAAAGGCAAACAAACCCAAGGCCGCGATATTTGACGACCAGTTCAATAGCTTGGCGGTGGCGCTGGCGTGCAAAAAGTCGTACCCCAACACGCGCACCAGCAAAATCACAAAGAAGCTGCCTGTCCCAGGTCCGAAAAACCCATCGTAGCCTCCCACCACCGCGGCAATGCCCATCATCCAGGCGCGCTCGTGGCGCGGGTTCAAACGCGGGGCGTGGCATTTACCCATGTCTCGTTTGAACAAGGTGTACAAAAGGACGGAAGTCAAGATCAACGGCAAAGCCTTGCGCAGCATTTCGGGGTGCATTTGCGTGACCATCCAAGCCCCACCAATCGATGCGACACAAGCGCACAGCATGGCCAACGCCACGGTGCGCCAAGGCAGCTGTACATGCCTGGCGTAATGAACGCTGGCGGCGGCCGTGCCCCACATCGATGTGCCTTTGTTGACGCCAAATAAGGTGGCCGGATGGGCGTTGGGAAAGGTCGCAAACAACGCCGGCACCATCACCAAGCCGCCGCCGCCCACAATGGCATCAATGAATCCGGCCAGCCCCGAAGCAGAGGTGATCACCGCCCACTCCAAACCTGTCATCTTGTTGGCCTAGCTTTCTCTTGAATGAATGGCACAGCGCCACAAAAAAAAGCGCCGGTGGCATCACCGGCGCTTGGGGTTCGTCTCTGAAGGACGATTTTGTCTCCTCGGCCTCGCTCTGTGAGCAAAAGCACATTTTGCTGCGAGTGGTGGCACTGTAAGGGCACAGGGGACAGCCGCGTACTGGGATTTTCCCCTAGTGCCAACCGCGAAAGCCGCCCCTGCTGTGCGTCAGATGGCGTCACGTGCTCGCCAAAATCCAACGGGCTGCTTTTTCCGCAATCAGCAAGGTAGGGCTGTTGGTATTGCCACTGGTGATGGTCGGCATGACCCCCGCGTCCGCAATATGCAGCCCACGAATCGTTGAGCCCTGCCCATCCAAGGCCTGCAAATGAGGATTCACCACGGCCAAGGGGTCCGATGGCTTGCCCATTTTTGTGGTGCCCACAGGGTGAAAGATCGTGGTGGCAATGTCACCCGCAAGGCGCACCAACTCGTCATCGGTTTGGTATTGCACACCAGGCTTGATTTCTCGGGGGTTGTAGGGCTTGAGCGCAGGCTGCGCCACGATGTGTCGCGCCACGCGCAACGAATCTGCGGCCACCTTTTGATCATCGGCCGTGCTGAGGTAATTCGGCGCGATGGCAGGCGCATCGGCACAATCGGACGACTTGATGTGCACCGTGCCGCGGCTGCTGGGGTTGAGATTGCAGACGCTGGCGGTGAACGCATTGAAGCGATGCAACGGTTGCCCAAAGGCATCCAGACTGAGGGGCTGAACATGGAATTCAATGTTGGGCCACTCGCGTTGTCCGTCACTGCGCGTGAACCCTCCCATCTGACTCGGCGCCATGCTCATCGGGCCGCTTCGCTTGAACAGGTACTCCAAACCGATGGCCGCCTTGCCCCACAGGCTATTCGCTTGGGTGTTCAATGTCTTGACACCATCGACCTCGTAGACTGCGCGAATTTGCAGGTGATCTTGTAAGTTAGCGCCCACTCCTTCATGTTCAATTTTGACTTCGACGCCGGCGGCGGCGAGTGTCTGGCGTGAACCCATCCCAGACAGTTCGAGAACTTGGACCGAGCCGATGGCCCCTGCTGCCAAGACGACCCCCCTCGCCGCCTTGACGGCCACCGACTGGCCTTGGCGCCGCAATTGGGCACCCGTGCATTGCCACCCCTGCGTGGGGCTCTTTTCTAAATGGAGCCTCTCCACCTGTGTCTCTGTCCAAACCGTCAGGTTCGGCCGAGACATGACCGGGCGCAGGAACGCCTTGGTCGCATTCCAACGCCACCCGGAACGTTGATTCACCTCAAAATAACCCACGCCCTCGTTCGTGCCTCGATTGAAATCACTGGTCTCGGGAATGCCTGTTTGGACCGCCGCCTTGGCGAACGCATCCAAGATCTCCCAGCGCAACCGCTGCTTTTCCACCCGCCACTCCTTGCCATGCCCATGGTAGCGGCGGTGCTCAGGGTCGGCTTCAGGGCTGTCCAAACGGTAGTGCGACTCATGCCCCATAAAGTCGGGCAAGGACCGCTCCCAAGTCCAGTCGTCCTCGCCTGTGAGATGGGCCCAATGGTCGTAATCTCGGGCTTGTCCGCGCATATAAATCATGCCGTTGATGCTGGAGCACCCGCCTAAGGTTTTGCCGCGGGGGTAGAGCAAACTGCGGCCATTCAGGCCAGGGTCCGCCTCGGTGCGATACAGCCAATCGGTGCGAGGGTTACCAATGCAGTACAGATACCCCACGGGGATGTGAATCCAATGGTAATTGTCGGATCGACCCGCTTCGATCAGCAAAACCTTGCGATTGGGGTCGGCGCTTAACCGGTTGGCCAGGAGGCAGCCCGCGGTCCCTGCACCCACAATGATGTGGTCAAACTCTTGCATTTCGCGTCCTCGTGCGTCTTAAGCGAGCCTAGTCTGGCTCGAATAGTGCCGAGATTACCCGAACTCAAGGGGATTGCCACTCACCCAAATGACAATCCAAGGCCCTCGGGTCTGTGCGGGTGATGGCCTTGGACTTGCGCTATCCGGCGACTGGGGTAGGCGGTGGGGCCGGCTCTGGCACCAGCAATGTGCCTTGCCGCAGCCCGCGCAGGGTCGACACGACCAGCCACCCAATCACCAACGAGGTCAATGCCAACAACACCATGGCGGCGGCTGACATCCAACCTGTCGCACCCCGTTCGGCAAGGAGCAAAGTCAAGCTGGTGAGGGCCGCCAAAGGAAACGAGATCGCCCAAAAGCCCATATGAAATCCGACGGCCATCGCACGGTTGACCACCTGCGTGGCCCACAGCAGGCTGAACACGGCCACGCCCCAAAAACCCATGGACCAGCCCAGCGGTGCACCCAAAATGACACTCACAATGCCAATCACGGATGGCGGCGCCACCGTGATGAACCAAGACATCAATAGCCTTGGCGGCAAGGCTGAATGCGCGGCCCGGCGTGCCAGCACCAGCACCAGCGCCACGGGCCAAAAGAAAACACCGATGGCCAGTTGCGCCATCGACCATTCCAGGTGACCCAAAGGCACCCCCGCCAGGGGAACCACCACGTTGCCCACCACCGGAATGAACAACACAGGTGTGATACCGGCCCACATAGAGGGGTCGCCTGCGCGCTGCTCGTGCAGCCAACGCCCAAGCACCCACACTGTGATGCCCAGCTCCGCGGCCGCCGCCATGGCCCACAGCCCATCCACCCACACGTTGGCACCGCCATAGTGAACCGCGAGCGCCACCAGCAACAGCACGCCAACCGCCACCGCCGCCGCGAATGCATGGCGGACTGGGTGGGCTAAGTCTTGCAGCAACGCGTCTGGAAAACGCTGCGCTCGGCGCACGGTCGCCACAGCAATGGCGACCCAAGTCAGAGCAGCGATGGTGCCCAAACCCTTGGCCACCCAGTCAGCGGATGGCCCCATGAGGTACGCCGCCCGAGACCACGCCAGCGCCAAGCCGGTCAACCCCATGACTGTGCTGAACCACACCAGCTGCAAATGCGCGAGCCCTCGAGGAGGCATGGCTGAGGATGGCGAAGATGAGGGGTTTCCAAGGGTTTGCATAAAGACGATCAGTTACAGCACTTGCCTTCGTCTGGCACACCCAGCTTGCGCAAAATCGTGCCCATCAGGCACCACTTGGTCAAACCAGACTGGAACAAATTGGCGCCAACAAACGCTGTGAAGGCCAGCCACCAGCTGTTCACAAAGAGAGGACTGGCTTCTACGCCCAGTGCCAGAGACAACATCACAAACAAACCCGCGACCACATGAATGATTCGATCAACAGTCATTTCAATTTCCTTTCAAAATAATCCAACACACACATCAAACTTCAAACTTGCGACGATAAACCGCGTAGTACATCACCGGGATCACCACCAGGGTCAACAGGGTGGAGACGGCGATGCCAAAAATCAAGGAGATCGCTAAGCCATTGAAGATGGGGTCGTCCAAGATAAAAAACGCCCCCACCATTGCCGCGATGCCGGTCAAGGCAATGGGCTGTGCCCGCACGGCAGCAGACTCTATCACCGCAGTTGCAAAAGCAACGCCGCGCGATGTCTCCAATTCAATGAAGTCCACCAACAAAATCGAATTGCGGACAATGATCCCCGCCAAAGCGATCATGCCGATCATGCTGGTCGCGGTGAACTGCGCCCCCAAAATCGCATGGCCTGGCATCACCCCGATGATGGTCAGCGGGATAGGAGCCATGATGATCAACGGGGTCACATAACTGCGGAACTGTGCCACGACGAGCAAGTAAATCAAAATCAACCCCACGCCATATGCCGCGCCCATATCGCGGAAAGTTTCATAGGTGATTTGCCACTCACCGTCCCACTTGACGCTGTATTCGCGGTATGGGTCTGAGGGCTGCTTGATCCAATACTCACCAAGCGCACCGGCGCCGGGCACGGCCGCACTTTGGAGTTCTTGGCGAATGTCCGCCAATCCGTACAGCGGCGAATCCAGCTGGCCGGCCATGTCGCCCACCACATAAGTCACGGGCATCAAATCTTTGGAATAGCGGGGGTAGTCAATCACACCCCACTCCACTGAAACCAGTTCCGACAGCGGCACCATCGACCCATTGGCGGCTCGCAATGGCAAGCCCAACACCGTCGTCAACCCCACTTTTTCAGTCTGTGGCAGCTCAAGGCGCACAGGCACAGGGCGCTTGGCCATGCCATCGCGCAGGTACGTGGCATCGGTGCCAGACAAAGCGGTATAGACAGTTTGAGCAATCACGGCAACGGGAATACCCAAGGCCTCGGCACGCGCGCTGCGCACCCGCAAGAACGCACGGGGGGCCTGCTCTTTCAACGAGGTATCCACGCCAACGATGTCAGGCGTTTGCTTGAAGCGCTCGGCCAACTTTTGGGCCACGGCCACTCGCCCAGCCTCGTCGGGACCATAGACCTCCGCCACGATCGGTGACATCACTGGTGGTCCCGGAGGCACTTCCACGACCTTCACACGTGCCCCGTGAACCGTGGCGATTTTTTCCAGAGCCGGGCGCAAACGCTGCGCAATGGCGTGTGACTTCTCATGGCGGTGCTGCTTGTCCACTAGGGTGACTTGCAAGTCGCCGCCCTCCGCTTCGGCGCGCAAATAGTACTGACGCACCAAGCCATTGAAGGTGATGGGGCTGGAAGTCCCCGCATAGCCTTGTAAGTGCGTGACTTCTTTTTGCTGTGCCAAAAAGCTACCCATCTCCTGCAAGACGGCTGCTGTCGATTCCAGTGGCGTGCCCGCCGGCATATCCACCACAACTTGGAACTCGCTCTTGTTGTCGAATGGCAGCATCTTCAAGACCACCGCTTGAATCGCTGTCAGGCCCACCGACAGGAACATCGCGACGACGACACCCACTGCCAACAACCAACGCTTCTTCGCAGACGCCAACAGCGGCGTCAAGATGGTTTTGAACGTGCTTTGCAGCGTCCGCGTGATCTTCGATGGTCCGTGTGCATGGGCGTGTCCATCTTGCTTGGTGAGTTTGAGCGCCAACCAGGGGGTGACGGTAAACGCAATGGCCAGCGACAGTGCCATTCCCATCGACGAGTTGATCGGAATTGGGCTCATGTAGGGGCCCATCAATCCGGAGACAAAGGCCATTGGCAACAGCGCCGCGATCACGGTCATCGTCGCCAAAATGGTGGGGCCGCCCACTTCATCGACCGCCACAGGAATGATGTCGATCAGCTTGGCGTCTGGCGTCAATTGGCGGTGACGGTGGATGTTCTCCACCACCACAATCGCATCGTCCACCAAAATGCCAATGGAAAAGATCAACGCAAACAAAGAGACGCGGTTCAGGGTAAAGCCCCAGGCCCAAGATGCAAATAAGGTCGCCATCAAAGTCAGCACGACCGCTGCACCGACGATGACCGCCTCTCTGCGTCCGAGCGCCATACCCACAAGCAGAATCACACTGCCAGTAGCAAACGCCAGTTTTTGAATCAGCTTGTTGGCTTTTTCTGCGGCCGTTTGACCGTAGTCGCGGGTGATCGTCATCTCCAGATTGCTGGGGATAATGGCATCTTGCAATTCATCCAGGCGTTTGCGCACATTTTGAGCGACGTCAACCGCGTTTTCACCTGGCTTTTTGGTGACCGTGATGGTCACCGCTGGAAAGGTTTGTCCCGCTTGCTGTTGAGCACCCGACTCGCCCGCCCCAAGGGTGTGCCAGACATATTGAACAGGCGACTTGGCACCCGCCTCAATCGTGGCGACCTCGCGCAAATACACGGGGCGGCCTTGGTGCACGCCCACGACGATGCTTGCGACGTCTTCAGGCGACGTCAAGAACTCGCCCGTCTCGACCGTCACCATACCGCCCTTGCTCGGCTCGACCACGACGCCGGACGGCAGTCCTAAATTCGCCGCAGCCAGCGACTGCTCAAGCGATTGGGTGCTGATGCCGCGTTCGCGCATCCGCTCTGGATCAAGCCACACATTCACCGCACGGCCGGGTCCACCGATGGTCTTCACTTCACGCGTACCAGGGACACGTTTCAACTCAGACTCAATAGAGGCGGCCACACGCTCCAACGCCAGACCGCTTTCTTGGTCTTTGCTGTGCAGCGTGGCGGCAATCACTGGCACGTCATCGATGCCTTTTGGCTTGACAATTGGTGTCATCACACCCAAGCCCCTGGGCAACCAATCGCTGTTGCTATTCAAAACGTCGTAAAGGCGAACCAGTGCATCCGTTCGAGGGACGCCCACTTTGTATTGCACAGTCAGCACCGCCAGACCTGGGCGTGCGACCGCATAGGTGTGCTCAATGCCCACGATCTGCGACAAGACTTGCTCTGCCGGGGCAGCCACCATTTTCTCGACATCAGCACTAGAGGCCCCAGGGAACGGGATCAACACGTTCGCCATCGTCACATTGATTTGCGGCTCTTCTTCGCGAGGCGTGACCATGATCGCAAACAAGCCCAGCAACAAGGCCACGATCGCCAACAAAGGGGTGATCGCATTGGCTTGGAAGGCAGCGGCGACCCGGCCGGAGAGACCGAGTTGGGATTTGTTTTCAGACAGATTAGGTGCAGACATGGCAGCCTCAGTTCTTAGCGGTTGACTGAGCAGCAGCCACGGGTGCGCTGGACACGCGGTCACCCGCCTTCAAACCGGCGACAACCACGACGCTGCCATCGGCCAAGGTTTGACCCAAGCGCACCGGCTGCAACACAAAGCGCACTTGATCACCGTCACCATGCGCCACATACACAGCAGTCAACTCACCGCGTCGCACAACCGCCTGCATCGGAACGACCAGGCGTTGTTGGCTGCCCAAGGTGAAGCGCACTTGCAACTGTTCACCGGGAATCGCATTGCGTGTATCCGCGGGCTTCAGATCCAGGCGAACCTCAACGGTTTGACTCACGGGGTCTGCCGCTGGCAACACGGTTTGCTTGGCTGGCGTGACCCACTGGCCATTGCTCAGGTGAACCTGCATGGTGGTGGCTTTGCGGACTTGATCCACCAAACTGGCGGGAACATGGACCACGGCGCGCATGAGCTCAGGCTCATACACCGTGACCACAGGCACACCCGGCGCGGCCAGATCGCCGGCTTCGACATGGGTGTTCAAGATCACACCGTCTTGAGGCGCAGTCACCCGAGTGAAACTCAAGGCCAGTTGGGCTTGTGCTCGGGCGGCTTCAGCGGCGCGCATCTGCGCTTGAACGTTGTCCAAAGCAGCCTCGCTCATGAATCCCTTTTTGACCAACGACTGAGTGCGCTCCAGCTGGGCTTGCGCATTGCGCCACTGCGCGGTAGCGGCTGAATAGTCGTTTTGTGACATTCGGTCGTCAATCTCGGCCAGAACCTGGCCTTGCTTGACCCGATCGCCCGCCTTCACCAACACGCGCAGGACGCGGCCGCTCGCTTGCGCGGCGACGGTGGCCTGGGTGCGCGCTTGCATGTTTCCATCAAAACCCAACTCGCTGCCAACGGCTTGCGCGCTCAGTGTGATCATTGCTGGAGCTGCCGTTTGCGCAGCTGCCGGCAGGGCAACGCTTAGGCTCAAACAAACAGCAGTAGAAATGGAAGCGGAAATGTGGCGAATTGACATGTTGAAACTCCTTGGGCTGGAGTATATATGATACCCCCAGGGGTATGCAAGCCCTTGCACTTCATGTGCCCAATTCGCAGCCTGCTGTTGCTGTCAAGCCCATGCGCCACTGAGGCCAAAGCGGGTTACGCCACTCGCATCGTCACTCGGGAGTTGATCGCACAAAACAGCTCATAGGCAATGGTGTCGGACGCTTCTGCCACCGAGTCGGCCGACAAGACGGCTCCTGTGGCGCTGCGCCCCCACAAGACGACCTCAGTCCCCGGCACGGCAATCTCGATGCCTGCCGCGTCGCAAGGCCTCAAGTCGACCGCCAACATATCCATGCTCACCCGGCCCACGGTGTGGGTGCGAACGCCGCCCACCAGCACGGGCGCATCGATCGCGTGCCTGGGATAGCCATCGGCATACCCGCACGCGACGATACCCACGCGCATCGGCTCTGTCGCTGTGAACAATGACCCATACCCCACGCAATCGCCTGGCTGTAGGCGTTGCACTGCAATCAACTCGCTGCGCAAGCTCATCACCGGCCGCAGGTCCCAGTGGTCTGCGGTGTGTTCTGGGTGATCCGGCGCGGAGCCATACAACGCAATCCCCACGCGCACCCAATCGCTGGGCACCTTTGCGGCGCGCAAGTGGCGCAAAGTCGCTGCACTGTTGGCCACGCATTGGGCACCCATCATGCCGTCTGTGGCTTCTCGGTATACGGCCAACGCGCGATCGATGCCTCGGGGGCCATCGGCATCGGCAAAGTGCGTCATGAGCGAAATTTCCTCCACTTGAGGCAAGGCGTTCAGGCGAGACCACGCCGCACGAAAGGCTTGGGGCTCAAAACCCAGGCGGTTCATGCCTGAGTTCAGCTTCAAAAACACCCTGTGGCCGACGTGCGTCTTGTGGGTAGCCAACCAATCCACTTGCGCATCGTTGTGAATGACGTGCCAGAGATCGAGCCGCGAGCACCACTCAAGGTCGCGGGATTCGAACACCCCCTCAAGCATCAAAATCGGACCGCGCCAGTCCAAGCGACGCAGCCGCTCCGCCTCGCTGAAGTCCAGCACCGCCAGGCCATCGGCTCCACGCGCCGCCTCAAAAACGTGTTCGATGCCGTGCCCATAGGCGTTGGCCTTGATCACCGCCCAAATTCTGGCGTCTGGCGCGCGCTGTCGCACCGCCTGCAAGTTGTGGCGCATGGCATCGACATCGATGGAGGCATAAATAGGGCGGGGCATAAACAGGTCGTCCAAGGCTCGCGAAAACGCGCCACAGCCTCCATCGTACAAAACCCCGTGTGGGCCGCCAAGGGCGGTTTGCGCTCAACGCCGTGCTATAAACCTGCCGGTTGGCTTGCCTCAAGCGAACGCCCATTCCATATTGCTTGACCCGACCACCACCCAACCCAGATGAAGCGCGGTTTCTATACCATCATGACGGCGCAGTTTTTCAGCTCGCTGGCCGACAACGCGCTGTTCGTCGCTGCGGTTGAGCTGCTCAAGCCGGTCGACCACACAGGTTGGCAACGGGCCGCGCTGGTGCCCATGTTTGCTCTGTTCTATGTGGTGCTGGCGCCGTTTGTTGGGGCCTTTGCAGATGCCCACCCCAAGGGCAAAGTCATGTTCATCAGCAATGCGACCAAAGTGGTCGGCTGCCTGATGATGTTGGTGGGGGTACACCCACTCATCGCGTATGCGGTGGTCGGTTTGGGTGCCGCCGCGTATTCGCCCGCCAAATACGGCATATTGACTGAGCTGTTGCCGCCCTCTCAACTGGTCAAGGCCAATGGCTGGATCGAGGGCCTGACCATCGCTTCCATCATCCTTGGTGTGGTGCTGGGGGGGCAATTGGTGGGTCCCGTGTTTTCACCTTGGCTGCTGAGTTGGGGGATTCCCGGCATTGAAAGTGCCCCGCAGGCTGCCATGGGCGCCATGATGTTGGTCTATGCGCTGGCGGCTTGGTTCAACACCCGCATCCCTCTCACCGGGGTCGAACCCCACCCCATGCCGCGCAACTGGCTGGTTTTGCTGCCTGACTTTTTTGCGTGCAACCGCCGGCTCTGGAGCGATCGGTTAGGGCAAATTTCACTCGCCACCACCACTTTGTTTTGGGGCGTCAGTGGCAATCTGCGTTACATCGTTTTGGCCTGGGCGGCGGCGGCGCTGGGCTACTCGACCACCCAGGGCTCTGGCCTAGTCGGGGTGGTCGCCATTGGCACGGCGATCGGCGCCGTCATCGCCTCGACGTACATGCATTTAGACCGCGCCACTCGGGTCATGCCGCTCGGCATTTTGATGGGGGTGTTGGTGGTTTTGATGAATTGGATCGATCACTTTTGGCTCGCCGTCCCGTTCCTAGTGGTCTTGGGCGCCATCGGCGGTTTCTTGGTCGTACCGATGAACGCGCTTTTGCAACACCGTGGGCATATGCTCATGGGCGCAGGACGCTCCATTGCCGTCCAAAACTTCAACGAGCAAGCAGCGATTTTGGCGCTCGGCGTGGGTTACAGCACCGCCACGGGAGCCGGCCTGTCCAGCTTCGCAGCGATCACCGGTTTTGGTGCGCTCGTGGCGCTGGTGATGTGGGGCATTCAGCGCTGGCATCACCACAACCAAGAGCACCACGGTGAAGAGCTTTCCAAACTGCTCAAACTCACCCGGGACGACCACCACACAGGACATCGCCCCTCTGGGGAGTAGCCTCAGGTGCTGTGCCCTAAGTCTCGTGGCGGTTGCCCTGGCGCTGCGCAGTCGATGGGGCTAGGCCAAGGTGTCTTGTGGTGCAAGCGCGCTATCGAGCACTTCCACCCAGTGACGCACGGGGACTTCGCTGCCGCTTTGCAAGTGCGTGATGCAGCCAATGTTGGCAGACACAATGACTGAGGGAAGTGCGGCCATCAAGTGGCCCAATTTTCGGTCTCGCAACGCCTCTGCGGTATCAGACTGCAGCACCGAGTAAGTGCCAGCCGAGCCACAACACAAATGCGCCTCTTGAGACGCCACATCCACCGCAAAGCCAAGCTCCCTCAGCCCCACCAGCACCTCGTCTCGCCGCTTTTGGCCGTGCTGCAAAGTACATGGAGGGTGGTATGCCAACGCCCCCACTTGCGCCACACGCTCGCTGTCGAGGCTGGGCAACAGGTCGCTGACCATCGCTGGCAACAACTCGCTCAAGTCCTTGGTCAAGGCACTCACGCGAGCGGCCCGCTCTGCATACTCCGCGTCTGAAGCCATGATGTAGCCGTAGTCCTTCACCATGACGCCACAGCCTGATGCGTTCATCACAATGGCCTCAACGCCGCTTTCAATGTGGGGCCACCACGCATCGATGTTGGCCTTGATTTGGATTTTGGCGCCATGGCTATCGGCCAGGTGGTACTTCACCGCGCCGCAGCACCCGGCCTCGCGAGCAACCAAGACCTCGATGCCCGCAGCGTCCAACACGCGCTTGGTCGCGGCATTGATGTTGGGTGCCATACTGGGCTGCACACAGCCCGCGAGCATCAATACCTTTCGGGCATGGCTTCGGGTTGGCTCGCGACCCGCAGAGCGGCGCTCGGGCACCTTCGCCTTCAAGGCCGGGGGGAGCAAAGGGCGCACCCATTGACCCAGGCGCATGGCCGGACCAAACAGAGGAGAGGTCAGCCCCCATTTGAGCGCTTCGCGCAAGGCGCGCTCTGCGATGGGGCGCTTGACTTTGGCTTCGACCACTTCGCGACCAATGTCGACCAGATGCCCATAATCCACGCCACTGGGACACGTCGACTCGCAGTTGCGACAAGTCAGGCAGCGATCCAAATGGGTTTGCGTGGCGCGGGTGGCCTCAGCCCCCTCCAAGACTTGCTTGATCAAGTAAATGCGCCCGCGCGGGCCATCCAATTCGTCACCAAAAATTTGGTAGGTTGGACAGGTCGCGGTACAAAAACCGCAGTGCACACACTTGCGCAAAATGGCTTGCGCTTGGTCCCCCAGCGGGGTGTTCAAAAACTCATCTGACAAATTCGTTTGCATGCTATTTAGCCCAAGCGTTGGGTGCGAAATACACCGTGTGGATCAAACTGCGCCTGTATGCGCTCGTTGACTTGGGTCAACACAGGCGCCTGTGTTGAGTAAGCGCCCACTTTCTTATCTGCATCACCATTTAATGCGCTGGTGCGAAACAGGGTGGCATGTCCGCCAACGCTATTGGCCCAATCGCGCAAGCCGTGGGCCTCTTGCACACTG
Organism: Pseudomonadota bacterium; assembly: GCA_041164205.1. Lineage (GTDB taxonomy): Bacteria > Pseudomonadota > Gammaproteobacteria > Burkholderiales > Burkholderiaceae_C > RS62. The sequence continues at coordinate 39,874 of JBEAPX010000056.1, forward strand.
GCCCAAAACCATCGCTGTGCACCGTGCCACTCCATCAAGCGAGGCAGCCCCAAAGCCATCACAGGGGTCGCTGGCGGCACGCTCAAGCGCCACAGGCAGGCCTCCGGCGCGGGAGGGCGACTAAAGAATTCATGCGCCTGGTCACGCACGGCGTCCCAATCCAAACCTGTATCCGTGTGTTGCCACTCCAAAGGACCGCCCATGGTGTCTGCATTCATGCGCTCGATGGCCACATCAATGGCGACTTGGGCCCCGCGCAAACGCACCGACAAAACCCCATGCTCAGCATCATCGGGCGTCGCACACCAACAGCTCGCATCCATCGGCAAGGGTTTGGCGCGCCAGCGCAACAATTGGGCTAACGCATCTTCTTGACGGCCCAGCCAAGTCAGGGTGCGCTCAGCCAGCGGCTCGGGCAGCACTTTGATGGACAACTGCGTGATCACCCCTAGCGTGCCCATACTGCCAGCCAATAGGCGGCTGACGTCGTAACCTGCGACGTTTTTCATGACCTGCCCGCCAAATTGCAACAACTCGGCCTTGCCATTGATCATGTGTGCGCCCAAGACAAAATCTCGCACGCCACCAACGCTGGCACGGGCTGGCCCGGAAAGCCCCGCCGCCACCACCCCACCCAAGGTGCTTTGCTCACCCCAGCGTGGCGGATCGAAAGGCAAATATTGGCGTTGCTCAGCCAAACGGCTCTGAATCTCCGCCAGCGGGGTCCCCGCACCGGCCGTGATCACCAATTCCGTGGGTTCATAAGCAAGGATGCCATTCAGCCCAGAGGTAGAAAGCGCTTCGCCTTGCAGGGGCTCACCCAGGAAATCTTTGGTTCCGCCGCCCACAATCCGCCACGTGCGATGGAGGCGTGCGGCTTCTCGCACCTGCGACTGGATGTGTTCTATGGCTTCATTCATCCCTGCATATTAGCGAATGGGTCCCCAATCAGCGTGAAATTTTCTAAAGCGCATTGTGAAGGCGCAAAGAAAAAGGCCAGAGCTTTCGCCCTGGCCCCATCCATGTGACAGCACAGATGATTGGAAGTCACACGCTCATCAGCGAACGTATGCAGATTCTCCGTGGCTAGAGATATCCAAGCCTTCACGCTCAGACTCTTCACTGACGCGCAGTCCACCGGTGAACAAACCAGCCACTTTGTAGGCCAAGAAGGCAACCACAGCAGACCAGACGATGGTGATCAACACACCCTCAGCCTGAATCCACACTTGGGAAGCGATGTTGAAATCGTCGCCACCCGTGCCGCCCAGGCCAGGTGCCGTGAACACACCGGTCAAGATCGCGCCAACAATGCCGCCGACACCGTGGACACCAAAGACGTCCAATGAGTCGTCTGCACCCAGCATACGCTTGAGGCCAGAAACACCCCACACACACACCACGCCAGAGACCAAGCCGATCGCAATGGCACCCATTGGGCCGACGCTGCCGCAAGCGGGGGTGATACCCACCAAACCAGCGACCGCACCGGAGGCAGCGCCCAACATCGAGGCCTTGCCTTTGGTCATCGCTTCAACCAAACACCATGACAACACCGCTGCAGCAGGGGCCAGCAATGTGTTAACGAAGGCGAGCGTCGCGCCAGAAGTGGCTTCCAAGTTGGAGCCGGCGTTGAAACCGAACCAGCCCACCCACAGCAAAGAAGCACCGACCATGGTCAAGGTCAAGCTATGGGGCGCCATGCTTTCTTTGCCATAGCCCAAGCGCTTGCCCAACACATAAGCACCGACCAGACCAGCCACACCGGCGTTGATGTGGACGACCGTGCCGCCTGCAAAGTCAAGCGCGCCCTTGTCCAACAGGTAACCACCTGCGCCCCACACCATGTGGGCGATCGGCAGATAAGCAAAGGTGAACCAAATCACTGAGAACAGCAAGACCGCCGCAAATTTCATGCGTTCGGCAAAAGATCCCACGATCAGTGCGCACGTGATGCCTGCGAACGTGGCTTGGAACGCAATGAAAATGAACTCAGGGATCTTCACGCCGTCTGTGAAGGTGTCAGCCAACGAGTCAGGCGTGATACCAGATAAGAAGACGCGACTCAGATCACCAATGATCAACCCCTCTGCGCCAAACGCCAGCGAGTAGCCGTACACCGCCCACAGGACGCAAATCAGCGAGAACACCATCATCACTTGCATCAGCACCGAGAGCATGTTCTTCGCGCGCACCAAACCGCCGTAAAAGAGCGCCAAACCTGGCACCGCCATCATGATCACCAACAAAGTGGCGAGCATCATCCACGAGACGTCGCCCTTGCTCACAGTCGGCGCGGCATCAGCCGCCAACGCCAACGCCGAAGCGCTCAAACCAGAGCCCAGCACCGCCAGTTTGGCTGCGGGGCTCGCCCATGTAGACATCGATAGGTCTTTCATGTCTTTTCCTTTCGTTTTCTTGAATGCTTGGCTTACAGCGCACCGGTGCCGGTCTCGCCTGTACGAATGCGGATTGCTTGATCCAGGGGCGAGACAAAAATCTTGCCGTCGCCGATTTTTCCCGTGCGGGCCGCGTTTTCGATGGCTTCAATCACGCCATCGACCAACTCGTCTGAGACCGCAGCCTCTAGCTTGACTTTGGGTAAAAAGTCGACCACGTATTCCGCACCCCGATACAACTCGGTGTGGCCCTTTTGGCGACCGAAGCCTTTGACCTCGGTCACCGTGATGCCTTGCACCCCGACGCCAGCCAAGGCTTCGCGAACCTCGTCCAACTTGAAGGGTTTGATGATGGCAGTGATGAGTTTCATGAGAAATCCTTTCCAAACAAGTTTGTTCAGGGTCCCATCAGCACGGACCGTGCCAAGTTGCTGTCTCCGAGCAATTTGGGCGCAAAAGCCCCCAAATCGGCAGCTTTGCACCAACTCCACCCGCCGATGGCGCACCATTCCTGCGCCTGAGCGGCGTTTTGCACCAGTGCGGTGCACGTCATAGGGGGCCAAACGCGCCACGGGTGTGCGCGAATTCACCTAGCCCGGAAACGCAGGACCACCCACAATCGCGGCATCCCTTTCCTTGGAGTCGCCGATGGGCATGGCACACATACACAGCCGCGCCATGCAGGGTTTGCACACACCCAGCGTGGACGTTGAGGTCGATTTGGCCAACGGGCTTCCCAGCTTCACGCTGGTCGGGTTGGCAGACACTGAGGTGAAAGAGGCGCGTGAACGGGTGCGCGCTGCGATCGTCAACAGTGGGCTGGTTTTTCCGAACAACCAACGCATCACTGTCAACCTCGCGCCGGCGGATTTGCGCAAAGACTCCGGGCGATTTGACCTGGCCATCGCGCTGGGGATCTTGACGGCGAGTGGTCAAATTCAGTACCGCGATTGGTCTGGCTGGACGTTTGCGGCAGAGCTGTCACTCAGCGGCCAACTGCGTCCGGTAGGGGGAGCCCTGGCCACTGCGCTCACCATGGCCAATGAGGCCGATGAGCGCGTGCTGGTGCTCGCCCACGACAACGCGCTGGAAGCCGCTCGAGTCCCCCACGTTCGGGTCGCGGGCGCCAAGCACTTGCTCGATGTGGTGGCCTATCTAGACGCCCTCGCTTGCCCACCCAATGATCCAGGCCTTGGATCCAAGGCAACGGCAAATCCACCCAGCCATGCTGGAGGTTGGTCATGGCCCAGCCCGCCACCGTTTCAGGTCAGGCCACAGACCACCCACCTCAACGAAGTGCGCGGTCAAGAAAGTGCGAAGCGTGCACTCACCATCGCCGCAGCAGGCGAGCACTCGGTCCTTTTGGTTGGCCCGCCAGGGTCAGGCAAGTCTATGCTGGCGCATCGATTCGTGACCCTGTTGCCAGCGCTCAACCCAACGCAAGCCTTGCACAGCGCTGCCATCCAGTCCTTGATGGGGACTTTCGAGCCCGATCGCTGGGGCCAGCGACCCATGGTCAGCCCCCACCATTCAGCCAGTGCAGCGGCCTTGATCGGCGGTGGCTCACCACCTCGGCCTGGCGCCATCACCCAAGCTCACCATGGGGTGTTGTTTCTTGATGAACTCCCGGAATTCAATCGAACGGCCCTCGAGGCACTCAGGGAGCCGCTGGAAACCGGGACCATTCACATCAGCCGAGCGAGCAACCAGGCTGAGTTCCCCGCAGCGTTTCAACTGATCGCCGCGATGAACCCGTGCCCCTGTGGCTACTGGGGGCACGCCCAACGCAACTGTCACTGCACGCCCGATCAGGTGCGGCGTTACCAATCGCGCATCAGCGGCCCCCTGCTTGACCGAATCGACTTACAAATAGAAGTGACAGCCATCGATGCCGCTGCATTGATTCAGGTCACAGCGCCGGCCTCCACCACCGGCCCCCCCGATGACGGTGCCACACCCGCTCAGGAAGCCTCGGAGACCTCGGCCGCATCGCAAGCCCAAGCGGCACTGAGCCTCGCGCTGACGCGCCAAGGTTGTGCCAACCAACGCTTGCAAGGCAACGCGCTCTTGAATCAGGTCCAACTCAGCACCGCGACGATGCAGTTCGTGGAGCAAGCGGCCCACAAACTGCAATGGTCATCGCGCCGCGTCCACCGAATCATGCGAGTTGCACGCACCATTGCGGACCTCAGCGGTGAACCCACGGTCGAGCGACAGCACATCACTGAAGCGATGCAATATCAGCGCGCGCTCCTGAGCGCAAGCCACTGACTCACACCGCCATTTTTAGCTGGCTCGGGCGCCAGCGGGTGACCCCGGCGACTTGGGTGGCTTTCACCCGCCAAGACAAGCCGATCAAGCCCCTTGGAACAGGGCGAGCCTCAATGTGTGCAAGTGGCCGCGGCATTGGCTTGCCACCTCTGGGTCAAGCAGCCCTTGCTCACTCAACTCGTCCACCAATGCATCCATGTCGAGCAAGTCGTGCGCTGTGAGCCGATGGTTCAAACGCGCAATGGTCATGGCATCACTGCCGCCGAACCCCCGCACACGGGCGATCACCGCATTGAGTAAGCGGACTTGGTAGCCCACAAAATCTCTAAACGCCAGCACATCACGGAACCGCGCCACACGGGCCTCGCACGCAAACAAGCGCTCGTAAAACAAGTGCGTGTACGTGGGGACTGACAGGGGAGGTCTGACTCTGACCAAGCGGCTCTCCAATGACGCAATCGACGCGGTGCCAGCCCACTCTGGCGGTGGCAAAGAGGTACTCGCCCTGGGGAACGCGGCTCACGTGCTTGAGTGTGATGGGTCGGACACCGACAACGACTTGGAATTTTTACGGAAATCCATCACAGCGCCACGAGGGTAATCCCTGCGTTCGTTGAGTCCATCGCGCAAACCGAGCAATCCATCACGCCGCCGTTCACGGGCGAAAGCCTGTGCCTCGCTGGCCAAAGAGCGCCGAAGGTCAGCGGCGGCCTCTCACGGCTGTCAGCGTCCACCGCGCGCCACAAACGGTCCATTTTTATAACCAGCCTTGCCGTAACAGAATGGTTCACCGCCAGGTTGCCTCACGTCACCACCCGCGGCACGCAACACGGCATCTCCAGCCGCCGTGTCCCACTCCATGGTCGGACCAAATCTCGGGTAAAGATCGGCCTCGCCTGCTGCCAGCACACAAAACTTCAACGATGAACCAATGGACAAGGTGTGCTCAATGGCGTGCGCCTTGAGCCAGGCCTCCGTCTGGGCGTCACGATGCGACACACTCGCCACGGCCACCGCACCTGTCAAAGGCACCGCCCGCACCTCCAGTGACCTGCGGGTAGCTGCACGCTCCTCATAGGCGCCGCTAGGCGATCCAACAAACAGGCGGTCCAAAGCAGGCGCATAGACCACGCCAGCGATGGGCACGCCGCGCTCGACCCAAGCCACATTCACCGTGAACGCGCCCTGGCCATCGCGTTTTAAAAATTCCTTGGTGCCATCTAAGGGGTCCACCAAGATGAACCGCTCAGGCGGCTTCAGCAGATGGGTGTCGACGTTCTCCTCAGACACCACCAGCACCTCGGGCACGAGGTCTCGCAGTGCGCCCGCAATCACGGCCTCTGCGGCTGCATCGGCCTCAGTCACAGGGCTACCGTCTGATTTCATTTGCGCGCAAGGCGACTTCGCGTAGACCGCCATGATCCGCGCCCCCGCCTCACGCACGGCAGGCTTCAAAGCCTCACACCATTGACTCACATCCACCACACAGCTCCTGTGACTTCTGGAACGGGTATCTTGCCACCACTCAGGCCATGGCTGCCACGGGCGAACCCACAGGAGGCAAAGCTCGGCACCCTCATCCCGTCCACACCAGGCGCATCGCCAACCCCACAAAAACCAATGAACTGATGCGATCGAGCTGCGCCTGCACGCCTGGCCGGCGGCGCATGGCGTCGCCAACGCTGGCCGAAAAGTAGCTCAACCCACCAAACACCAACAATGTCGCCAATATAAATAGAGCGCCCAAGACCAAGATCTGCGGCGCTGCAGCCCCGCGCGTCGTATCCACAAACTGCGGCAGCAACGCCAGAAAAAACAACACGACTTTCGGGTTGCTGAGGTTCATGATGACACCCCGCCGCCACAAGGCCCAGGCGGGTGGTGCCCGCCCTTCACGTGCAGAGTGCGCGAAACCCGAGTCCTCCGTCGATGCGTGAACGGGCACCTCAGTGTGTCCACGTGGGCGCGCTGGCCACGCAGCCCAGGCCAAATACAACAGGTACACAGCGCCCAACATTTGGATGGTTTGCAAGGCCAATGGTGCACCAGCCAGCACAGCGGCCAACCCCATCGCCACCGCGAGGGTATGGACCACAAGCCCTGAGCACAAGCCGAGCACCACCATGCATCCAGCCCGCGCGCCCGCAGCGATGGACTGCGCCATGACAAACAAATTGTCGGGTCCCGGGGTCAGACCCAGCAGCACGGCCACACCCAAAAACGTGGCGGCCGTCTCCAAACTGATCATCCGCCGGGGCTCCCGATGCTCAAAGGTTGGGGCCCAACAGTCGGCGCAACGCCGACTCGGTCTGTCCGCTGCGATGGGCAAGGTCTTTGACTTGGTCATCGCCGATTTTGCCCACGTTGAAATACGTGGCCTCAGGGTGCGCCAAGTAAAAACCACTCACGCTTGAGGCCGGCGTCATGGCCATGCTGTCGGTGAGCCCCATACCAATACCCGGCGCATCAATCAAAGCAAACAAGGCCTGCTTGGCGCTGTGGTCGGGACACGCCGGGTAGCCCGGGGCTGGGCGAATGCCTTGGTATTCCTCGCGAATCAACGCCTCGCCATCTAGTTGCTCGTCAGCGGCATAACCCCACCACTCAGTGCGCACACGCCAATGCAAGTATTCGGCAGCGGCCTCGGCAAGGCGATCGGCCAATGCTTTGACCATGATGGCGTTGTAGTCGTCTTGCGCGGCCTCGTATTTTGCAGCGCGCTCGTCTGCGCCCAACACCGTGACGGCAAAGGCGCCAGCATAATCCGCCGCTTGCAATTGATCGGCAACAAAATCGGCCAAGCAGCGGCTGGGGCGCACCTGTCCGTTGACTGCACCTTTTTCGGTTTGCTGTCGCAGGCCGTGCCACGTCAACACCGATTGTTGGCGCGATTCATCCGCATACAACACGATGTCATCAGCGCCCACACGCTGCGCGGGATACAGGCCGACCGCAGCGTGAACGCTGAGGCTTTGCTCAGAAATGAGTTTGTCCAACATGGCTTGGCCATCGGCAAACACTTTGCTCGCCGCCTCACCGACCACATCGTCTTTCAAAATAGCAGGGTACTTGCCTGCCAAGTCCCACGTTTGAAAGAACGGCGTCCAATCGATGTATTGCGAGATTTCTTGCAGTGACAGATTGCGCAAATGGCGTTTGCCTAAAAACTGTGGGGTCTTGGGACGATAGTGCGCAAAGTCAACTTGCGCGGCGTTGGTGCGTGCTTTGTCCAAGGGCCACAAGACTTGCGCCTTTTTGTTGGCGTGCTGATCGCGCACCCGCTCGTAATCGGCAGCGAGCTCCGCCTTGTACTGATCCGCGCTGTCACTAAGCAACCCTTGGGCCACCGACACACTGCGCGAAGCGTCAGGAACATAGACCACGGGGCCGGTGTAATGGGGTGCAATCTTGACCGCTGTGTGCACCCGGCTCGTGGTCGCGCCACCAATCATCAACGGCGTCTTGCGATCCACAAACCACGCGTCCTTTTGCATCTCTTCGGCAATGACTTGCATCTCTTCAAGGCTTGGCGTGATCAGGCCCGAAAGCCCAACAATGTCCGCGTTGACCTCTTTGGCTTTGTTCAAGATGTCCTGCCATGGCACCATCACGCCCATGTTGATGACTTCGAAGTTGTTGCATTGCAAAACCACCGTGACGATATTTTTGCCAATGTCATGCACGTCACCCTTGACTGTCGCGATGACGATCTTGCCTTGCGTTTTGACCTCATCGCCAGCGGCCAGCATTCTGGCTTTTTCCTCTTCGATGTAGGGGATCAAATGGGCCACAGCCTGCTTCATCACGCGCGCGCTTTTGACCACCTGAGGCAAGAACATTTTGCCTTGACCAAACAGGTCGCCGACCACATTCATGCCGTCCATCAATGGGCCTTCAATGACGTGCAGGGGCCGGCCGCCATCGGCTTCGATGGCTTGCCACATTTCTTGGGTGTCCTCGACAATGTGTTCCGTGATGCCATGCACCAGGGCGTGACTCAATCGACCACGCACATCGAGTTCACGCCACGCGTTTCTCTTGGTGTCGTCTTTGGCGTTGCCCTTGGCAGTCTCCGCGATTTCAATCAATCGCTCAGCCGCATCGGGCCGACGATTCAGCACCACGTCTTCCACGCGCTCACGCAAGTCAGGGTCTAAGTCGTCGTACACACCAATCATGCCGGCATTGACGATGCCCATATCCATACCTGCCGCAATCGCGTGGTACAGAAATACGGTGTGAATCGCCTCGCGCACGGGGTCGTTGCCGCGAAAGCTGAACGACACATTGGATACCCCGCCGCTCACCTTGGCGCCTGGCAAATTTTCCTTGATCCAGCGGGTCGCATTGATGAAGTCAACCGCGTAGTTGTTGTGCTCCTCGATGCCTGTGGCAACCGCGAAAATGTTCGGGTCAAACACGATGTCTTCTGGTGGGAAGCCCACCTCATCCACCAAGATGCGGTAAGCGCGGTGACAAATTTCGACCTTTCGCTCAAACGTGTCGGCTTGGCCTTGCTCATCGAACGCCATCACCACTGCGGCCGCGCCATAACGCATCACCAATTTGGCATGGTGCTTGAAAGCGTCCTCGCCCTCTTTGAGCGAAATAGAGTTGACGATGCTTTTGCCCTGCACACAACGCAGGCCTGCTTCAATGACCGACCATTTGCTCGAGTCAATCATGATCGGCACGCGAGCGATGTCTGGCTCTGATGCGATCAAGTTCAAGAAGCGCACCATCGCCGCTTCACTGTCCAACATGGCTTCGTCCATGTTGATGTCGATGATTTGCGCGCCGTTCTCAACCTGCTGGCGCGCCACGGCCAATGCCTCGTCAAACTGATCGTTCAAAATCATCCGCGCAAAGGCTTTGGATCCAGTCACGTTGGTGCGTTCACCCACGTTGATGAATAAGCTATTGGCATCCACGCGCAAGAGCTCTAGGCCCGAGAGCAGCATCGGCGCGGTGGAGTTGTGGTTAACGGTCATTGGTTCTCACCTGTGGCAATCGTTTTCAGGTGAGCGTCGTTGTCCCGATGGCGGCCTACAGTGTGTATTCTGTCGCCGACGTTCGCCCTCAAGCCTCACCCAATGCGCGGGTTGCAACGCTCCTTGGGGCGAATAAAAAGCGATATTTTAACCGGCCAAACGCACGCCAAAGCCGATAAACAACAGGCCCACTGTGGTGCTGAGCAGGGCAGACAAGCGTCTGCGCTGGGCAAACGTTTGGGCCAGTCGAACGCCGCCAAAGATCAAAGCACTCAAATACACAAAGCTGGCGGTCTGGACGATCGCACCCAGCAATAAAAAAGACAAGGCTGGGTAGGCATAGGTTGGATCAACGAACTGCACAAAAAAAGACAAAAAGAACAAAATCGCTTTGGGGTTCAACACACTGATCACCAGCGCTTTGCGATACACCTCCGCAGGACTGCGTTCCGCGACGGGCTTGAGCGCTGCCAGCACCTGCGCCACGGCGTCGGGCCCCGTGCGGTTCACAGACTCTTCTGCCGCATCGGACGTCATTTCGGCTTGCGCAGATGCCAAACGTTGTGCCTTGACTTCGCGCACCGCATGGGCCGCACCCCACAACAGACGCAGACCAAGGTAACTCAAATAGAGCGCCCCAGCCCAACGCACACCTTGGTACACCAGAGGGTTGGCCTGCAACACCTGTGCGGCGCCCAAAGCGGTCAGCAACATCAACACCGCGTCACCGCTAACCACACCCAAAGCACCGGCATAGCCCATGCGCAGGCCCGAACGGGCGGATACCGTGAGCACATACAGCGAATTCGGTCCTGGCAACAAGACGATGGCAATGGTGCCGGCAATGAACACACTTAAATCGGTGACACCCAACATGGGATTTCCTTCTCAACCAAATGGAATGGGCTTAGGCGCCCAGATCAAACCTGGCATTGTGCCGTGGGCGGGTGTTCCCGTCATCGCCCCAGCCCACTTGCGCTTCACAAGCCGCTTTGATTTAGCATAGGTTCATGTCTTCCGTCACACTCACTGTTGCGACTTGCAACGCCTTTAATTTGGCGCTTCCCCAGCGCCCCTTCTACGGGCATCAACCACCGTATTCGCAGCAAGAGTTCGAGCGCAAAATCGCGTGGCTTGGGGGTCGATTCAGCGCGCTCGGTGCCGATGTAATGGTGGTGCAAGAGGTCTGGGATGAGTCCGCCCTACAAGCCGCGGTCAGTCAGAGCGGGATGCGCCATATGCAGGTGCGGGTGCCAGGTGCTGAAGTCGACGGCCAAGCCCAAGGGACCCCGCTGGTCGGCGTGGTGTCTAGGCTGCCGATAGAGTCGCTTCGTACCGTGGCGGCATTGCCAGAGGCGGTTCGCCTGACGTTGCCCGGTGGCGAGCGATTGACGGATTTTTCGCGGCCCGTCGTCATTGCCAAAGTGCGCATGAAGCACGGGCTGGCGGTGCACGTGGTCGGCGTGCACCTCAAGTCGAAGCGCCCCAAGTTTTTGGTCAGCCCCGAGGGAGAGCACCTGGAAGATCGCCAAGACCCCGCGGTGATGGCGCTGGCCCAATTGCGCGCGATGATGGTCAGAGGCGCCGAAGCGGTCGGGGTTCGTCACATTTTGATCGATCTGCTGCAACGCCATAGCGAGCCGCTGGTGTTGATGGGCGACCTGAACGACGGCCCTCAAAGCGTGAGCACGCAGATGATGGCCTTCACCAGTGAAATTCAGTTTAAAAAGCGATGGCGCGACGTGGCGCTGTTCAACGCGTGGGAGGTGCAAGGCGAGGCCGCGCTCAAGCGCGATGTGGCTTACAGCCACATTCACCAGGGCTGGCCAGAGCTGCTTGACCACATCTTTGTGAGCGAAGAGTTTGTCCCCAACAGCCCTTTTAGCGTGGGAGACGTGCGCCGAGTTGACGCTTTCAATGACCACCTGCACGAGGGGAAAAGCCGCCACACCAGTGACCACGGCCTTGTGCGTGCCGTGATTCGGGTGCAAACGCCTGACCCCATCGTTGCCAACCCCAGCGGCGCCTAAGCGCGCGCCAACCCCTGAGCCGAAGGACATTCGGGTGACATCTGTCGATTTCGGGCTGGGAGACAATCCACCCTGGAGTGTTCAGGGCTGGGCCTCTTGGCTTGGCGCTGACCCGTTTACCCTGCCTGAAAGACCACCACATGTCAGATCAACCTGTTTCTAAGACCGCGATTGTCACTGGCGCCAGTGGCGGCATCGGTCGAGCCTGCGCGCTGGCATTGCTGGCCGACGGCTGGCATGTCGCACTGCTAGGCCGCCGTTTAGACGCCTTGAATGAAACCCGCGACCTGGCCGGCCAATCGGCTGCATTGGCCTTGCCCATCGTCACGGATGTGAGTCACCCAGAGGCCGTGGCGGCGGCATTTGCACAGGCCAAGGCCGCTTGGGGGCGATTGGATTTGCTCTTCAACAATGCGGGCGTCTTTACCCCAAGCGCACACCCCGGTGCGACGGCGCTTGAGCATTGGCACGCGTCCGTGAACACCAATTTGAATGGTGCGTTTTATTGCCTGCGTGAAGCGTTTCAATGGATGAGCTCGCAATCGCCATCTGGCGGCCGCATCATCAACAATGGCTCGATCTCAGCCCATGCGCCGCGACCCGGCTCTTCGGGTTACACCGCAACCAAACACGCCATCACCGGCTTAACAAAGACAGCGGCTCTGGATGGCCGTCCTTTTGGAATCGCTGTCGGGCAAATTGACATTGGCAACGTCGCCAGTGACATGACGACGGCGATGGCGGCCGGGGTCCCGCAAGCCGACGGCAGTGTGCGTCCCGAAGCACGCATGGAGATGGCCGGCGTCGTGGACACCTTCATGAACATGGTGAATCTGCCTCTGAGCGCCAATGTCTTGTTCACCACCGTGATGGCAACCAATATGCCATTTGTTGGACGCGGCTAGCGCAGCGAGCGCGCTTGGCGAGATACCCCATTTATTTTGGAATGACACACCCATGAAACTTTTACGCCACGGGCCCAAAGGCCAAGAAAAACCAGGCTTGTTAGATGCCCAAGGACAGGTCCGCGATCTTTCCGGTGTGATGCGAGACATCACACCGGCGACCCTGTCACCTGCCGGCTTGGCCGAGCTCAACGCCCTGGACATCGCATCGCTGCCAACCGTGAGTGCTGGTCCCTATGCGGTGCCTTGGAGCGGAATGGGCAAGTTTTTGGCCATCGGTCTCAACTACGCCGATCACGCCGCAGAGGCGGGCATGGCTTTGCCCAGCGAGCCCATTGTGTTCACCAAAGCAATCAGTTGCGCAGTGGGCGCCAACCACGACGTGGTCTTGCCTCAGGGTTCTGTCAAAACCGACTGGGAGGCTGAGTTGGGCGTGGTGATCGGTCAGCGCGCGCGCTATGTCAGCGAAGCAAACGCACTGTCTTATGTCGCGGGCTATTGCGTGGTCAACGACATCTCCGAGCGTGAATACCAAATTGAGCGTGGTGGCACCTGGGACAAGGGCAAGGGCTGTGACACGTTTGGTCCCATCGGCCCCTGGTTGGTGACCGCCGATGAGATCGCAGATCCACAGGCGCTCGATGTGTGGTTGGACGTGAATGGCCAACGCTTTCAAACGGGCAACACGCGCACCATGATTTTCAATGTCGCGCAGATCATCAGTTACTTGAGCCGTTTCATGACATTGGAGCCGGGCGACCTGATCACCACGGGCACTCCGCCTGGGGTCGGCATGGGAGTGAAGCCGACACCGGTTTACTTAAAGCCAGGCGATGTCATGCATTTGGGGATTCAGGGTTTGGGCGAGCAATATCAAAAAGTCTACGCTTGGGACCCCGCGCGCATCGACACTTGAATGCACCAACGCCTTTGGACCATGAGCACCGTCTAACTGAACACCCAGTTTCTCAAACCACTGTCATTTGGCGCCATTGAGATGCGCGGCGCCAGCGATCACGGCCTGGTGTGTACGGCCACCACAACTCGCGCCTTGCTGTGGTGGCAATTCACCTACAATAGCATTCAGATTCAGATACAAAACCTTTGTTTTTCGGAGATCAACATGTCAAACCATCAACCCGCAAATCATTCTGACGACCCCATGGCCGGCGTGGTTCACAAGATTCCTTGGGTGCTGCCCTTGGCTGGCGGCTTGCTGATTTTCCTGTTGGCAGCCATTGCGGTCTTGGTCGCGTAAACCGACGCTCACCCCCGCACAGG
>JBEAPX010000057.1:0-3936 GCA_041164205.1 Pseudomonadota bacterium
CTGGCCCCGCGCCGGTCTACAACGACAAAGTCGTCAAACAGTTTGCCATCATGACCGTGATTTGGGGCGTGGTCGGGATGCTGGTTGGTGTCATCATCGCGGCCCAATTGACTTGGCCTGAGTTGATCAATGGCATCTCTTGGTTGAGCTATGGTCGCCTGCGTCCATTGCACACCAACGCCGTGATTTTCGCGTTTGGTGGTTCTGGCTTGTTTGCGACCAGCTATTACGTCGTGCAGCGCACCTGCCAGACCAGGCTGTTTTCTGACAAGCTTGCGGCATTGACATTTTGGGGCTGGCAAGTGGTCATTGTTGCGGCTGCGATCAGCTTGCCAATGGGCTACACCCAGAGCAAAGAGTACGCCGAATTGGAGTGGCCAATCGACTTGTTGATTGCCGTCGTTTGGGTGTCGTATGCCATCGTGTTCTTTGGCACGGTCGGGATGCGTAAAGTGAGACACATCTATGTAGCCAACTGGTTCTACGGCGCGTTCATCATCGCCGTGGCTTTGCTGCACATCGTGAACAGTGCAGCGCTACCAGTCAGCTTCATGAAGTCGTACTCAGCCTACGCCGGTGTGCAAGACGCCATGGTGCAATGGTGGTACGGACACAATGCCGTTGGCTTTTTCTTGACCGCAGGTTTCTTGGGGATGATGTATTACTTCGTGCCCAAGCAAGCAGGTCGTCCCGTGTACAGCTATCGCCTGTCTATCGTCCACTTTTGGGCGCTGATTTTTACTTACATGTGGGCCGGCCCTCACCACTTGCACTACACCGCGCTACCGGATTGGACGCAATCGGTGGGGATGGTTTTCTCTTTGATTTTGCTGGCGCCTTCGTGGGGCGGCATGATCAACGGCATCATGACTTTGTCTGGCGCGTGGCACAAGTTGCGTGATGACCCTGTCTTGCGTTTCTTGATTGTGTCCCTGTCTTTCTACGGAATGTCGACCTTTGAGGGGCCCATGATGTCCATCAAGACCGTCAACGCGTTGTCTCACTACACCGACTGGACCATTGGCCACGTGCATTCAGGTGCGTTGGGCTGGGTGGGCTTGATCACGATGGGTGCAACCTATTATTTGATCCCTCGTTTGTTTGGTCAGACCAAGATGTACTCTGTCAAAGCCATTGAGGTGCACTTTTGGACTGCCACGATCGGCATCGTGCTGTACATCGCCGCGATGTGGATTGCAGGTGTGATGCAAGGTTTGATGTGGCGATCCGTGAACGCCGATGGCACGTTGACCTATACCTTTGTTGAGTCAGTGAAGGCGACCTTCCCGTTCTACGTGATTCGTCTGCTCGGTGGTGTCTTGTACTTGTTCGGTATGTTGGTGATGTTGTGGAACGTGATCAAAACCGCGAACAACGCGCCCGCAACTCAGGCATCACCTGCCGCCGTGGCTCAAGCTTAAGGAGTGAGAACATGAGTCATCACGACAAACCACAAGGTTTCACGCACGAGCGCATCGAAACCAACAATTTCCTCATGATCATTTTGACCACGCTGGTGCTGACCATCGGTGGCTTGGTGGAAATTGTCCCTCTGTTTTTCCAACACAGCACGACCGAGCCGGTGCAAGGTTTGAAGCCCTACACCGCTCTCGAACTCGCTGGCCGAGATGTCTATCAACGCGAAGGTTGTTACAACTGCCACTCTCAAATGATTCGCCCATTGCAAGCAGAGACTCTGCGCTATGGGCATTACTCGGTTGCGGGTGAGTTTGTGTACGACCGCCCATTCCAGTGGGGCTCCAAGCGAACCGGTCCAGACTTGGCGCGAGTTGGCGGTCGTTACAGCGACGAGTGGCATCGCATTCACTTGATCAATCCACGCGATTTGGTACCTGAGTCCAATATGCCGTCGTACCCCTGGTTGGCAACGACGCCAGTCAATGGTCAAGACTTGCCTAAGCATTTGGCAGCCATGAAGACCCTCGGAGTTCCTTATACCGATGAAGAAGTGAAGGGTGCCACTGAAGCGGTCAAAGGCAAGACTGAGCTCGACGCTGTCATCGCCTATCTGCAAGTGTTGGGTACATCAGGTCCTAAGTGATCGCAAACCACATCAAGGAGCCATCATGGATATCAATGATATGCGCAGTGCCGTCACAGTGGTGAGCCTGCTGATTTTTCTGGCGATTTGGGCTTGGGCGTGGTCAAAGCGAAACCGAGCTGAATTCGAAGACGCGGCCAACCTTCCCTTCCAAGACGAGCAGTAATTTGCTGCAGTAGAGAGAACATCATGAGTGATTTCGTAAGTAACAGTTGGGCTTTGGCGGTGACCATTGCCGTCGTCGTGAGTATCACTGCCTGTGCTGTGTTGTTGTGGGTGAGTGGCTCGGTCAAAGTGAAGTCCGATGGCGACAACACCACTGGGCACGTCTGGGATGGCGATTTGCAAGAAATGAACAATCCTCTGCCTCGCTGGTGGGTAGGGCTGTTCATCATCACGGTGATCTTCGCTTTTCTTTACGCAGCGCTGTATCCCACGCTGGGCAACTTCAATGGCAAGTTGGGCTGGTCATCTACGGGCGACCATGCTGTGCAAGTCCAGAAATACCAAGATCGGATTGCGCCCATTTATGCCAAGTACATGTCAATGAGCGCAGCGGATATTGCCAAGGACGCCAAGGCGATGGGTATTGGTGAGCGCTTGTTCATGAACAACTGTGCGCAGTGCCATGGCTCTGATGCGCGAGGCTCCAAATCCTTTCCTAATTTGACGGATAAGGATTGGTTGGGCGGCAATGGCGATGAGGCTTATATCAAAGCCACCATCGTCAACGGGCGCACCGGCATGATGCCTCCCATGGCTGCGGCTGTTGGCGGCGCAGCCGATGTGGATAACCTTGCGCAATACGTTTTGAGCTTGTCAGGCAGCCCTCACGATTCGGTATCTGCGGCGATTGGCAAATCAAAGTACGTGACCTGTGCCGCGTGTCACGGCATGGATGGAAAAGGCAACGCAGCGGTGGGTGCGCCGAATTTAACCGATGACATTTGGCTGCATGGTTGGGGTGCAGAGCACATCGCCAACATGATCCAAAACGGCAAGACCAACGTTATGCCACCCCAGGGCGACAAGTTGACTGATGGGCAAATCCAGGTGCTGTCGGCCTATGTGTGGAGCCTTTCCAACTCTGTGAAGTGACTCTCTTTCCCTGTGTCACATGAGGCCAGGTCATGAGGGTACGAAAAGCAGCCGTGTCGGAGAGCGTTCTCTGCGCGGCTGTTTTGATTTGAATAGCGAGTTTCATTGGCAGCAAAGAGGCTGCCAGCTGAACCAACTGAGCGATATATGAGTGAACCAACACAAGCTGGAGCTGCGGTTGAAGAGAAAGTGATCTCACTTTACGCCGCACAAAAGAAAATTTATCCGCGCACCGTGCAAGGTCTATTTGCCCGCTGGCGATGGGTCTTTGTGTGGATGACTCAACTTGTTTTTTATGGCTTGCCATGGCTGGAATGGAATCAGCGCCAGGGAGTGTTATTCGATTTAGAGGCTCGCCGCTTTTATATCTTTAACTTGGTGCTGTACCCGCAAGACTTCATCTACCTCACCGGATTGTTGGTGATTTCTGCGCTTTCCCTGTTTTTGTTTACTGCGGTCGCAGGTCGTTTGTGGTGCGGATATGCTTGCCCGCAAACCGTGTACAGCGAAATATTCATGTGGATTGAGCGTCGGGTTGAAGGTGATCGAGGCGCACGGATTCGACTAGATAAGTCTCCATTTTCGATGGGTAAATTCGGCCGCAAATCACTGAAACACGCCTTGTGGATCGCGCTGGCACTGTGGACTGGATTCACTTTCGTGGGCTACTTCACACCGATTCGCGAGCTCGCGTCAGAGGTGATGGCGAATGCGCTGGGCCCATGGCAAACCTTCTGGGTGTTGTTCTATGGCTTTGCTACCTATGGCAACGCCGG
>JBEAPX010000058.1:0-4046 GCA_041164205.1 Pseudomonadota bacterium
AACTGAGTTGACAAATACTTTTGCCATTCCCAAATTGTAGGCAGCGCCCACAAAATTACCTTTGGCAGTGCCGTTGTCAGAGCTAGAAGCAGCAATGGTCAATGGGCCGCTGGCATACACAGCAGACAAGTCGCTGGCTGCTTTACCACCATTGTCGGCTGACTGCACCATAGCAATACGCAGCGTCACACCGCCAACGTTGGGGCTGGTGTAGTTGATGCTGTTGTCATTGCGGGTTGCACCACCAAACTTAGCGATGCCGTAGTTGTTGGTGGTAGAGGGATCAGTTGCTCCGCGAGCAAAGAATGAAGGAGACAGGACGCTAGAACCCAAGGTAACGGTACCGAAACCACCAGCCACGCCAACGAAAGCGCCGCGATCACCCAAAGAAGTTGCTGCTTCCTTGCCACTGTTCAAACCAGCTTCGATCTGGAACACGCCAGACAAACCGCCGCCCAAGTCTTCAGTGCCCTTCACGCCCAAACGTGAGGTACCGTTAACACCACCACCAGCAAACTTCGTAGAAGTGCCGTCATTGATGAAACCAGCGTCAACAACGCCGTACAGGGTAGCTTGTGCGAAAGCAGCGCCAGAAACGGCGACAGCAGCCAGAGCAATTAGAGTCTTTTTCATTGAGAGTATCTCCAAAGTTGAGAAGTGATAGGTCCAAAAGAAAGCCTTTCAGACCAACCTCCGTTGAGGAAGCTGGGTGTATTAAAACGGAACTTTCTGTGGCTGCCAAGTCGCGTGACCGAAAAGCGACAGTTTTGTTGCGGATAAGCCACTGAACTTCGCGTTAAAAAACAGGCGATATTTTTAAGTCTTTGAAATTAAAAGATTTTTCTCTTGAAAATTTTTGTGCGATTTTTCGCACACTCAGCGCCATCTGTGGAGGCCATGGATGCTTGGTTGGCCTTTGGCTAACTTTGGGTTGATCCACCCATTGGTCGGCCGCTGGTGCTGTGTCTGATCGTTTGGGTGGTCGTTTGGGTGGTCGTTTGGCTGATCCTGTGGCTGGTGGGGTGATTGGGGGCGGTTTACACTTGCGCCATGCCAACCCAGCACAGCACGACACCTCATTCACACCCACCGATCGCCTCGCGCCACACCGTCGCAGATGCTTGGGTGCAGGCGCTGGACTCTGCCCTGCGCACAGTCGCGGCCCCTGCGCACAGCGCGCGCGCGACCCCAGCACCGGCTGAGGGCACAGCACAGCCGGAGCTCAGCGAGGCGGAAATGGCGCTCAGCGGCTCATTGATGCGCGTGAACCACGTGGGCGAGGTCTGCGCCCAGGCGCTCTATACGGCGCAGGCGCTGGGGGCGCGGCTGTTTTCTAGAGAGCCCTCTTTGGCCGCCCACCTGGAACACGCCAGCCAAGAGGAGACCGACCATTTGGCCTGGACTGAGGCGCGCATTGAACAACTGCATACCCATAAGTCTTACCTCAACCCACTGTGGTACGCGGGTGCTTTTGGCATTGGGCTGGCCGCATCGGCCATGGGCCGCCGAGTGAGCCTGGGCTTTGTCGTGGAGACTGAGCGTCAGGTCGAGGCCCACTTAGAGAGCCACTTGAAAGAGCTGCCCGCCACGGATTTGGCGTCGCGCGCCATCGTCAAGCAAATGAAGGCGGACGAAGTGGCTCACGCCAAAGCCGCCCAACATATGGGCGCTGCAGAGTTGCCAAGCCCCGTGCAGTGGCTGATGCGCCGCGCCGCGCGAGTGATGACCTCGGTGGCCCACCACATATAGCCCATCTATATATAGAGCGAGGCCCACAAGCAAGGCCTAATAGCAAGGCCCAATGGCGAAATTAATGGGTCGGCCTTCCCATCACGCCCACGCCACAGGCCCGCCAAGCGGGCCATTTCATCGCGCTCTCTTGTTAAGCGGCTTCGATAACTTCAAACGAGGTGGTGATGTCCGCGGTTTTGGCCAGCATGATGCTGGCAGAGCAGTACTTGTCGTGGCTCATGGCAATGGCGCGTTCGACCGCCGATGGGTTCAGGCCCCGGCCGGTGACCTTGAAGTGCATATTAATGCGAGTGAACACTTTGGGGTCGGTGTCGGCGCGCTCGCTGGTGAGGGTGACACTGCATCCGGTGACTTGTTGTCGACCCCGCTTGAGGATCAACACCACGTCGTAGGCCGTGCAGCCGCCGGTGCCCGCCAGGACGGTTTCCATGGGTCTGGGCGCGAGGTTAGCGCCACCGTTTTCGGGTTTGTTCTCGTCAGGCGCGCCATCCATCGTCAAAACGTGGCCACTGCCCGTCTCGGCGACAAAGCCCATCGAGGAGCGGGTGCCGGTCGCGCCGGTCCAGGTGACTGTGCATTCCATTGAACGTGACCTTTCTACGTTGTATTACTTATTGCCAGGCGGCAACGAATCCGTATAATCCCTAATATTGTAGAAGCGAGTCAGACGAGCCAGATGCGCTTTTACACCGTTTTTTCGAGTTGTCTCCTCCACCTCCTCAAATGGTGGATTAAGCCCCCCGCCTCAGGCGAGGGGCTTTTTTTTGCCTGTACCCCAAGCACAACTTGCCGCTTGTTCATACTCGGCGGGGCCGCCGATGCGGGAAGCCAATGGCTGCGGATATGATCGTTGCCTCTAGGGGAACCCGAATGCCAAACCGCCAAGCCAAGCCATTGAGCCCACAACAGTACCTGACCAAGATTCTCAACGCCAAGGTCTATGACGTTGCCAAAGAGTCCAATCTCGAGGTCGCCAAAGGACTCAGCAACCGCTTGAACAACACGGTTTTGCTCAAGCGAGAAGACCAGCAGCCTGTGTTCAGCTTCAAGCTGCGCGGGGCCTACAACCGCATGGCTCAACTCAGTAAGGAGCAACTCAAGCGCGGTGTGATCTGCGCGTCCGCAGGCAACCATGCCCAAGGCGTCGCGCTGTCGGCATCGCGGCTGGGCACCAAGGCCGTGATTGTCATGCCCACCACCACGCCCCAGCTCAAAATCGAGGCGGTACAGGCCCTCGGCGGCGATGTGGTGTTGTTCGGCGACAGCTATTCCGATGCGGCCGCTCATGCGAGCGAGCTAGAAAAAAAGAAAGGCTTGACCTTTGTGCACCCGTTTGATGACCCGGATGTCATCGCCGGGCAAGGCACGATTGCGATGGAAATCTTGCGCCAACATCAGGGGGCGCTTGATGCGGTGTTTGTCGCCATCGGCGGGGGTGGACTGATTTCAGGGGTGGCCAATTACATCAAGGCGGTGCGCCCCGAAATCAAAGTGATTGGCGTCCAAATGAACGACTCCGACGCGATGGTGCAGTCGGTGTCCAAGGGCAAACGTGTGGCTTTGCCTGACGTGGGGCTTTTTTCGGATGGCACCGCGGTGAAGCTGGTCGGCCAAGAGACCTTTCGAATCACCGAGGACTTGGTAGACGATTTTGTGATCGTTGACACAGACGCGGTGTGCGCAGCGATCAAAGACGTGTACGTCGACACCCGCTCAATCGTCGAGCCAGCAGGGGCGCTGGCGGTGGCAGCCATCAAACAGTATGTGCAGCAACACAAGACCAAGGGGCAGACGTATGCCGCGATCTTGTGTGGCGCCAACATCAACTTTGACCGCCTGCGGTTTGTCGCCGAGCGCGCTGAGGTGGGTGAAGAGCGAGAGGCGTTGTTTGCGGTCACCATGCCCGAGGAGCGCGGCAGTTTCAGGCGCTTTGTGCAAACCATTGCCGAACTGCCTGGCGGTCCCCGCAATGTCACCGAGTTCAATTACCGAATGCACGACAGCCAGCAAGCCCATGTGTTTGTCGGTATCAGCACGCAAAAGGGCGAGAGCGACAAGCTGGCCAAACAATTCAAAAAGCGCGGGTTCACAACCTTGGATCTGACGCACGACGACTTGGCCAAAGAGCACGTGCGCTACATGGTGGGCGGTGCCAACAGCAGCGCGAGCGATGAGCGGTTGTTGCGATTCATCTTTCCGGAGCGGCCCGGGGCGCTGTTGAAGTTTTTGGATTTGTTGCGGCCCAACTGGAACATCAGTTTGTTCCATTACCGCAACCAAGGGGCAGACTACGG
>JBEAPX010000059.1:0-5898 GCA_041164205.1 Pseudomonadota bacterium
TCATCGATTTTCACAGCCTGCTGCCCAAGGGCGTCAAGCTGCTGCCAGAGGATGTCTTCGCTCGCGCCAGCTATGTGCTGTCCGCCAAGGTGCTGGATCCTCAATTCCAAGGCCAAATCAAGGAGCGTTTGAATTCACGCGATGCCGTGCGCTTGGTCTCCAATTTTGTGCGACCAGCGTTGGAGTTGTGGCTTAACCAGCACGTGGACTACGGCAAGAAACTGGCCGAATTGACGATCAAAGCGGCACAGTCGCGCCAAAAGGCGGGACAAAAAATTGAAAAACGCAAGAGCTCTGGCGTCGCTGTCTTGCCAGGCAAGCTGACCGATTGTGAATCCCGCGATATCAGCCACAACGAAGTCTTTTTGGTCGAGGGTGACTCGGCTGGCGGCAGCGCCAAAATGGGACGCGACAAAGAATGCCAGGCCATCTTGCCTTTGCGCGGCAAGGTCTTGAATACCTGGGAAGTCGAGCGAGATCGGTTGTTCGCCAACAATGAAATCCACGACATATCGGTGGCCATTGGTGTCGATCCGCACGGCCCCAATGACACACCAGATTTGAGTGGTTTGCGGTACGGAAAAATCTGCATTCTGTCTGACGCCGACGTGGACGGTTCGCACATTCAAGTCTTGTTGCTGACTTTGTTTTTCCGCCACTTCCCAAAACTCATCGATGCGGGCCATGTGTATGTGGCCCGACCACCACTGTTCCGAGTGGACGCCCCCGCCCGCGGTAAAAAACCTGCCACCAAAATCTACGCTCTGGATGAAGGCGAGCTCACCGCCATTTTGGACAAGTTGCGCAAAGACGGCGTGCGAGAGAACGCTTGGAGCATCAGCCGATTCAAAGGCTTAGGCGAGATGAGCGCCGAGCAGCTATGGGAAACCACGCTCAACCCAGACACCCGCCGTTTGTTGCCTGTGCACCTGGGTGTGATGGACTTCTCGCAGACTGAGGCGGAGATCACCAAGCTGATGGGTAAAGGCGAAGCGGCAGCACGCCGTGAGTTGATGGAGTTGCATGGCGACTCCATCGAGATTGATGTCTGAGGAATGCCATGACTGACCACACCACAATAGACCTCAACCACGGCGAAACCGACGACGGCTTGAACCTCGCGACCTACGCGCAACGGGCTTACTTAGAGTACGCCCTCTCAGTCGTCAAAGGACGTGCGCTTCCGGATGTCTGTGATGGCCAAAAACCAGTGCAGCGCCGCATTTTGTACGCCATGAACCGCATGGGCCTGAGCTTCAGCGGCAATACCGCGGCCAAGCCGGTCAAGAGTGCGCGCGTGGTTGGTGACGTACTGGGCCGCTTTCACCCGCACGGCGACCAGGCTGCCTACGACGCTCTGGTGCGCATGGCCCAGGACTTTTCTCAGCGCTACCCTTTGATTGATGGCCAGGGCAACTTTGGATCACGCGACGGTGATGGCGCTGCAGCGATGCGCTACACCGAGGCTCGGTTGGCGAAAATCACTGGGCTGTTGCTGGACGAAATCGACATGGGCACGGTTGACTTTGTGCCCAATTACGATGGCTCTACCGAAGAACCGCACCAGTTGCCAGCGCGCTTGCCATTCACTTTGTTGAACGGCGCGAGCGGCATTGCCGTGGGCTTGGCCACAGAGATCCCAAGCCACAACCTGCGTGAAGTTGCAGACGCTTGTGTGGCTTTGATCAAGAAGCCCAACTTGAGCGATGACGAGCTGCTGGCATTGATCCCCGGACCTGATTTTCCAGGCGGCGGGCAAATCATTTCCCCGCCGAGTGCCATTGCCGATGCATATCGCACAGGCCGCGGTTCCATCAAAGTTCGGGCCCGCTGGTCGATCGAAGACCTCGCACGCGGCCAGTGGCAGTTGGTGGTGCATGAACTGCCACCTGGCGTGAGCTCCCAAAGGGTATTGGAAGAAATCGAGGAAATCACCAATCCCAAAGTGAAGGCTGGCAAGAAGACGCTGACACAGGACCAGCAATTGCTCAAGGCCAGTATGTTGGCGGTGTTGGACGTGGTGCGCGATGAATCCAGCAAAGACGCCAGTGTGCGTTTGGTGTTTGAGCCAAAGACCAGCCGCATTGAGCAGCAGGAGTTGATCACGGCTTTGCTGGCGCACACCAGTTTGGAAACGTCGTCGTCCATCAACCTCACGATGGTGGGCATCGATGGCAAGCCGACGCAAAAGTCCCTGCGCCAAATGGTCACTGAGTGGATTGAGTTCCGCCAGCAGACGATCACGCGCCGCAGCCAACACCGGCTGAATAAGGTGCTGGATCGAATCCATATTTTGGAAGGCCGGCAGCTGGTACTCCTCAACATCGATGAGGTGATCCATATCATTCGGCACAGCGACGAGCCCAAACCAGCGTTGATGGAGCGCTTTCAATTGAGCGAACGCCAGGCGGAAGACATTTTGGAAATTCGCTTGCGCCAACTGGCCCGTTTAGAGGCCATCAAAATCGAGCAGGAGTTGTCCGAGTTGCGCCAGGAGCAGAGCAAGCTGGAGGAAATTTTGGCGAGCCCTACGGCGTTGCGAAAGCTCATGGTCAAGGAGATCGAGGCCGATGCGAAGTCCTTTGCTGACGATCGTCGCACCTTGATACAAGAAGAGAAGAAGGCCGTTGCCGAAGTCAAGATCATTGATGAACCCGTGACGGTGGTCGTGTCCTCCAAAGGTTGGGTGCGCGCTCGTACAGGCCACGGACACGACGCCACTGCCTTCGCGTTCAAATCCGGCGATGACTTATATGGCGTCTTCGAATGCCGCACCGTCGACACCTTGCTGGTGTTTGGTAGCAACGGCCGTGTGTACTCCGTTCCGGTGGCGGCTTTACCTGGCGGGCGTGGCGACGGCCAACCTGTGACCACAATGATTGAGCTGGAGAGTGGGACCCAGTTGGCGCATTATTTCGCCGGGCCGGCCCACGCGACGCTGTTGCTGTCGGGCTCGGGGGGATACGGCTTTTTGGCGCGCGTGGAGCACATGATCTCGCGCCAAAAGGCGGGTAAGGCATTCATCTCCCTCAGTGGCGCAGAGTCGGTGTGCGCGCCGTCTCACGTCAGCGGCTCCAGCGCGACGGTGCCCGCCGACGGCGCACCTATGGCAGACGCCACTCATGTGGCTTGCGCCTCGGTGGGGGGGCGGATTTTGACGTTTGAAATCGCTGAACTCAAAGTCATGGAAAAAGGGGGACGGGGCCTGACCTTGATCGATTTGGACCCCAAAGATGCGCTGGCAGGTGCTGCCGCCTACACACGGAGTGTTCGCTTGGAGGGCCTCGGTCGCGGTGGCAAATGGAAGGAAGAAACCCTGGAAATCCGAAGCTTGAACAACGCCAGGGCCGCCAGAGCGCGCAAAGGCAAGGCGGCAGATTTGGGGTTCAAGCCCCAGCGCATCAGGCGGGTCGAGTGATGTGGGTCAGGCGGCCGAGCCGGCCGGTGTGACCCGTCACCCTGGCCCGCCGGCACCGCTGAGCGCGCAGTGCGCTGGATCCCATCGGCCATGGGATCAACCCGACATCAATGCGGCAAACTGGCGAGGCGCTCCATAGTGCGCAAATAAATCTGGGTCAGGGGTTCCACGTCGCTCACTGATACGCACTCATCAATTTGGTGGATTGTGGCGTTGCACGGCCCCAGCTCAATCACTTGGGGGCAAATCTTGGCGATGAAACGCCCGTCGCTGGTGCCCCCCGTGGTAGATAGTTCGGTGGTGATGCCAGTGGTTTCTAGGATGGCCGCCTGGACTTCGTTCAGCAAATCACCTGGAGCGCAGCGGAATGGGTAGCCACTGATTGACCATTGAAGTTCGTATTCCAGCCCGTGCTTGTCCAAAATCTGGTGCACTCTGGTTTGCAACGACTCCACAGTCGATTCGGTGCAGAAGCGGAAATTGAAGTCGATGACGACATCACCAGGAATCACATTGCTGGCACCCGTGCCAGCGTGAATATTGCTGACTTGCCAGCTGGTGGGTGGGAAGTCTGAATTCCCACCGTCCCAGACCTCAGTGGTTAATTCAGCCAATGCAGGCGCCACTTGGTGAATCGGGTTGCGGGCCAGCTGAGGGTAAGCGATGTGGCCTTGGATGCCTTTCACCTTGAGCTTTCCACTCATCGAGCCACGGCGGCCATTTTTGACCATGTCGCCGACCTGTTTCACCGATGTTGGCTCTCCCACGATGCAGTAGTCGAGGCGCTCACCCCGCGCGCGCAGGGTCTCCACGACCACGGTGGTGCCGTGGATCGCTGGGCCTTCTTCATCGCTGGTTAACAAAAACGCCAGCGACAGCGCAGGCTGAGGATGTGCGGCAACGAATCGCTCACAAG
Organism: Pseudomonadota bacterium; assembly: GCA_041164205.1. GTDB lineage: Bacteria > Pseudomonadota > Gammaproteobacteria > Burkholderiales > Burkholderiaceae_C > RS62. The sequence goes on from JBEAPX010000059.1 coordinate 4,335, forward strand.
CCACCACCATGGCCGCCAATGATGTTTTCATATCGGCTGCGCCGCGGCCATACAGTTTGTGGTCGCGATAGGTGGGGGTGAACGGATCGCTGGTCCAAGCTTCCAGCGGCCCCGTCGGGACCACATCGGTGTGACCTGCGAAAACCAGCGTGGGCGCGTTGGTCCCAGCATCGCGCTTGGCCCACAGGTTGAGCACCTGCTCTGAGCCCTCGCCGCTGGGCATCATTTCGATGTCAAAACCAATGGCTTGCAATCGTCCTGCGATCAAAGGAAGGCAGCCCGCATCCTCTGGCGTGACAGATGGACATGCAATCAAAGCTTCGGTCAAACGCAGGGTGTCAGACATATTTATGAGAGGTGGGTGGAAAACGGTTCATCGTGAGGCTGATGTCGACACCAGCGCTTTGTCTTGTAAGCCACATTCTAGAGCCGGTCAGCGCTGACCTGGGTCAGCGGGTGCTTTCTCTCTTGATGCTGCTTTGTAGGGTGTTGACACACGATGGTGAGGCTTCTTTGAGCCACAAAAAAGCCACCCGCAGGTGGCTTCTCAGAGCGCGATTTGGTTAGGTGCGCAGCAGCTCATTGATGCTGGTTTTGCTGCGGGTCTGTGCGTCCACCTTTTTGACGATGACCGCACAATACAAGCTGCAACTGCCGTCGGAGCTGGGCAGGTTGCCGGAGACCACCACAGAGCCGGCGGGGATGCGACCGTAGGACACTTCGCCGGTGGCGCGGTCAAAAATTTTGGTGGATTGACCGATGTACACGCCCATCGAGATCACAGAGTTTTCCTCGACGATCACGCCTTCAACGACTTCAGAGCGTGCGCCAATGAAACAGTTGTCTTCAATGATCGTGGGGTTGGCCTGCAGCGGCTCGAGCACGCCACCGATGCCGACGCCACCGGACAGGTGGACGTTTTTGCCAATCTGAGCACAAGAACCCACCGTGGCCCAGGTGTCCACCATGGTGCCTTCGTCTACGTAGGCTCCAATGTTCACATAGGAAGGCATCAGCACGGCGCCCTTGCCGATGAAACTGCCATGGCGGGCAACGGCTGGAGGCACCACGCGCACACCAGTTTCGCGCATTTGCGCATCCGTGAGTTTGCTGAATTTGGTCGCCACTTTGTCAAAAAACGCCAGTTCGCCGGCGTGCATGAGGGCGTTGTCATTCAAGCGGAATGACAGCAGCACCGCCTTTTTGAGCCACTGGTGAACGGTCCACTGGCCCACGCCTTCCCGGCTGGCCACGCGCAGGCGCCCTGTGTTGAGTTCATTCAAGGCATGTTCTACCGCGTCGACAACCTCTTTGGGCGCAGAGCTAGGAGACAGATTGGCGCGGTCTTCCCACGCGTTATCGATGATGGTTTGCAGTTGTTGGGTCATGAAGTTCAATCGATGGTGCTTGAGTTCAACTCAAGCGGTTTGACAAAAAGAAACAATGCGTTGGGCTGCCTCGACACACTCGGCGGTCTCGGCGACCAGCGCCATGCGCACTCGGCCAGCACCGGGGTTATGGCCATTGATCTCGCGCGCGAGGTAGCTGCCCGGCAACACGGTGA
>JBEAPX010000060.1:0-3890 GCA_041164205.1 Pseudomonadota bacterium
ACGCCGCCAAAGTCAAGGCCAGCTTTTTGGCAGCGGTGGCCCATGGCGAGCAGCCTTGCGGCTTGATCACACGCCAGCGTGCCACAGAGTTGCTGGGCACCATGCTCGGTGGCTACAACGTGAAGCCACTCGTTGATTTGCTCGACGATGCGGCCGTGGCTGCCGAAGCCTGCGAAGCGCTCAAAGGCACGTTGTTGATGTTTGACGCATTCCACGACGTTACCGAAAAAGCCAAGGCGGGCAACGCCAAGGCCAAAGAGGTCATCCAATCCTGGGCCGACGCCGAGTGGTTCAAGAAGCGCCCCGAAGTCGAGCGAAAAATCACCGTCACCGTGTTCAAAGTGCCCGGTGAAACCAACACCGATGACCTGTCTCCCGCGCCTGACGCCTGGAGCCGCCCCGACATCCCGATGCACTACTTGGCGATGCTCAAAAACACCCGCCCAGGCGCAGCGTTTGTGCCCGAAGAGGATGGCAAGCGTGGCCCCATGAAGTTCATCGACGACCTCAAAGCCAAAGGCCACTTGGTGGCGTATGTGGGCGACGTGGTCGGCACTGGCTCAAGCCGCAAATCAGCGACCAACAGCGTGATCTGGGCCACGGGCCAAGACATTCCTTATGTCCCCAACAAGCGCTTTGGCGGCGTCACGCTGGGTGGCAAGATCGCACCTATCTTCTTTAACACCCAAGAGGACTCTGGTGCATTGCCCATCGAAGTCGATGTCACCAACTTCGAAATGGGTGACGTCATCGACGTGTATCCCTACGAAGGCAAGATCGAAAAAGACGGCAAGACCGTCGCCGAGTTCTCGCTCAAGAGCGATGTCTTGCTGGACGAAGTCCGCGCTGGCGGCCGCATCAACTTGATCATTGGCCGTGGTTTGACCACCAAAGCCCGCGAGTTCTTGGGCTTGCCCGCATCGACCGAATTCCGATTGCCCCAAGCCCCCGTGGACTCGGGCAAGGGCTTCACCCTTGCGCAAAAAATGGTGGGTCGCGCCTGCGGTCTGCCCGAAGGCAAAGGCGTTCGCCCCGGCACCTACTGCGAGCCCAAAATGACCACCGTCGGTTCACAGGACACCACCGGTCCAATGACTCGTGACGAGCTGAAAGACTTGGCCTGCCTTGGTTTCAGCGCTGACTTGGTGATGCAGTCCTTCTGCCACACCGCAGCCTATCCCAAGCCTGTCGACGTCAAGATGCACCACGAGCTGCCAGACTTCATCAGCACCCGTGGTGGCGTCGCCTTGCGTCCCGGAGACGGCGTGATCCACAGCTGGTTGAACCGCCTGCTGTTGCCCGACACCGTGGGCACCGGCGGTGACTCCCACACCCGTTTTCCGATTGGCATCTCTTTCCCTGCGGGTTCTGGCTTGGTGGCATTTGCCGCCGCTACTGGCGTGATGCCATTGGATATGCCCGAGTCGGTGTTGGTCCGCTTCAAGGGCGAAATGCAGCCCGGCGTCACCCTGCGTGACCTCGTGCACGCCATTCCGCTCTACGCGATCAAGCAAGGTTTGTTGACCGTTGCCAAGGCTGGCAAAAAGAACATCTTTTCGGGTCGCGTCCTCGAGATCGAGGGCTTGCCGCAGCTTAAGGTCGAGCAAGCGTTCGAACTCTCTGACGCCTCAGCCGAGCGCTCTGCTGCGGGCTGCACCATCAAGCTGGACAAAGAACCGATCATCGAATACATCAAGTCCAACATCGTCCTGATGAAGAACATGATCGCCAACGGCTACGCCGACGCCCGCACCTTGCAGCGCCGCATCGAAGCCCAAGAAGCTTGGCTGGCCAACCCTCAGCTGCTCGAAGCCGATGCAGACGCCGAATACGCGGCAGTCATCGAGATCGATTTGGCCGATATCAAAGAGCCCATCGTGTGCTGCCCCAATGACCCCGATGACGCTAAGTTCATGTCTGAAGTCTCTGGCACCGCCATTGACGAGGCCTTCATTGGCTCTTGCATGACCAACATCGGTCACTTCCGTGCGGCATCCAAAGTCTTGGGCGGCGTGCGCGACATCCCCGTCAAACTGTGGGTGGCACCCCCCACCAAGATGGACGAGTCCGAGCTCATCAAAGAGGGCCACTACGCCACCTTTGGTGCCGCCGGTGCCCGCACCGAAATGCCCGGTTGTAGCCTCTGTATGGGCAACCAAGCGCAGGTGCGTGAGGGCGCAACCGTCATGTCCACCTCGACGCGCAACTTCCCCAACCGCTTGGGCAAAAACACCAACGTCTACCTTGGCTCTGCCGAGCTGGCGGCGGTGTGTTCCAAGTTGGGGCGCATCCCAACTGTGGCCGAGTACCAAGAGGCAGTTGGCATCATCAACAAGGACGCGGCCAGCGTCTACAAGTACATGAACTTCAACGAGATTGAAGAGTACGCAGAGGTCGCTGACAAGGCTTAATTGGCCTGACTCAACCCCTTGAAACGGCTCCCTCGGGAGCCGTTTTTTATGCCTATCGCGTTCAGGCAACGCAGGGGCTAATCAGCCCTCGCGCGCATCGGCATTGGGCTGAGCCTCTGGGGTCGTCAACAGCCCAGCAACTGGCTCTGGCTCGACTTCACCTGCCCAGAACAGGGCGCGCGACACAATCGGTGGGCCCAGCGTTTCAAACGCAGCCACAGCCGCAAACACGATCGACGCGATCACGCCGCCACTCTGCGGGAAATGCTCCACCGCCACTTGCGCCAGCCCAATCGCCATGCCCGCCATCGGAATCAACATCAATCCCGCGCTGCGGTACGCTGGCTTGGACCAACCCCACCGGTAGCCAGCGGCCGCCACACCGCCCCATTTGGCGACCGAGCGCGCCAAGACCACCACCAATGCGGCAGGCGCGTAGACCCACATTTCTTTCAAATGCAGATTGGCACCGGCGTAGACAAAGAGCGCGATAAAAAACAACTCCAAAGCCGGGCCAAACTCCATATCGGCGATCAACTCCTGGCGCTCAAGACTGCGCACCACCACGCCCAGGACCAGTGGCACAAACAGCGTCGATAAATTCAGCGCCAAGGCCAAACCCAGCGACATCATCACCGCCCCAACGATCAAAGCCAACTGGTACTGCGGCGCCGGGCGCGTCGCCTTGGCCACGTGGTGCAGGGCAAAGCCCATCAGGGCGCCTAAAGCCGCTGAGCCCACCGCCTGATACAAAGGGCTGCCAATCACAGTGCTGAGTGGTGCCGCGTGCTGGCGATAAAGACCCGGCAGCAAAGCGGCAAACACCACAAAAGCCAACACATTGTTCAGCGCCACCAAAGTTTGCGCCTTTTGGGTGGTCGGGCCCTCAGCGCCCAATTCATGCGCCACGTGAATCAACACCGCAGGAGACGACGAAATCGCAATGGCCGCCACCACGCCCGACGTGATGTGGCTCAAGCCCAAACCAAAGTACAAGCCCGAAAACACCGCGACAAACGTGATGCTTGATTCAATCAGTGACACAAACAACAGGCTTTTGTCGCGGATCAACTCGCGCACATCAATAGACAACCCCAGTCGATACAAAATCAGCGCCAGTGCAATATCCACCACAATGCCCGTGCGCTCAAGCGCCTCGACCGAAATCAGCTGCAAGGCCTGTGGACCCGCCAATAAACCCACAAGCATGAACCCCGTGATCGAAGGAATCCAACGCACTCGGTGCGCCAAATAACCACCCAGCGCGCCAAAAAATAGCAGCACGCCAAAGAAAAACATGGCACTGGGCTGAAGCGGCCAGTCCGGTAAAAAAGTCATTGGGGAGTATTCATCCAATTAAAAAGAACGCCGCCGTCTACGCGGGCCGTTCAACTCAGAAATACGCACCATAGGGCGTGACAGTGACAAAACCGTGTCGGCCCCTGCGGCTTGTTAGCTAAGGCATACCGTGTGGCCAGT
>JBEAPX010000061.1:0-35863 GCA_041164205.1 Pseudomonadota bacterium
AATTTGACGAGGCTCGGACAGACAACAACGGCGCTCACCCACGACTTGAAGGGTGAGCAACCTCCAAGCGTGGTGCTGTGCAACACCAACCGGAGAAAACCATGAACGCCGTTGTAGACGCCCCCGTGAACCAGTCCATCATTGCCGATATTTCGCTGGCAGGCTGGGGTCGAAAAGAAATCCAAATCGCTGAAACCGAGATGCCTGGTTTGATGGCCATTCGCCGTGAACTCGCGTCATCCCAGCCTCTCAAAGGCGCCCGCATCACGGGCTCCTTGCACATGACCATCCAAACGGCGGTGCTGATTGAGACGCTCAAAGAGTTGGGCGCAGATGTCCGCTGGGCCTCTTGCAATATTTACTCCACGCAAGACCATGCTGCTGCTGCGATTGCTGCGAACGGCACGCCTGTGTTTGCGATCAAAGGCGAAACCCTCGAGGACTACTGGGACTACACCCACCGCATTTTTGAATTCAACGGTGCCAAGGGTACGCCCGAAGAAGGCCCGAACATGATTCTTGACGACGGCGGAGACGCCACGTTGCTCATGCACCTGGGGGCGCAGGCCGAGACCGATGTGTCTGTGTTGGCTAATCCCAGTAGCGAAGAAGAAACCATTTTGTTTGCCGCCATCAAAGCCAAGTTGGCGCAAGACGGCACTTGGTACAGCCGCCGCCTCGCTAACATCATCGGTGTGACCGAAGAAACCACCACTGGCGTGCATCGTTTGAACGAGATGTCAGCCAAAGGCACCCTCCGTCTGCGCGCCATCAACGTGAATGACTCCGTGACCAAGAGCAAATTCGACAACTTGTACGGTTGCCGCGAATCTCTGGTGGATGGAATCAAGCGCGCGACCGATGTCATGATCGCTGGCAAAGTTGCCGTGGTTTGTGGATACGGCGATGTGGGCAAAGGCAGTGCCCAAGCCTTGCGCGCGCTGTCGGCCCAGGTGTGGGTGACAGAAGTCGACCCCATTTGTGCGTTGCAAGCGGCCATGGAAGGCTACCGTGTGGTGACCATGGACTGGGCAGCTGACAAGGCAGACATCTTTGTGACCACCACCGGTAACCGTGACGTGATCACGTACGAGCACATGGCCAAAATGCACGATGAAGCCATCGTCTGCAACATTGGACACTTTGACAACGAAATCCAAGTGGCCAAGCTGGAAGAGCTGTGTCAGTTCGAAGAGATCAAACCACAAGTCGACCACGTGGTGTTCCCTGATGGCCACCGCATTATTTTGTTGGCGCGAGGCCGCTTGGTGAACTTGGGTTGTGGCACGGGGCACCCCAGCTACGTGATGAGCAGCTCTTTTGCCAACCAAACTTTGGCTCAAGTCGAGTTGTTTACCAAGCCCGATGCATATGAAGTGGGTCAGGTGTATGTGTTGCCCAAGCATTTGGACGAGAAAGTCGCGCGCTTGCAGCTGTCGACCTTGAACGCCCAGTTGACTGAGCTGACCCCTGCGCAAGCCGCGTACATTGGCGTGACAGTGGACGGCCCATACAAGCCCAACGCTTATCGCTACTGATTGATTGGACCGCTGAGCGGTCATGTCACAATGCCGCCGCACTCGGCTCATGGTGGGTTGAGATGCGGCGGTTGAATGACCCTAATGCAACGGACACGCTGGGGCGCAAATGGGCGCCTGTGTCTTTCAAGACTTGACCTGATTCCAAGTCCACGGAGTGCGCAGTGAACCTGCCGATTAGCTTTGAATTTTTTCCGCCCAAGACGGATGAAGCGGCTGCCAAGCTGACACTCGCTCGGCAAGCCTTGTACGCCTTAAAGCCGCAATTTTGCTCGGTGACTTATGGTGCAGGTGGCTCTACGCAAGAGGGTTCTTTTGCGACCGTGGCGGCCATCCAATCGGAAGGCGTTGAGGCGGCTGCCCATTTCTCTTGCATTGGTGCAACGCGTGAGTCTGTGAGCGAACGGCTTCATCAGCTGCAAGCGATGGGCGTGCGCCGCTTGGTGGCGTTGCGTGGCGATCTCCCAAGTGGCTATGGGGCTGGTGGCGAATTCCATTACGCTGCCGATTTGGTGGCGTTCGTGCGGGAGACGTTTGGTGATGCGTTCCACATTGAAGTGGCCGCATACCCTGAGGTTCATCCCCAAGCGCGCAGCGCTGAGGCCGACTTGAATGCCTTTGTGGCCAAAGCCAATGCCGGGGCTGACAGTGCGATCACGCAATATTTTTTCAATCCAGATGCTTATTTCCGGTTTGTGGATGAAGTGATGGCCGCCGGTGTCACGATTCCGATCGTGCCCGGGATCATGCCGATCACCAACAGCACGCAGCTGATTCGGTTTTCGGATATGTGTGGTGCCGATGTGCCCCGTTGGATTCGCCAACGGTTGCAAAGTTACGGCGATGACACGGCATCCATCAAAGCGTTTGGCCAAGAGGTCATGGTGCGCGTGTGTGAGCAATTGATTCGCGGTGGCGCCCCGAGCCTGCACTTCTACACCATGAACCAAAGCAACCCAACGGCCCAAATTTGCCAGGCGCTGGGCTGAAAGTTCGACTACGATTCGGCGACTCACCAGCCCCCGTGAGGCAATAAAGTACCGAACATCAATTAGGAGACATTGCAATGAAATTTGAAACCAAAGCCGTGCACGTCGGCTACAGCCCAGACCCCACGACCAAGGCCATGGCCGTGCCGATCTACCAGACCGTGGCCTATGCGTTTGACAACGCCCAACATGGTGCAGACCTGTTTGACCTCAAGGTGCCGGGCAATATCTACACCCGAATCATGAACCCCACGCAGGCGGTCCTAGAGGAGCGTGTGGCATCTCTGGAGGGCGGCATTGCAGCGTTGGCCGTTGCCTCTGGACAGGCGGCGATCACCTACGCCATTCAAACCATCGCAGAAGCGGGTGACAACGTGGTGTCGGCGAGTGCTTTGTATGGCGGCACCTACAACTTGTTTGCCCACACCTTCCCTCAGTACGGCATTGAAGTGCGCTTTGCAGATGCGCGCAACCCAGCCAGTTTCGCAGCCTTGATTGATGACAAGACCAAGGCGGTGTACGTTGAGTCCATCGGTAACCCCTTGGGCAACGTGACCGATATTGCTGCGATTGCTGAGGTAGCCCATGCCCACGGCGTCCCACTGATTGTGGACAACACGGTCCCCAGCCCTTACCTGTGCAGGCCATTTGAGCACGGCGCAGACATTGTGGTGCACTCTTTGACCAAGTACATCGGTGGTCAAGGCAACAGCATCGGCGGCATGATTGTGGACTCCGGAAAGTTCCCGTGGGCCGAGCACAAGGCGCGTTTTAAACGCTTGAATGAACCCGACGTCAGTTATCACGGCGTGGTGTACACCGAGGCACTGGGTGCTGCTGCCTACATCGCGCGCGCGCGCGTCGTGCCTCTGCGCAACATGGGGGCTGCCATTTCGCCCATGAACGCTTGGTTGATTTTGCAAGGTTTGGAAACCTTGGCTTTGCGCATGGATCGGATTTGTGACAACACGCTAGCGGTCGCGCAATATCTGATATCGCACCCCAAAGTGGCGTGGGTGGATTACGCCGGCTTGCCAGGCCACGCCGATCACGACGTTGCTCAGCGCATGATGGGAGGGCGTGCCTCAGGTTTGATGACCTTTGGCGTGAAGGGCGGCCGAGCTGCCGGCGAAAAGTTCCTAGATGCGCTTCAGTTGTTCACGCGACTGGTCAACATCGGTGATACCAAATCGTTGGCGACGCACCCAGCATCGACCACGCATCGCCAGTTGAATCCCGAGGAACTGGCCAAGGCAGGTGTCAAAGAAGAAACGGTGCGCTTGTGCATTGGCATTGAGCACATCGACGACATCAAGACTGATTTGGAGCAAGCTCTGGCTGCCGCTTGATGCGTGTTTGCGCTGTAAAAAAGCCCGCTACAGCGGGCTTTTTTGTGGGCTGGTGGACTCACAGGCTTGATCAGCGTTCGTCGTAACTGAGTGTGACACGGGCGGTGGTCGGCATGGCCTGACACGACAAGACGAAACCTTGTTCCATTTCCCAAGGTTCTAAGGTGAAGTTGCGCTCCATTTGAACGGCGCCTTCCATCACTTTGGCGCGACACGTGCAACACACGCCACCCTTGCAGGACCAAGGCAGATCCAAACCTGCATGGAGTGCGATGTCGAGGATTTTTTGGTGCTTGGCCATGCGCATTGGGTGCGGCTTGCCGTCGAGGATGACGGTGAGTTCAACCTCGCCTTGCACGCCTTCCTCGAGATGACTCGGCCCCGCAACCTGACGGGCTCCGATTGGTGGCGCGTCTGGTGTGGGTGAGCTGAACCGTTCGGTGTGGATGCGGTCAGCGCGCAAACCCTGGTCCAGCAAGGCTTGCTCCGTCGCCTCAATCATGGCTTCAGGACCGCAGATGAAGACTTCATCCATGCTGCCAATCGGCAACAACGTTTGCACAATGGCGCGCACTTTGTCACCGTCAATGCGACCCTCCAGCAAAGGCACCTCTTGCGCTTGCCGCGACAAAATGTGGATCAAGGTGAGTCGGCTGGCATAGCGGTCCTTGAGGTCTTGCAGCGACTCATTGAACATGACGCTTGACATACGGCGGTTGCCGTAGACCAAGGTGAATTTGCTGTTGGGATCTTCCTCAAGGGTGCTGGCAATGATGGACAAAATCGGGGTGATACCAGAGCCAGCGGCAAAACCAACGCGGTGAATCGCGCGAGGCTTGTGAATGGTGAAACGGCCTTGTGGAGGCATCACGCTGAGGGTGTGACCCACTTGCAGTTCAGACGCAGCCCAATTGCTGAACACACCGCCTTCAACTGGGCGAATGCCCAGGCTGAGTTGCCCGCGATCGCTCAGATCTCGCCGGGTGCTGCAGATGGAGTAACTCCGCCGAACGTCTTGTCCCTGGATGTCTGTTCGCACCGTCACAAATTGACCAGGTGTGAACGCGAAGGTGTCTTTCAACTCATTTGGAACGCCCAGCGTGACGGCGACGGCATTCGCTGCTTCAGGGCTGATGTGAGTCACGCGAAGGTCGTGAAAGCGTGGGGCTGTGCTCATGGTGTGGTGCGTGTGGGGTCAGGCGGGAAGAGGTGGGGCGTGGGGCTGGCGTCAATACGGCTTGAAGTAATCAAACGGCTCCATGCAAGCCAAACATCGGTACTGTGCTTTGCAGGCCGTTGAGCCAAATGGGGAAACTTCAGTGGTTTGGGTCGAGCCACATTGCGGACACGCCACGGTGTCTGGTTGTCGGTTGCGCCTTGAAAACTGAACGGTGCCACTCGGGTTTTGATGGGCTGCGCCGGCTGGCGGAGCAATGCCAAACGCCCGCAGCTTTTCGCGTGCCGCCGGAGTGATCCAGTCGGTGGTCCAAGCGGGTGCGAGTTGCGTGATGATTCGAGCGTGTTGTCCAGCGTCTTGCAGTGCGGCGCGCACGTCATCTGTCATTTGTTCCATGGCCGGGCAGCCGCTGTACGTGGGCGTGATGACCACTTCAGGGACACCGTCTTCACTGAGTTGGACGGATCGCAAAATTCCTAACTCTCGCAATGTGACGACGGGTATCTCTGGATCGGTGACGCTCTCTAGCGCCTTCCAGATGGACTCGATTCGCTGTGCCATAGGCGTTGCGGCCGCAGTGTGAGCGGTGTCCATGGCGTTACCAAGTCGCCTCGGGGTGGGCTCGGGCGAGCACTTGCATCTCTGCCAGCAAAAAACCGAGGTGTTCCGAGTGCACCCCCCAATGGCCTTTGGGGGCTTCGCCTGAGATGTCTGGACGGCTCAAAGTGGCGTCGTTCAAGGTCTCGTTCACGAGGAGATCCCAGTCAACGCTCAGCATGGCGACATCGATGCCAGAGCCGTTGGCAAGGGCTTCGCGTTGCGAGGGGATTGGGATCCAAAAGGCAGCGGTATAGCGCATCAAGTGGTTGATGGCGGCTTGGGCTCGCGTGTGCGACTCTTCGGTGCCGTCGCCAAAGCGCACCAGCCAATCGCTGGCGTGTTGCAAGTGGTATCGAACCTCTTTGAGTGACTTGGTGGCGATGGCTGCCAAGTCTTCGTCCTGACTGCGTTGCAGCGCTTGCCAGACCAGCACCATATAAGCACTGAACAAAAAGTTGCGAACGATGGTGGTGGCGTAATCTCGATCCCCAGCGGCTGTGCCGGCGAGAGCTGGGCTGTGAGGGAGCTCTAGCAAGGTGTGGTTGCGAAACTCATGGGTATCGCGAAAGTACGCCAAGGTATCCTCAGTGAGGGCACCTTGCGAACGTGCGCCCTTGAGGTGGGCAAAACGTTGCATTTCGGCGGCGTCGGCGTTGATCCGCTGCGCCGCCAGCTGGTACAGCAAACGCGCTTGACCAATCCAGTCGAGACTCTGATTCGCCAAGGCCAAATCTTCCTCGAGGATGGGGCCGTGACCGCACCACTCGGCGTTGCGCTGCCCGAGCACCAAGGCGTTATCGGCCCAATGCAGGATGTAGTCGATCGGAGCGTGAGCTGTCATTACATGTGTCCCACAGCGTCTGGGATCTCGTAAAAAGTGGGGTGGCGATACACCTTGTCCGCCGCTGGGTCGAAGAAATTGTCTTTGCTATCGGGCTCACTTGCAGTGATGGATTGCGAAGGCACGACCCAGATGCTGACGCCCTCTTGGCGGCGCGTGTACACGTCACGCGCCATTTGGAGCGCGTGTTTGGCGTCGCTGGCGTGCAGGCTGCCACAGTGTTTGTGCTCTAAGCCTTGTTTGCTGCGGATGAAGACTTCCCACAGGGGCCATTCTTTGAGTGCGGGAGCGGTCATGCAGCCTCCTTGAGTGCGCGGCCTTGTTGTTTTTTGGCGTGCGCCATGGCGGCAGCACGCACCCATTGACCATCGTTGTGGGCTTTGACTCGGGTGGCCAGGCGCTCTTCGTTACAAGGGCCGTTGCCATTCACGACTTGCCAAAACTCATCCCAGTCGATGGCGCCATAGTCGTAGTGTTGCCGCGTTTCGTTCCAGCGCAGCTCGGGGTCGGGCAATGTGACGCCTAAGATCTCGGCTTGTGGCACCGTGGCATCCACGAATTTTTGACGCAAATCGTCATTGCTGATGCGCTTGATGCCCCAACGCATCCCTTGTGCGCTGTTCGGGCTGTCCGCATCTGGCGGGCCAAACATGGCAAGGCATTTCCACCACCAACGATTCACCGCGTCTTGCACCATGGCTTGTTGTTCCGCAGTGCCTTGCATCATGGTTAGCAAAGACTCGTAGCCTTGGCGCTGATGAAAAGACTCCTCTTTGCACACCCGGATCATGGCGCGCGCATAAGGGCCGTAAGAGCAACGGCAAAGTGGGATTTGGTTCATGATGGCCGCGCCATCAACCAACCAGCCAATGACACCGACGTCAGCCCAATTCAGGGTCGGGTAGTTGAAAATCGAGCTGTATTTGGCTTTGCCCGAATGCAGGCCATCCAGCATCTGATCGCGCGATGTCCCGAGGGTTTCGGCAGCGCTGTAGAGGTAAAGGCCATGGCCGCCTTCGTCTTGCACTTTCGCAATCAAGATGGCTTTGCGCTTCAAGCTGGGCGCACGGCTGATCCAGTTGCCTTCGGGCAGCATCCCCACGATTTCGCTGTGCGCGTGTTGGCTGATTTGACGCACCAGCGTTTTTCGGTAGGCGTCCGGCATCCAATCGCGGGGCTCGATCTTGCCGTCCGCATCAATCACTTCATCAAAGTGGGTTTGTTTGGCCGCATCGCCCGCCAGGGTCGCGACAGCACCCTGTTCGCCCTGTGGTGGGGGCATATCCATGGATTGCGTATACATCGTTGCAGGACCTTTCAACACGGCGCGACGCAGGTCGCGCGAAGCAAGGCTATCAGTATACAAAATTAACCGACCAGCCGGTCGGTTAATTTAAATCCATGCAGTGTGTCTGTCAGATGCCTTGCGATTGAAGGTCGAAGCGTGCTTTTTTGTCTTGTCCTAAGGTGCGCACCAAATAGGGCAGGGACTCCTGCAACGACTCCCGCAGACCAAATGTGGGGTTCACCACAAACACGCTGCTGCCTGCCAAACCGCCTCCTGGCGCACCCAAGTTGGTCCCCCGCACTTGGAGCAGCGCGTGAAGCCAAGGTTTGCCCGCCTTGTTGGCAATGCTGCGCAGTTTTCTGGGCAGTTCATGCGCCTCGGGGCGTGCCACCTGAGGGATCCAGATCATGTAGATGCCCGTCGAGAATTTCAGCATACCTTCTTGTAGCAATTTGACGACATCCGCATAGTCAGACTTGAGCTCATAGCTGGGGTCACACAGCAACGCCCCCCGCCGCGATGGGGGCGGCATCAAGCGCTTGACCCCTTCAAAACTGTTTTGGCGAGTCATCTGAACCGTGGCACGGGTGTCCACTTGTTCGGCCCAGGTGCGCAGCGTTTTGTGATCGGTGGGGTGCACCTCAAAGACTTCCAATCGGTCCTGAGCGCGCAACAGGTGAGCCGAAATCGCCGGGGAGCCCGGGTAATGTTGGCCCATCAGACCACCATTAAAGTGAGCAATCACTTTCAGATAATCTTTAATCAAGTCTGGTGTTTGAGCATCACTGGCAGCGACTTGCGCCAACTGAATGACGCCACGCATGGACTCTTGGCTTTCCTTGGCCGCATCGCTTTGCAGCCGATACATGCCAGTGCCGGCGTGCGTGTCAATGACTTGGAGTGCCTTGTCCTTTTCGGTGAGGCGGCGCAACAGGGCAATCCATACCGCGTGCTTGAGCACGTCAGCGTGGTTGCCCGCATGAAAGGCATGGCGATAACTAAACATGGCGCGATGGTACGCGTCTTTTGCACCAGTCGGCCAAGAATCGTATAATGGCGGGCTTCGCAGCGATTTTCAGGACTCCGCGGCGAGGTTCATAGACACCACCTAAGAGGTCTCAAACATAAGAGGCACCGACCGTGGAAAAGAGTCCGCCAAACCCTCATGAAAGTATTGCAATGAAAACATTCAGCGCCAAACCCGCTGAGGTGCAACACGAGTGGTTTGTGATTGACGCGACCGACAAGGTCCTCGGACGAGTAGCCAGCGAAGTTGCTCTCCGTCTGCGCGGCAAACACAAGGCCATTTACACGCCTCACGTTGACACCGGTGACTTCATCGTTGTCATCAACGCATCAAAAATCAAAGTCACGGGCAACAAAGCCTTGGACAAGATTTACTACCGTCACTCGGGCTTTCCCGGTGGCATCTATGGCACGAGTTTCCGTGACATGCAAGCCAAGCATCCCGGCCGTGCGCTGGAAAAGGCCGTCAAGGGTATGTTGCCCAAAGGTCCTCTGGGCTACGCGATGATCAAGAAGCTCAAGGTCTACGGTGGCGCTGAGCATCCTCATACCGCCCAGCAACCCAAAGTCTTGGACATCTAAGGAGCACCGCGATGATTGGTGAATGGAACAATGGCACGGGCCGCCGCAAATCCAGCGTGGCACGTGTTTTTCTGAAAAAGGGCAGTGGCAAGATCACGGTCAACGGTAAAGACATCGCTGAATTTTTCGGCCGTCAAACCTCGATCATGATTGCCAAGCAGCCTTTGGTGTTGACCGACAACGTCGAATCCTTTGACATTCAAGTGAATGTCCACGGTGGTGGCGAATCCGGTCAAGCAGGTGCAGTGCGCCACGGCATCACCCGTGCGCTGATCGACTACGATGCAAACCTCAAGCCCGCTTTGTCAGCCGCTGGTTACGTGACCCGCGATGCGCGTGAAGTCGAGCGTAAAAAGGTTGGCTTGCGTGGTGCGCGTCGCCGCAAGCAGTTCAGCAAGCGTTAATCGCCCCGCTGGAATGCAATCAACCGCCCGCGTGCTACACCGGGCGGTTTTTTACTTTATGGGGCTCAGCAAAGGCGTGCAAATGATTCGACACGAGGGTATGGCATGAGGCGTTGGCTGCGTCGGCGCAGAATGTGGTTCATTGGTGAGGCTGATGGTTGGCCCAGGGCTTTGCGTTGGGCGGTCACGACGCTGGCCTTTGTGCTGGTGGGTGGCTTGAGCGGAGTCATCGTGGTTCAGAGCCAGCGCTTGGACGAGTTGCAAACCAGCACCGTTGCCGAGTTTGAGTCACTCAAGACGCAGTTTGCGACAGCCCAACAAGACCTAGCCCACTTGGCCGGCGAAAACCAGGTGTTGAGAGAAACGCTCGCATCGCAAAAAGAGGTGGTTGCACAGGCCACTTTGCTCCACAACACAGCCCAAAGCCAAGAGTTAGCGAATCAGGCCATGGTCGCCGAGTTAACTCGTCAACTCAGGGTGTTGGAGTCAGAAAATGAACAGCTCAAAACGGACCTGGGTTTTTTCGAGACGGTGATCCCCAAGGGCAAGGGTTCGACCCGACAACGGGTGAAAACGATCACTGCCGTGCGCATCGACCCCACTCATCTGCAGTGGCGGGCTTTGGTGGTGCAGGCGAACAAAAACCCAGATGAATTCAAGGGCGAGTTGGTGTTCACTATTCAAGGCAAACTCAATGGGTCGCCCTGGAAGCAGACCACGAACGACACGCCAACGCCAGTATCCTTGGTGCAGTATGTGCGTATGGACGGAGTGATCGTGGTGCCCGAAGCACTCCAAGTCGAGTCGCTGACTGCGCAACTGCGCCAGGGTAGTAAGCTGATTTCGTCCGCCACTGTTAAAGTCAAAGCCAAATAGCATCAAGCCATGAGTTCAGGAGACGCCATGTTTAAAAAAGAAAAAATTCCCGCGCTGAAGAGCTTGGTCGCGACCGGCACCCATATCCAGGGTGATATCACCTTCGAAGATGGCTTGCGGGTGGACGGCACCATCACAGGCAACGTGATCGCGACTGCAGACAAACCGAGCGTGTTGGTCGTGGGACCAGGCGCCCTGATCCAAGGTCAGGTGGTGGCTGAACACGTGATCGTCAATGGAAAGATTGAAGGCCCTGTGATCGCCAAGCAATTGGCTGAGCTGCAGCCCAATGCCGTCGTGTATGGGGATGTCAACTACAAGCAAATCGAGCTCCATTTGGGCGCCATGGTCACAGGGCGGCTGTGTCCGATCGCCGACGGAGAGTTACAAAACCCCAACGCGGGTGGAGGCTTGTTGGCCCCAGTGCACACCGAGGACCCATTGCTGTAGGATTCGGGCTATACGCAAGGTTTGCGGTCAAGACGAAAGAAATGTATGTCAGATGATGTTGTGATGGAAATGCCGGCACCTTTGGTGTTCACTGATTCCGCGGCAGCGAAAGTGGCGGACTTGATTGCAGAAGAAGGCAATCCAGACCTGAAGCTGCGCGTATTCGTGCAAGGTGGTGGATGTTCTGGCTTCCAGTACGGGTTCACATTTGACGAAATCACCAACGACGACGACACCACCATGACCAAAAATGGCGTGTCGTTGTTGATCGATGCCATGAGCTACCAGTATTTGGTCGGCGCTGAAATTGATTACAAAGAAGACCTACAGGGTGCACAGTTTGTGATCAAAAACCCCAACGCCACGACCACCTGTGGTTGTGGTTCTAGCTTTAGCGTCTGATTCACACGCCGGTTGAGCCGACAGAGCCCTTCGGGGCTCTTTTCATTGGTTGACCAACCACACGCCTCATTGGGCAGCCACATTCAAGCGGGGAATAGGGCGCCCAGCACGCGTGGTCCCTTGGCGCCTGTCGCAGCAGGCCAATTGCCGGGAACCCGGTGCACCCAGGCCCACGCCAGCCAGGCAAACGCAGCAGCCTCCACTTGCATCGGCGGCAATCCAGCCTCGCCGGTTGTGACCACTGGCGTCCGAGGCACCAATTGCGCGATCGCAGACATCAGTTCGGGGTTCAATGCCCCGCCGCCACACACCAACACGCGATCTGGAATCGATGGCATCGAAGACACGATGCTGTGGGCTGTCAGCGCGACTAAGGTCGCTTGAACGTCTTGCGGTGCTAGGTCTCGAATGGCAGGGTCTTGGTCAAGCCAGTGAACACCGAAGTAATCCCGACCACTGCTCTTGGCACCCAATTGCTGAAAGTAGGGATCCCCAAGCCACCGCGTCAACAGAGCAGGTTGCACATGACCACTCGCAGCCCACCGACCGCTCTCATCCCAAGCTTGCCCCGTGTGTCGTTCACACCAGGCGTCTAGCAGCATATTGCCTGGCCCACTGTCCCAACCTGAGCAGGATGCGTCGGCTCCCAACCAAGTCACGTTGGCGATGCCGCCAATATTGACGACCGCGATATCTTGCCCGATTGCCCCAAAAGACTGCCGGTGGAAGGCCGGGACCAAGGGTGCACCTTGACCGCCTGCGGCAAGATCACGCTCTCGAAACTCGGCAATGACATCGATGCCGGTGAGCTCAGCCAGCAAGGCGGGGTTGTTCAGCTGGACGGTGTAGCGACTATGCGGTATGCCAGGTGCACCATTCGGCTGATGGCGCACCGTTTGGCCGTGTACCCCTATGGCGATGGCCTGACTGGCGGGTGCGCGCGCCTCGTTCAGCAGTCCATGAACCGCATCCGCGTACCATTCGGCCAGATGATTGCTGGCGCGCTCCATCCGGTCCAATTCATCGTGACCCGCCGCGTTGAGTGAGAGGCAAAGCGCTCGCAAACTTTGGGGCATCGCGCAGTGCCGATGGGTCAGCACACGCAAGCTCCCGGTCTCGTTGATCGATGCGAGCACGGCGTCCACTCCGTCCATCGAAGTGCCAGACATCAACCCAAGGTAGTACTGGGGCGTGGACATGGCGCGCTCAGGGCTGGGCTTGTGCCGTTTGCACGGCACTGGCAGTCGATAATGCGGCTTGCATTTCTTGTGAAATGACCTTGAATCTGGATAGCTCGGCTTGGGTGAGGCGCAAGGACTTGCTCTGCTTGGCCAGAATCGCGGGATTTTTGTGCTGTCCGTCGACGCGGAACTCAAAGTGCAAATGGGGCCCCGTCGCCCACCCCGTGCTGCCGACTGCACCGATGGTTTGTTCGCGCTCGATGCGTTGTCCCTTGCGCACAGCGATTCGGCTCAAGTGGGCGTAAAGCGTCTCTTTGCCGCCGTTGTGGCGCACGATGACCACGTTGCCGTAACCATTTTGCCAACCGGCGAAGCGCACGGTGCCGCGGCCTACGCTGCGCACGGGCGTTCCTGTGGGGGCGGCGTAGTCGACGCCCAGATGGCGCTTCCATGTTTTTTGAATGGGGTGGAAACGCATTTTGAAGCCACTAGAAACGCGAGAAAAGCGCATCGGCGAAGCCAAAAACTCGCGCTTTGCGCTGTTGCCGTCGGCGTCAAAATACTCATTCTTCTCGGGGAACCAGATGGCTCGCAGCGTCTCGCCTTTGTTGACGAACTCCATCGCCAACACTTGGCCATCGGCAATCACTTCGCCGTCATTGACCCACTCTTCATACGCCACGGTGAATTGATCGCCTTTGCGCAAGTCGCGTCGAAAGTCGATGTCATTTGAAAACGCTTCTGCGATTTCAATGGCGATGCCATCGCTCAGACCCAGCTGGTCTGTCGCCGCAAACAAAGAGGAGTCAATGCGCCCCGAAACCAGGCGAACTTGCCGATCTAACGCGACGTCCGCTTCATCCGTTTGCCATTGGCCGTCTGCCTGCTGGTAAACGAGCAAGGATCGCGCTGTTTGAGTTTGTCCTCTGGGGCTCCATACCCACCGCATCTCTTCGAGAGTGCCGTCGGTTTGGACTTTGGCTTTCACCCAAACTTTTGTGCGTTGGTTCAGCAGCGCAATGACGCGATCGTTGCTTTGGAGCGCGCGCTCAGCAACACTGTCCTTGATGGATAGGCGCTCAAAAACCGATCGGATGGTGTCACCCGTTTCGACGACCGTATTGGCGTGTAGTGCCAAATCAGGGATGAACCGATCCAACACCCCTGTGTTGTCAACAGTCTCCAAAGTGCGCTCGCCGCTCTGGCTTGGCACAGAAGCTGAATTCAAAGTCGCCCAAGTCAGGGCGCAGATCAAAATCGACGAAGCGGCGATGGCTGTCGCAGCGCGGTGACGCCATTTCACAGACCGGGGCTGTCGGCTGTCAGCCTCAAGGTCCAATGCATGTTGCCGGAACTGATCTCGTAGAGGATTCACTGCAGGAGAATGCCTGGAAACGATCGCTTCAGTGCTCAGCCTTTCACAAAGACTCGCTACTACAATCTGGTGTGACATGAGTGTTGAACGGCCGCACGGACACGCTCAACCCGAATTTTGCAAGCCAAAGTATACAAGCCACCAATCGCAGCTACGAATGGGTAATTGACCAGTGACCGCCGAACACCAAGATATCAAAATGAATGATGAACTTGCTCATGCATTGGCTGTGAGCCAACGTGGATGTGAGGAGTTGCTGCCTGAGACCGAGTGGCTGAAGAAGCTCGCTCGCTCCCAACAAACGGGCCAAGCTTTGCGCATCAAGTTGGGCTTGGATCCTACCGCTCCGGACTTGCACTTTGGACACACGGTGGTGTTGAACAAAATGCGCCAGCTTCAGGACTTGGGGCATCAAGTGATTTTTTTGATCGGGGACTTCACATCGATGATTGGAGACCCCTCAGGCCGAAACTCGACGCGCCCTCCATTGACGCGTGAACAAATAGAAGCCAACGCCAAAACCTACTTTGCGCAAGCCAGCATGGTGTTGGATCCAGATAAGACCGAAATTCGATACAACAGCGAGTGGAGCGACCCCTTGGGCGCTCGAGGCATGATTGAGCTGTCTGCCAAGTACACGGTGGCCCGCATGATGGAAAGAGACGACTTTCACAAGCGGTTCCACAGTGGTCAGTCGATCAGCGTGCATGAATTTTTGTACCCGCTGATGCAGGGCTACGACAGCGTGGCGCTGCGCTCGGATTTGGAATTGGGCGGAACCGATCAAAAGTTCAACTTGCTCATGGGCAGACACCTGCAGCAGGAATACGGGCAAGAGCCGCAGTGCATCCTGACGATGCCGCTGTTAGAGGGCTTGGACGGCGTGGACAAAATGTCCAAGAGCAAAAACAACTACATCGGCATCACCGAAGACGCCAACACCATGTTTGCAAAAACACTGTCGATCAGCGATGAGTTGATGTGGCGCTGGTACACCTTGTTGTCGTTTCGCTCGATGGCGGAGATCGAGAGCTTGAGGTCGGAAGTCCATGCGGGGCGCAATCCTAAGGACGCCAAAGTTGCTTTGGCCAAAGAGCTCACTGCACGCTTTCACAGTGCATCGGCGGCCGATGCGGCAGAGCAAGACTTCATCAATCGCAGCAAGGGAGGCATCCCAACGGAGATCCCAGAGGTGACTCTGTCGGGCGCACCGATGGGTATTGCGGCGGTGTTGAAGGCGGCAGGCCTGGTCCCATCCAGCAGTGAAGCGGGGCGATTGATCGATGGGGGTGGCGTGAGGGTTGACGGTGCCGTGGTGTCCGACCGTGGCGTCAAGTTAGACGCGGGCACCGTCGTGTTGCAGGTGGGTAAGCGCAAGTTTGCTCGTGTCACGCTCAGCTGATTGGGGTTGGTTTTGACGGCCAACTGGCAACCCTCGCAGTGGCTCAAAGTGTCGGCCGTTGTGGCCTTGATCACGATTGTGCTCAAGACCCTCGCGTGGTGGGTCACCGATTCGGTGGCTTTGTTGTCGGATGCCATGGAGAGTTTTGTCAACCTCGCCGGAGCGATGTTTGCCTGGCGCATGGTGGTGGTCGCAGAGCAACCCGCTGACGAAGACCACCCCTACGGGCACCACAAAGCGGAGTATTTTTCTGCTGGCTTCGAAGGCATCTTGATTCTTGGCGCAGCTGTCGGAATTCTCTGGTCAACGGTGGACCGCTGGATCGACCCGGTGCCATTGGCGTCGCTGGATATCGGTATTGGACTATCGGTATTGAGCTCTGCATTCAACGGTTTTTTGGCCTGGGGAATGATGCAGTCGGCGCGGCGATTTCGCTCAAAGGCTTTGGAGGGCGATGCGCGCCATTTGATCACTGATGTGTGGACTTCGGCTGGCGTCGTGGTCGGGCTGATCCTGACGCAGATCACAGGTTGGTGGTGGCTTGACCTGGTTGCGGCAGCAATTGTGGGTCTGAACATCGCGCGTGAGGGAGTGAATTTGGTGTGGGAGTCGTCGCAAGGGCTCATGGATGAGGCCGTGGATGCGGCGACGTTGGCAAACATTCAAGGGGTCTTGGATGATTTTGTATTGACCCGCAATGGCCATCCGATTCTTCGATTCGATCACCTGTACACGCGCCGCGCCGGTCACCGATGTTTTGTTGATGTGCATATGCATTTGCCTGGCTCTTGGAGTTTGCAAAGAGCGGCTGCTGTGCGCATCAGCGTTGAGCAAGCCTTGATGAGCAGTGTGCCGGGGTTGCGTGCCACGATTCAATTGTTGCCTTTGAACGTAGAGGCCCACTTTGATGACCCCCACGATATTCGGTAAACCAAGATGCTTGCAGTGGTTCAACGGGTGAGACAAGCGCGGGTTGAGGTGGATTCCGTCGTGGTGGGTGACATCGGACACGGGCTGTTGGCCTTTGTTTGTGCGCAGCCTCTAGACACCCCTGATACGGCGAAAAAATTCTTAGACAAGGTGTTGAGGCTGCGTGTGTTTGCCGATGAACACGGCAAGATGAATCTAAGCCTTCAAGACGTACAAGGCGGGTTGTTGCTGGTTAGTCAGTTCACCTTGGCGGCCGATGTGAGCCGAGGCACCCGTCCGGGGTTTTCAGGTGCCGCGGCGCCCGCGATGGCTCGCGAGTGGTTTGAGCAACTGGTACGCATGGCTCAAAGTGCGCACCCGCAGGTGGCTGCAGGCGTGTTTGCAGCGGATATGCAAGTGCATCTGATCAACGATGGACCAGTCACTATTCCGATCCAAATGTGATGGTTGAACCCCAGATTTCACCGATTGAATGGGACACCTGGGTCAGGGATTTAGATGCAGTTGGCCTAAGCGTGATGGGGGTGATGTCACCCGATCAGTTGCCAGAGCACCCGCAGGACCATGTTCGTTCGCACCATCCTCAGGCGATGCAGGCCAAGCAATGGTGGGTCATCGGTCATCATGGGGACTGACTCTGGCGAACGCTGACGCGGGCTTATGGGGTGGCTTGCATGGAAGACGTGGTCGACCTCAAGCACCCGATGGATATGTGGGTCCATCGATTTTTAACCCAACAAATTCAGTGTCGGTCTTGGCCTGCCACACTCTGGGTGCCCGATGAGGCCGGGGAGATGGGCATTGCAGCACCGTTGCAATCGATTGGCCAGACATTGGGTTGGACACACCAGACCCCTTTTCAATTGGGTATCGATGGGCGTTGGGGCACTTGGTTTGCCTACCGAGCCGTCATTTGTGCTGACATTTGGGCGCCACTTTCGGCGCCGATGGACCGGCCATCCCCCTGTGACGCCTGCCTCACCCGCCCCTGCGAGACAGCCTGTCCAGCGGGGGCGTGTACCCCCCAATGGGATGGCAACCAATGCCAATCGCATCGACTCAGCGCGGGGTCGAGTTGCCGAACCGATTGCTTAGCTCGGCGGGCTTGTCCGGTGGGTTCTGAATATGCTTACTCAAGCGAGCAAATGCGAGACCACTCCTTGCCATCCTTGCGGTTCATGGCGCATCAGATTCAGTCCAAACCGCACACACCTTGACCCCCACTGACGCCATGCGTTTGTGCATGACCAGAACGGCATCGTCTTTGCTGATCAAAGCACAGCGATGATGGGCGGCAAGGTCTAAAAAGCATTGATCATCTGGGTCCTTGCAGGTAAAGGCGACCTTTGGGGCGGGCTCGCACCAATCGACCCACTGGTCGTATTCACTCAGCACAGCGGATATCGACCGTTGTCGTTGCTCGCGGCGCTTTTTGATATTGGGGTAGTCCAATACCCGAACCAATTCCGCGCGCATATTTTGCGTTGCATAGACCCTCACGCGCTGTTGTTGCAGGGCTCTGCGCAATGGGTCGCACCGCTCCTCTTCAAACACCAAGACATCGAGCACGATGTTGGTGTCTAACACCAGATGTGTCATGGTTGTGTCGAAGGCTGTTGTTTGCGTGCCTGAATATCGAATCGAAACAGTCGGCATTCAATCGGGCCGTTGAACACAGGTAAGCGCCGAGTCTCTTTCAGACGCATCAAGCCAGGCAGCTTGGCATCGGGGCTCAGTACCCAGGCACTCCAGCCGTCAAAATGGCTTTTCCAGTGCGCAGCCAACGCGCTGTAAAACGCGCCAGCGCTTTCGCTGTCCATACCGACTGGCGCCGCCTCGCGCGTCTGAAACCGTCGGTTGGCCCCTACCTTGGCTACACCAGCCACATCAATCCGCTCACCATATGGAGGGTTCAAGAGCATCACTCCGGCCTCGGCACTGGGGGGCATCCGTTGTAGGGCATCGCCACCGCGCAACTCCAAGGCTTTGGCAACGCCGGCGCGCTCCGCGTTGCGTTGCGCGAAGTCGACCATTCGGTGCGACACATCGCTGCCAAAGACAAGCGGTTTGTTGGGGGTGCGAATCTGGGCCATCGCTGATTTGCGGTAATCCAACCACTGAGTGCGGTTGAAACCCAATAATTTTTCAAAGGAAAACCGGCGGTTCAATCCAGGAGCGATTTGGCAAGCCATCTGTGCCGCTTCAATGGCAATGGTGCCACTCCCGCAGCAGGGGTCATACAAGGCCTGTGTCCCCAAAGGATCCCAGCCTGTGGCGACGATCAGTGCAGCAGCCAAGGTCTCTTTCAAGGGAGCGTCGCCTTTGTCTTGGCGCCATCCGCGCTTGAACAAAGGGTCTCCAGAGGTGTCTAAAAAAAGACTCGCCTCTGTCGCGCTCAAGTGCACTTGAATCCGGACATGAGGACGATGGGTATCCACACTAGGTCGCTCGCCGGTTCGATCGCGGAACCGATCCACCAAGCCATCTTTCACACGCAGTGCTGCGAAATTGATGCTCTTGAGCGGGCATTGGTTAGCAGTGATATCGATGCGAAACCACTCCCGTGTGGTGAACCAGTCCTCCCACGGCACGCCGAGTGCGGCAGCATAGATGTCGTCCTCTGTTTGGTAGCGTTCGTGGGCGACCCGCAATAAGACACGTTGTGCCAAACGGCTGTGAAGGTTGAGCATCAACACATCGCCCCAATCACCTGTGAGTGAGACGCCAGCTCGGTGTTGATGGGGGTCTTTGCGTGTGATCTGCGCCACCTCGTCGGCCAGCATTGACTCGACACCAGCAGGACAGGGCAGAAATAAATGAAATGAGGTCACAGGGCTTTTCGCAGGTTGGCAGGCGCAATGCGCATGGACTCTCGATACTTGGCAACCGTGCGGCGAGCGCAATCGATGCCTTGTTCTTTGAGCATTGTTGAGAGTTGGTTATCAGACAAGGGTTTTTGGTTATTCTCGGCAGCAATCAGCTGTTTGATCAGTGCGCGCACCGCGGTGCTTGAGGCACTGCCCCCCACTTCGGTACCCAGTCCAGAGCCAAAGAAATACTTCAGCTCAAAGGTACCCCATGGCGTTGCCATGTACTTCGAGCTGGTCACTCGGCTGACCGTTGACTCGTGTAGGCCTAATTCGTCCGCAATCTCACGCAAGACCATCGGGCGCATGGCCATCTCGCCATGCATGAAGAATCCCCGTTGACGCATCACGATGGCGCTCGATACGCGCACAATGGTGTCAAAACGCTGGGCAATGTTTTTCACAAACCACCGGGCTTCCTGCAGCTTTTGTTGCGATGCGGTCGCCTGGTTGACCTTTAGCGCAGTGGCATATTGATCCAGAATCCGTAAGCGGGGCATCACTGCCGGATTGAGGCTCACCTTGAAGTCTTCACCATCTCGCGTCACGATCACATCGGGCCGTATCACGTACTGCTCTGCATTGGCAAAGCGCCGCCCCGGTTTGGGCTCCAACGAGTGAATCAGAGCCAACCCATCTCTGACCGCGGCATCTGTCAGTTTGCAAAGGCTTGAGAGCTTCTTGACATCGCGGCGAGCCAGCAGAGACATGTCTTGCTCACACAGCAGCAAGGCGGCTTGGGCTGTCTCGCCGTTGCGCATCCCCAGTATTTGAAGGGTGAGGCACTCCTTTAAGTCTCGGGCACCCACTCCCAGGGGCTCCATATCTTGTAGCCAATCCAAGGCCTCTTCGAGCAATGCAATCACGCGGTTCAAGGTGTCCACGTCTTGATCACCCAACAAAGCTTCGGCCAGCTGCTCCAACGTCTCTTCGAGGTAGCCGTCTGGATTCAGATTGCCAATCAGGTATTCCAAGGCACCGCGCAGTTCCTCGCTGATGCGCAGTCCCATGGATTGCTCAATCAAGTGATCGACCAAGGTGAGGTGGCGGCTGGCCAGATCAGACGCAGAGGTGCCGTCTTCGTTGGTGGGGCCCCGTGGCGGTGCGTCATCACCCCATTCTGTGTCTTGTGTGGCGACTTCGACTGTGCCATCACCATCCCAAGCGGGCTCTCCTTCTGGAGGGCCTTCAGAGGCGTCGTCTGCACTTGCTGGGGTTGCCTCAGGCGCGGTCTCCGACGCCGCCTGGGTCAGGGTCGTGCTCCAATCGGGTTGAGCCTCTGAGATGTAGTCGCCTTCACTGATCGGCTGATCGGCTTCGGCCAAGCCAAATTCTTCACCCGTGGCCTGTTCGTCTTCTCGCTCCAAAAATGGGTTTTCTTCCAACGCCTGTTCAATCTCTTGCTCCATCTCTAAGGTGGAGAGTTGCAAGAGCCGAATCGATTGCTGGAGCTGAGGTGTCAGCGTCAACTGTTGCGACATGCGCAACGAGAGGCTGGGTTTCATTCCGATCGCCATGCCCTGCGCTTCACATTCGGAAGTGTTCGCCCAAATACACCCTGCGCACGTCTGGGTTATCGACGATTTCGGCAGCATTGCCTTGCGCTAGCACGTGACCATCACTGATGATGTACGCCTGATCACAGATGCCCAGGGTTTCACGGACGTTGTGGTCGGTGATCAGTACACCGATGTCCCGGCTTTTGAGGAACTGAATGATGCGCTGGATTTCGATCACAGCGATGGGGTCAATCCCCGCAAATGGCTCGTCCAGCAAGATAAAACGTGGGTCCGTGGCCAGGGCCCGGGCGATCTCAACACGCCGTCGCTCGCCGCCAGACAGAGCGGGAGCCGGTGATTCGCGCAAATGGTCTACGCGCAAATCGCTTAAAAGTTCGTCGAGCCGCTGCTCAATGTGAGCCGTGCTCCAGGCCTTTCCATTGGCATCGGTCTGCAGCTCTAATATGGCGCGCACATTTTGTTCAACCGTGAGCTTGCGAAAGATCGAAGCCTCTTGGGGGAGATAGCCCAGGCCCAGGCGCGCACGCTTGTGCATGGGCAGGCGTTCAATGGCTTGACCGTCTAGCCAGATGTGGCCGCCATCAGCGCGCACCAGGCCGACAATCATGTAAAACGACGTGGTCTTGCCCGCGCCATTGGGGCCGAGCAGTCCAACGACCTGGCCTTGTTGCACTTGGAGGCTTACATCTTTGACCACCTGGCGGCTGCCATAAGACTTTTGAATGTGCTCGACGCGCAGGACAGAGGGCGTGGGGGCTGGGCTAACCATGGCTTTACGGAGCGTCCTTGGCGGGCTTGGGGCCAATGGTGGCTGTCACGCGTTTGGGCTGGCTCGCACTGGGGCTGCCTTCCACCGTGAAGACGCCTGACGCATCCACGTAGGTGATGCGTTGACCCTGCGTTTCGTCGTTGAGTTTCCCGTTTCGCCAGCGTTGCAGTTTGGCGTTGCCCTCTAACACCAGCGTGTCATTGGCGGTGTCATAGGTGATTTTGTTGGCAAAGCCACGCACTTTTTCGATCACGTTGGGGCTATCGGCTTGGGCTTGCTCTTTCTCGAACTGAGCGGGCTTGCCAGTGGCCACGCCCTTTTGGCGACCGCCATCAAACTCCTGCAAATCCAGACGATCACCCTGGATCTTGAGGTCTCCACGCACCAATTTCACCGCGCCAGTGAAGGTGCTTAGGCGTTGTTTCTCGTTGTATTTCAGCGCATCCGCTTCGATTTGTGTCGTTGGGGATGCATTTTCGGGTGCGGCCATCACCGACACGGCGGTGGTGAGGCAGACCGAAATCAGTGTGAAAGCGAGAGAAAATTGGAGTGGATGCTTGAACATGGCGGCATGAAAATTGCATGGCCATTGTAGCGGTGACTGCCGCTGAACCACAGGCTCGGGCAAAAAGAAGCCCGAGACAACGCTCGGGCTGCATCAGAAACCGATGTTGGCTTAGAGCTTTTTCAGCAACTCGTTGGCGACTTGAATGGTTCTGTCGCCCTGACCGGGCACCATGTACTGGCCGTGAATGCCGAGCGAAGGGGTCCCCTCAATCGCATAGGCGTTGGTCAACTGAACGGCGCGTTTGGTTTTGCCGGCAATACCAAAGGAAGCGTATGCCTTCTGAAACGCGGCGACATCTACGCCCTGCTGCGCGACCCATTGCATGATGGCGGCTTCGTCATAAACCCGCTTCTTCTCCAGGTGGATCGCGGCGAAGAGCCTGGGGTGCAAGGTGTCCAGCCAGCCCAGGGCTTCAAATGCATAAAAAGTCTTGGCCAAAGGCTCAAAGGCAGGAGAAAACTGGACCGGGATTTGTCTCACCACGACTCGGGCAGGCAAGGTTTTTTTCCATTCAGCCAGCACAGGTTCGAATCGGTAGCAGTGCACGCATGAATAAGCAAAGAACTCCAACACCTCGAGTTGACCGGCATCCACTTGGGTGGGGATGGCTTTGGGTAGGCGGATGTACTCTTTGCCTTCAGTGAAGGCCCAGCTGGACAAACTCAGCGTGCTGGCGCCGGTGGCGATGAGTGACAGATTGAATTGACGGCGGCTAAACATGTGATGCATTCTCCTAGAGGCCAACACCATTGTCGCGCCCCTGATGTCTGAGGGACTTGGGCCGAAAAAGTTCCTGTAGATCGGCAGGGGTATCGGGTCAGATTGATATTGAACTATTTCGGCACGACGACGATCAAGGACTCGACGCCTTGTTCAGTCAGACGCTGCCGAGTGGACAGGGCGGCGGAGCGCGTTTTGAACGGGCCAGTCCGCACCCGATTGATTTGTTGCCCGTTGACGGTCTCTGTGGTCACGCGGGCATCGATGCCCAGCATGGCCAATTTGGCACGCTGTGACTCCGCATCTTGCAGTCGGTTGTAGGCGCCCGCTTGAACGAAAAACAACAGCTCACGCACTTGGCCAATAGGCGAGACCGGCAACGCCACTGCGGGCGCCACGACATTGGCCTCTCCCGAGGGAGACGCATCTGCGCTGGTCTGAGACTCAGGGCTTGCCAATGGGGCGACCTGCGCAGAGGTGTCTGCTGCCGCCAGTGGCTGGGACGCAGTCGGTGTCGAAGGCGTGGACTCTTGGGTGTGCAGTTTGACCAGCGCGTTCAACGCGTCATTGGGGGCTTCATCGCCCGCGGATGGGGCCTCGGTGGTGACTGCCCCCTTGTTTTGATTGAACGACGCATTGGGGTTCCAGTCCTTGTTACGTTCAGCCTCTGCTTGTTCTTGCTCGGCGGTGGCCAGGACACCGCGATCAATGAAAGGCACAGGGACCTTGGTGACGTACACCGCGACCGCAAGCGCCGTCGCGAGCCCAACGACCAAACCAAAGACAAAGCCCAGGATGCTGAGTCCACGTTGGTGAGCTAAAGGTAGGGTCATGTCGGGGCCGTGGGTTGGAAGTTACATCTTTTCGGGAGCTTGAACACCAAGCACTTGGAGTCCATTCTTGAGAACTTGCGCCGTCGCCGCCACCAGCGCCAAACGAGCGGTTTTGAGTGCAACATCCTCAACCAGAATTCGCTCTGCATCGTAATAGCTATGGTACGCCGCGGCCAGCTCTCGCAAGTAAAAAGTCACATCATGTGGCGCAAAATCTTTTGCCGCTTCAGTCAACATATCCGGGTATTTGGACAGCACCATCATCAGATTCAAGGCCGCGTCACTGGACAGCAGCGACAAATCGGCCTGGCCTAAGCTGCTTTGATCACCGCCCCAGGATTGAATGACAGAGCAAATCCGTGCATGGGCGTATTGCACATAAAACACCGGGTTGTCGTTGTTTTGGGCCAATGCCAAATCAATGTCAAAGATGTATTCGGTGTCAGGCTTGCGACTGAGCAAAAAGAAGCGAACCGCATCGGCGCTGGTCCACTCAATCAAATCGCGCAATGTGACGTAACTGCCTGCGCGCTTGGAGATTTTGACCTCTTCGCCACCGCGCATCACCCGCACCATGGTGTGCAGGACGTAACTGGGATAGCCCTCTGGAATGCCGACATTCAATGCCTGCAGACCGGCACGCACCCGAGCGATGGTGCCATGGTGATCCGAGCCCTGAATATTGACGACTCGACTGAAACCACGCTCCCACTTGCTGACGTGGTAGGCCACGTCAGGGACAAAATAGG
Organism: Pseudomonadota bacterium; assembly: GCA_041164205.1. GTDB lineage: Bacteria > Pseudomonadota > Gammaproteobacteria > Burkholderiales > Burkholderiaceae_C > RS62. The sequence continues at coordinate 24,437 of JBEAPX010000061.1, forward strand.
TGAACGAGCCGTCGGTCTTGCGCATGACCCGGTCCTTGTCATCGCCGTAGTCAGTCGATCGCAACCACAGCGCACCGTCTTGCTCGTAGGTTTTACCAGCCGCTTGTAAGGCTTCAACGGTGTGCGCCACACGGCCTTCGGTGTAGAGGCTGGACTCCAGGTAGTACTGATCAAAGCGCACCGAAAACGCCTGCAAATCCAAGTCTTGCTCATGGCGCAAATAGGCCACGGCGAATTGGCGAATGCCGTCGATGTCTTCTGCATCGCCACTCGCTGTGAAGCTGCGATCGTCCGCGTGGACCGTCGCGCCGCTCATGAAGTCACGGGCGATGTCGGCGATGTAGTCACCGTTGTAGGCGTTTTCTGGCCAAGAGGCGTCACCGGGCTGGTGTCCGCGCGCTCGGGCTTGCACCGACAGCGCCAGGTTGTTGATTTGGACGCCCGCGTCGTTGTAGTAAAACTCACGGTGAACTTGCAGGCCTTGGGTATCCAGCAAGTTGCAAATGGCGTCACCCAAAGCGGCTTGGCGACCGTGTCCAACGTGCAGTGGTCCGGTGGGGTTGGCAGACACGAACTCAACCAAGACCTTGTCCGCGACCGAGGGCTGCCGACCAAATGACTGACCTTGGGTCAGCGCTTCTGTGATCACAGATTGTTTGGCTTCGGGTTTCAGCCGCAGGTTGATGAACCCTGGCCCCGCGAGGCTGATGTCTTCCACCCACTTGGCGACAGCGTCCTGCGCGAGCAAGGCTTGCTGCAGCGCTTCGCCCACTTGGCGCGGGTTTTGACGCAAGGGTTTTGCCAGCTGCATGGCGGCGGTACAGGCCAGGTCACCGTGGCTGGCTTGTTTGGGAGCCTCAAAAGCAGGCGCCAGCGCATAGTCGGGGGCAACGCTCTGAAGAGCAACGCGCAGTGCGCCGAGAAGTTCTTGTTTGATGGCGATCATAGGCAGAATTTTAGGCGTTCTCTGGGCATTGACACAGGCGGCGAGCTGAACGCTCAGGCAGCCCGACGGGGCAGGACCAAAAAAAGAGGCGTGCTCGAGGCACGCCTGCTTGACCAACCAGCGCCCGTCTTAGAACGGAATGTCATCGTCCATGTCATCAAAACCGCCCGCTGCGGGTCGCGCGGCTGCGGGTGCTGCATTGGTCGCAGGGCGAGGCGCCGCGGCACGGGGTGCGCTGTAATCGCCACCGCCAGCAGGGGCACCACCGCCTTCGCGGCCGCCGAGCAATTGCATTTCGGTCGCAATGATGTCGACGGTGTTGCGCTCTTGACCAGATTGGTCGGTGTATTTGCCGTACTTGAGGCGGCCTTCCACGTAGATGGGCCGCCCTTTTTTGACGTACTCACCGGCAATCTCAGCCAAGCGATCGTAGAACGTCACGCGATGCCATTGTGTGTCTTCAATCATTTCGCCAGACGTGCGATCTTTGCGGCGGCTGGAGGTGGCAATGCTGACATTGGCGACCGCTTGCCCAGAGGGTAGGTAACGGATTTCGGGGTCTCGACCGCAGTTGCCGATGAGGATGACTTTATTGACGGATGCCATGTTGCGCAGTCCTTTGGTAGAGGTTCTAAAAAGAACACATTGTGCCCCAAGCCGCATCGCTTGGGTATGAACGGCCCGCCAAAGGCGTGCGCTGCGGTGTCGGCTACCGACAACGCCATGGTGGACGCGAGTCGTCTGCGCGCGCGCATTGTGGGGCAATTCATGCACAATCGTGCGTCAATGACCCGTCGCACCCAAGAGCCCGATTTTCTGGAAAACCTGCAACACGAGCTGCGTGACGGGCGCGCTTGGTTTGATCGCGCAATCGTCTTGAGTTACGCGGTGAGCGCGGGCTTGGTTGTGGTCCTGTTCACCATGCTTGCCGAGTGGTGCTTTGAGCTGTTTTTGCACATCAATGGGACGTGGCGTTGGGGCGTTTTGATTTGGACACCGGCGGTCACGATGTTGATCGTTTGGTTGACCCGCTCATTGGCGCCTGGCGCGGCGGGCTCGGGCATCCCACAAGTGATGACCGCGTTAGACCCTAATTTGCCGGGTTTGGCGCGGCGTCACTTTGTGTCTTTGCGACTGACCTTGGCCAAAGTGGTGCTCTCAGCCGCTGGGTTGCTGGCAGGTCTATCGCTGGGTCGTGAAGGACCTTCTGTCCAAGTCGCCGCGGGCATCATGCACAACGCACGCCGCTGGATTCGCCCCGGTTCTGCGTTGAATGAACAAGCCTTGCTCGTTGCTGGGGGCGCTGCCGGCATCGCTGCAGCCTTCAACGCGCCACTCGCCGGAGTGGTGTTCGCCATCGAGGAGCTGGCCCGCAAAATCGAGTCGCGATCCAGCGGCCTGATCATCGCCGCCATCGTCTTGGCTGGTTTGGTCTCGGTGTCTGCGTTTGGCAACTACAGTTACTTTGGCTCAATCAAGGTGCCCACCCTGAGCTGGAACAGCTTGGCCCCTTCAATTTTGGTGGCGGTGGTTTGTGGCCTCGCCGGCGGGTTATTTTCTCGATTACTGCTGATGTCGCTGACGGGAGCACCGAGCGCCCTCAACCGATTGCGCGCGCGTTTCCCGGTGCGGTTCGCTGGTGTGGGTGGCCTGGCGATTGCCATCATTGGGCTCAGCACGGGCGGAGCCACATTCGGCGCAGGTGGCGAAGAGGTGCGCAAAATGCTCGTGGGTGAAAGCGACGTGACTCAGTTGTATGCGTTGCTCAAGTTCATGGCGACTTGGATCACCACGTGGTGTGGTGTGCCCGGCGGGATTTTCGCGCCGTCGCTGTCCATTGGGGCTGGCATTGGCAACGACATTGCCCAATTGGTTGACGCCCATATGGCCGCCGAGATGGCGCCAGTTTTGATTGCCATTGGGATGGCGGCTTTCTTAGCAGCAGTGACCCAAGCGCCACTCACCAGTTTCATCATCGTGATGGAGATGATCGATGGCAGGGCGTTGGTCTTGACGCTGATGGCCGCTGCGATGTTGGCCAGTTTGCTGTCCCGCTTGGTGAGCCGACCGCTTTATGCGGCGATGGCCGAGCACATGGCTGACCCTTACGTCGCCCCCGATGCGAAAACGGGGCGACCCGCGTCCACTCACTGAAGACTCAGGGGTGGTTTGGGTGGCGCTGTGCCCGCGGGAGGGCGAGGCGCGGGTCCAGTCGATTTAGTGGTTGGCGCGGCTCAAGTCCAGGCCTTTGGCAACCCACCACCAGACCACCAAGGCCACGAAACAGCAGCTGTAGAGCAGGGGTGCGCCCCCTGCCTGCAAGAGCCATCCACCGGCGGCCCCGCCCGTGAAAAAGCCCAGAGACTGGGCCGTGTTGAACACCCCGAGGGCGGCGCCACGCTGAGAAGCTGGCGCCAGTTGAGAGGTAATGCTCGGTTGACTGGCCTCTAGCGCGTTGAACGCCAAAAAGAAGCCGAACAACAAGATGCCCAGCGACCACAGGCCAGCTGAGCTTTGGGCGGCCCAGACCAGGCCTAATTGCACCAGCGCCAACAGCGCGATACAAAACAACATGACTTGTTTGATGTAGCCTTTGCGCTCCAACCTGAACAACACGCCGCCCAGCACCAAAACGGAGGCCAGCAAGGCTGGCAAATACAGTTGCCAGTGCTCAGCGCGCGGCAGCCCTGCTTGCACCAGCAGCGCAGGAACCCCCATCCACATCGCGATTTGGACGCTGTGTAAGCTCCACACGCCCCAGTCCAGTCGGCGCAATGGTCCGCTTCGAAGCACTGCACGGATGCCCGCCATCCCGGTCGGCTCTGTGTGTCTTGTCGGTTCGGCGGGGACGATCCACCAGGTCACACCTATCCCCGCCAGGGCGAGCACGGCGGTCAAAGTGAACAGACCCGAAAGGCCGATGAGGCCAGCCAGTGGCGGAGCAATCAGCAGCGACAGCGCGAACATGGCAGCAATGCTGATCCCGACCAATGCCATGCCTTTGGTCCGCACTTGGGGGCGAGTCAGGTCGGCCAGCAACGCCGTGATGGCGGCGGAAATCGCGCCTGCCCCTTGAATGGCACGCCCTAGCAACAAGCCATCCAAGCTGGTCGCTGTGGCGGCAATGCCACTGCCCAGTGCGAACACCAGCAACCCAATGGCCAGCACAGGCTTGCGCCCCCATCGGTCGGATGCCGCTCCCATTGGGATTTGAAGGCAAGCCTGCATGAGCCCGTATATCCCCATGGCCAAACCGACTTTGGCTGGCTCATCCCCTCCGGCATAGTGGGCGGCTTCAAGTGCAAAGACGGGCAAGACCAGGAACAAGCCCAGCATCCGAAGGGCGAAAAGCGTCGCCAGCGACAAGCTGGCTCGACGCTCAAGGGGCGTCATTTTGTGGTCGGGTGAAGGAGCGTTCACAGGCAATCAAGGCTCGGGGTAAAAGTCGTATTGTGCGCCACACGTCAGAGGATTTGGCTGGGTGGGGGCTAGCACTTTATGATGTGCGGTTGCCCATAGTTTGTCGATTGTGCCCAAAATCATGAATGCCCCTGATCCACTCAGCCCTCCTGCGTTTGCCCTCAATGGGCGCTTGAGTGTGCGGGGTGCGCGCACCCACAACCTCAAAAACATCGATGTGGACTTGCCTAAGGGCAAATTGAGCGTGATCACGGGCTTGAGCGGGTCGGGCAAGTCGAGTCTGGCGTTTGACACCCTGTATGCCGAAGGGCAGCGGCGATATGTGGAAAGCTTATCGGCCTACGCAAGGCAGTTTTTGCACCTGATGGATAAGCCCGATGTGGATTGGATTGAGGGCTTATCCCCAGCCATTGCCATTGAACAAAAGGCCACCAGCCACAACCCGCGCTCCACCGTGGGTACGGTGACCGAGATCCATGACTACCTGCGCTTGTTGTTTGCGCGCGCAGGCACACCGCACTGCCCTGACCATGATTTGCCTTTGCGCGCCCAGAGCGTCAGTCAGATGGTGGACCAGGTGTTGGCGTTTCCCGAACACACTCGGGTCATGATCTTGGCCCCGATTGCCCGAGATAAAAAAGGGGAATTCGCGGACTTGGTGGCCCGGATGCAAGCCATCGGGTTTGTGCGCTTTCGCATCAATGGAGAAGTCATTGAAGCGCAGGATATGCCGACCTTTAAAAAGCAAGACAAGCACAATATTGACGTTGTCGTTGACCGGGTGAAGGTGCGTGAGGGCGTTCAGCAGCGACTTGCCGAAAGCTTTGAGGCGGCATTGAGAATTGCGCAAGGCAGGGCGATCGCGCTGGACATGGACTCCCATGAGGAGCATCTCATGAGCGCACACTTTGCCTGCCCTGTGTGCCAGCACGCTTTACCTGAGCTTGAGCCACGCTTGTTTTCATTCAACTCACCTGCGGGTGCGTGTGAAACTTGTGACGGTTTGGGCAGCAGTGACGTGTTCGATGTCAACAAGGTCGTTGCTTTCCCTGAATTAAGCCTGGCAAGTGGCGCGATCAAGGGGTGGGATCGTCGCAACGCTTATTACTTCTCGATGTTGCAGTCCTTGGCCGAACACTATGGGTTTGACGTGGAGACTCCCTTTGAGCAGCTAACAGAAGAGGTTCGCCAAGTCATCTTGCACGGTTCAGGCGAAGAGTTGATTGACTTTGTGTATTCAACGGGGACGGGGCGATCCGCAGGCAAAAAGCAAGTGAAGTCACACGCTTTTGAGGGCATCCTGACCAACTTCACGCGCCGTTACAAAGAGACCGATTCGACAGCGGTGCGCGAAGAGTTGGGGCAATACCGAAGCCTGCAGCCTTGCCCGACTTGCGCGGGCGCGCGCATCAAACGAGATGCCCGCCACGTCACGATAGGCGAAGGCGATCAGCGATGCGGTATCCATGAAGTTGGCCAAATGACTTTGGCGGATGCTCTGCGCTATTTCAATGAGCTCGAGTGGGCAGGTGCCAAGGCAGAAGTCGCTGGCAAAGTGGTCAGAGAGATTGCCACACGACTCAAGTTTCTGAACGACGTGGGACTGTCTTACCTGAGCCTGAGCCGAAGTGCCGAGACTTTGTCTGGCGGCGAGTCGCAGCGAATTCGACTGGCGAGTCAAATCGGATCCGGTTTGTCTGGCGTGATGTATGTGCTGGATGAGCCCAGCATCGGCTTGCATCAGCGCGACAACGACAAGCTGATGGGCACCCTGCAACACCTGCGTGATTTGGGCAACACTGTCTTGGTGGTCGAGCACGACGAAGACATGATTCGTGGCGCAGACCATCTGGTGGATATGGGGCCCGGCGCAGGGGTCCATGGCGGCATGATCATCGCCCAGGGGACGCCAGCGGAAGTGGCATCGAATCCGCATTCACTGACTGGGCAATATTTGAGTGGTGTCCGAACCATCGCAGTGCCAAAGCAACGCCACACCTATCGACCGGAAGCCGTGGTCACGGTGTTGGGTGCTCGCGGCAACAGCCTAAAAAACGTGACGGTCCCATTTCCGCTCGGCTTGCTCACCTGTGTCACAGGGGTGTCGGGCTCTGGCAAGTCCACACTGGTGAATGACACTTTGTATGCCGCGGCAGCCCATCAACTGCATCGTGCTCACGCTGAACCGGCAGAGTGCGACGGCGTCGAGGGGCTTGAACAGCTGGACAAAGTGATCAACGTGGACCAGTCGCCCATTGGACGCACTCCCCGCAGCAACCCCGCCACTTACACCGGCGTGTTCACTGCGATTCGTGACTTGATGACAGAGACTCCCGATGCCCGAGAGCGGGGTTATGGGCCCGGCCGCTTCTCGTTCAACGTGGCGGGGGGACGTTGTGAAGCGTGTCAGGGCGAGGGTTTGGTCAAGGTGGAAATGCACTTTTTGCCCGACGTCTATGTGCCTTGTGACGTGTGTCGGGGGTTGCGCTACAACCGCGAAACGTTGGAAGTGCAATACAAGGGCCACAACATCGCCGAGATCTTGGATATGACGGTCGAACACGCGCTGGGCTTCTTTGCCGCCGTTCCGACCATCTCGCGCAAGTTGCAAACGCTGATGGATGTCGGTTTGTCGTACATCAAGCTGGGTCAAAGTGCGACCACGCTCTCTGGCGGTGAGGCACAGCGAGTGAAGCTGGCGCTCGAATTGTCTAAGCGAGACACAGGACGCACCTTGTACGTGCTGGATGAGCCGACCACTGGCTTGCATTTTGCCGACATCGATATGTTGCTCAAGGTCTTGCACCGACTCAGAGATGCGGGCAACACGCTGGTGGTCATTGAGCACAATTTGGATGTCATCAAAACGGCGGATTGGGTCATTGATATGGGTCCAGAGGGTGGCGCAGCCGGCGGCACGGTGGTGACTCAGGGCACGCCAGAGGCGGTTGCCGATTGCCAAGACAGCCACACAGGTCGATACCTGGCCCGACTCCTTCACAAGGGCCGGTGAAGCCCGTGTCAACCCTTAAAATCTCCAAATTGATCATTAAATAGGTGTCTCTGGGCACCTCACTCCCGAGCAAGGAAATCACATGTGCGGCATCGTTGGTGCAATCGCCACTACAGACATCACTCCGGTGTTGGTTCAGGGACTCCAGCGTTTGGAGTACCGAGGCTATGACTCATGTGGCGTCGCCGTGCATTCGGGCGGGTTGCAGCGCAGCCGTAGCACTGCGCGGGTCGCTGAGCTGCAAGCGCAAATCTCAGCTTCGCAGTTGACGGGTCAGGTGGGCATTGCGCACACGCGCTGGGCCACCCATGGTGCGCCTGCGGTGCACAATGCGCATCCTCATTTCAGCCACGGACCAGGGGTCAACAGCGCTGAGCCGGGAGATGTACCGGGCCGTGTGGCATTGGTGCACAACGGCATCATCGAGAACCACGAGGCCTTGCGCACCGAGTTGCAGGCCGCTGGCTACGTCTTTGCAAGCCAGACAGATACTGAGGTGATCGCCCACTTGATCGATAGCCTGTACGCTGGGGATCTGCTGCAAGCGGTGACATCTGCGGTTCGGCAGCTTCACGGCGCATATGCCATTGCGGTGTTTCATGCGGATGAGCCACAGCGGGTGGTGGGTGCCCGTTTGGGCTCACCGCTGGTGATCGGGGTCGGTGATCAGGCCCAGTTTTTGGCCAGTGACGCCATGGCCTTAGCCGGTGTGAGCGACCAAATCATGTACCTCGAAGAGGGAGATGTCGCCGACTTGCGCGTGGCAGGCGTGCAGGTCTACAACGGGCGCGGCGAGTTGCAACATCGAGCGGTTAAAACCGTTCAGGCCTACAGCGTGGCTGTGGAGTTGGGCCCCTACCGCCACTTCATGCAAAAAGAAATTTTCGAACAGCCACGCGCCCTTGCGGATACGCTAGAAGGGGTGCAGGGCATCGAGGCGAGTTTGTTCAGCGGCCCTCAAAATGCAGATGCAACGCTTGCCGAGCGCACCTTTGACACCATTGACCGTGTGCTGATTTTGGCGTGTGGCACCAGCTATTACAGTGGGTGTGTCGCCAAATATTGGATCGAAGCCATCGCCGGAATTCCGACAGATGTCGAGATCGCCAGCGAATACCGCTACCGCACCAGCGTGCCTCAGCCCAACGCCTTGGTTGTGACCATCAGTCAAAGCGGCGAGACCGCAGACACGCTGTCTGCGTTGCGGCACGCCCAGTCATTGGGTATGCAACACACCCTGACGATATGCAACGTGGCAACGTCCGCCATGGTGCGTGAGTGTGCGCTCGCCTATGTGACGCGAGCAGGGGTAGAGATCGGCGTCGCTTCGACCAAAGCTTTCACGACGCAATTGGCGGCGCTCTTTTTGTTGACGCTGACTCTGGCCAAGGCCAAAGGCCGATTGACGGCGACGAAGGAGGCCGAGTACTTAGAAGAGATGCGCCACTTGCCAGTGGCGCTGCAGTCGGTGTTGGCACTGGAGCCACAAGTCATGGCATGGGCAGAAGCTTTTGCCCCGAAAGAGAACGCCTTGTTCTTGGGGCGCGGGCGGCATTACCCCATCGCCTTGGAAGGCGCGCTCAAGCTCAAAGAAATCAGCTATATCCATGCTGAAGCCTACCCTGCTGGCGAGCTCAAGCACGGCCCTTTGGCGCTGGTCACCGACGCGATGCCCGTCGTCACTGTTGCGCCCAACGATGAGCTGATTGAAAAGCTCAAGAGCAACATGCAAGAGGTGCGCGCCCGTGGCGGCGTGCTGTATGTCTTGGCAGACGGTGACAGTCAAATCCAAGCCAGTGAGGGTGTGAATGTCATTCGGATGCCCGAGCACTACGGCGTCTTGAGTCCAATCTTGCACGTCGTTGCGCTGCAGCTTTTGGCTTATCACACAGCCTGTGCTCGGGGAACGGACGTCGATAAACCTCGCAACTTGGCTAAGAGTGTCACGGTGGAGTAACTGCATCAGCGTGGTCGGAAGCAGCGTTGATCCTGCGACCCCTGTTAAGCGTTGAGCGTTACGGGCTGTCGCAGCGAATGAGGCGATTGGTGCTTTGGCGCCCATCTCCGCTAGGGCCACACAACCCGTTGAGGGTCAGCTTGGTTTGGGCTGGGTGCAGTTGGGTTCAGTTGCCAAAACGCGAGGTCAGGACGTTTTTTTCTTGACGGGGCGTGCCCAGTTGTCGACGCTCAATTGTTTGGCTCGGGTCACCGACAGGGCGTTCTCAGGGGTGTCTTTGGTGATGGTTGAACCAGCGCCTATGGTGCCGCCCGCGCCAATGGTGACGGGTGCGACCAACACGCAGTTGCTGCCCACGTGGACATCGGCTTGGATGGTGGTTTTGTGTTTGTTGGCGCCATCGTAATTTGCTGTGATGCTGCCGGCACCGTAATTGACGCGCTCGCCCACCACAGCGTCACCGAGGTAGGCCAGGTGGTTGGCTTTGGCGCCATCGGCGAGTGTTGAATTTTTGACTTCGACAAAGTTGCCAATGTGTACGTCTTGGCCCAGTTTGGCGCCCGGGCGCAAGCGAGCGAATGGTCCAATCAGGCTCCCTGCACCGATTGGGATGGCTTGGTTTTGACCGTCAATGTGGGTGAAAGGATGGACCTGCACCCCATCGGCCAGCGTGCAGTCCGATAGCACACAGTGGGCACCAATGCGCACGTTGTTGCCAAGTTCGACGCGTCCACTGAACACACAATTGACGTCGATCTCGACGTCTTGTCCGCAGACCAGCTCGCCCCGCACATCGACGCGGCTGGGGTCGGCAAGTCGCACGCCGGCATCCATGAGTTTGTTGGCTTGGCGCAGTTGGAACACCCGCTCAAGCGCGGCCAATTGCCTGGGGCTGTTGACGCCCTCGACTTGCATGGGGTCATCGGTGGTCACAGCCATCACCTGCACGCCATCTTGCAGTGCCAGCGTCACGACGTCCGTGAGGTAATACTCTTGCTGTGCATTGTGATTGTTGAGTCTGAGCAGCCATGACTTGAGCGCGCGCGCAGGTGCCGCCATGATGCCCGAGTACACCTCGCCGATTTGGCGTTGGGCTTCGCTGGCATCCTTGTGCTCAACAATGGCCTCCACCGCGCCGGATGGGCTGCGCACGATGCGGCCATAACCGCTGGGGTCTGCCAAATGCACACTCAGCAACGCAAGGTGTTGGCCTTCGCTGGCTTGGATCAGTCGCTCGAGTGTGTGGGTTTCGGTGAGAGGCACATCCCCAGAGAGGACCAGCACGGTGGCATCGTCGTCCAACAGGTGTGCGGCTTGCTGCATGGCATGACCGGTCCCCAATTGCGGCATTTGCAGTGCAAACTCGACCTTGGCCTTGTCTTGCCAGGTCGCGCGCACGGCGGACTCCACAGACTCGGCCTGGTGACCAGTGATGACCACCGTTCGGCTTGCGTTCAAACGTTGGGCAGTGGCGATGACGTGATCCAGCAGCGGAAGACCCGCCAAGGTTTGCAAGACCTTGGGTTTGGTGCTTTTCATGCGGGTCCCTTTGCCAGCGGCCATGATGGCGACTTGGAGCGGCTGCGGTGGTCTGGTTGTCATGGCACTGGCTTGGTTGGATGGCTCAATGGATGTGCCCGCCTTGGCGGTGTGTGGAGCTGAGTCAGATTCTAATTTAGATAAGGGCTTGCCTCAGGTCGAATCGCTCGGTCCCACGCAGGCAAACCGGCCGCCTGAGGATGGCATTGGCTTGGTTTTAGGCGTTGGTTTGCATCCCGCGTTCAAGCAGCTGGATGACTTCATCCGCAAATTGTGCGTAGCTCAGTGGACCGCCGGCCTTGAGCCAGGTGAACGTCCAATTCATCATGCCAAAAAGCATCATGGTGATAGGGGTGGCGTTGTCGGCGTTCATGCGGCTGCCATAGGCGCGTTGGAGAAATCGGGTGAAAGCCGACACCACGTTGCGCTGTCGATCCAAAATCACATCCCGCTGGGCAGGGGCTAAAAATTTGGTGTCATTCAGCAAGGCCACGTGCCTGGTCGCGCTTTGCTCGTACTCAATCAGAAAGTGCCGAATCAAAGCGTGGAGGG
>JBEAPX010000062.1:0-19411 GCA_041164205.1 Pseudomonadota bacterium
GCGCTCTGTGCGTCGAAGGCGCCGTAAAGAGCAACTCGTAGTCGTCTCCACCCTGAGCCGCGAACACAGGAGCGTTGATCTCTTGAACACCTGCCAAACAAGGCGCCACAGGGATTTGCTCGATCGAGACCGTGGCATCACATTGGCTGGCTTGTGCCAAGTGGCGAAGATCTCCAGCAAGCCCATCGCTCAAATCCATGGCGGCGCTGGCCACGCCACGCAAGGCCAAGCCGAGGGCGACCCGGGGTGTGGGCCAGTCCATCGCCCGGGCGGCGTCGATCCCGCATGGCGCAGACAGCGGTGCGCCGAGCCGCTGAGCGCGGTGCCAAAGTGCCAGGCGGGCGGCGCCCAACGCACCACTCACGTAAATGTCGTCACCGGCTTGTGCGCCAGAACGGCGAAGGGCCTGTCCGTGGGGGACATGGCCCAGCACGGTGATGGCAATGTTTAACGGTCCGGCGGTGGTGTCGCCTCCGATCAAATCGCAGTGAAACGCGTCCGCCGTTTTCTTCAATCCGGCGGCAAACCGTTCAAGCCAGTGGGTGTCCATAGCCGGCAAGGCCAGAGCCAGCGTGAAATGTTTGGGTTCAGCGCCCATGGCGGCCATGTCGCTCAAGTTCACTGCCAAGGCTTTGTGGCCTAGCGATTCAGGGTCGACATCGGCAAAAAAATGGCGCCCCTCGACCAACATGTCGCTGGAGATGGCCAGTGCCTGACCCTCAGGTACCGCGCACAGTGCCGCATCGTCACCGACACCGAGCACGGTGTGGGCGGTGGGCCATTCAAAAAATGACCGGATGGCTTCAAATTCGTTCATGTGCTTGGTGAAGGGTTGCCAGATGGGCCACGTTGTTTCCGAGATGATACTGGTCGCATCTGAGCGTTTGTCAGCAGTTGGCGGTTCAAGCATAATCGTTCGCTTATATCCAAACCTTTTCCTCCACGGATTCAACCTGCAGAGCACTTGTCATGAGCACGAAAACCTTCCGCATCGCCCCTTCGATTTTGTCTGCTGATTTCGCCAAACTGGGCGATGAGGTGCGTCAAGTCATTGCCGATGGCGCGGACTGGATCCATTTCGATGTGATGGACAACCATTACGTCCCTAACCTCACGTTTGGCCCAATGGTTTGCCAGGCGCTCAAGCCCCACGCGGTGACGCCTCAGGGGCAAGCCGTACCGATTGACGTGCACCTGATGGTGCAACCCGTTGACGCGTTGGCGGAGGCCTTTGCCAAGGCAGGTGCGGACTTGATCAGTTTTCACCCGGATGCCAGCGGGCACGTCCATCGTTCGGTGCAGGCGATCAAAGCGGCAGGCTGCCAGGTGGGGTTGACCTTCAATCCAGCCGAGCCTTTGGATGTGCTGGACTGGTTGATCGATGACATCGACTTGATTCTGATCATGAGCGTCAACCCGGGCTTTGGTGGCCAAAGCTTCATTGATTCCGCACTGCGCAAAATCGAGGATGCTCGTCGTCGCATCGAAGCCAGCGGAAAAGACATCCGGCTGGAAGTCGACGGCGGAATCAAAGTGGACAACATTGCTCGCGTGGCGAGTGCCGGCGCCGACACATTCGTGGCTGGCAGTGCGATTTTCGGGCAGGCCGACTACCGCACGGTGATCGATGCCATGCGCGCTGAGCTCGCCAAAGCCTGATTGGATGGTGCTGTCGCCAAACCCATGCCGCTGGCTGGGTTGGTGAACTGCGCGACAATATGGCCTTTGAGGGAACTTCGATTCCCGCCATGAAAGGCTGACCAGATGGGCAATACGTATGACCTGATCGCGTTCGATTGGGACGGCACGCTTTGGGATTCCACGGCGGCGATCACGCGAGCCATTCAGGCGGCGGTGTTTGATGTGACTGGCGAAACCCCAAGCCACGAGCGCGCCTCTTACGTCATCGGTTTGGGCCTCAAGCACGCGTTAGAACACGTGGCACCAGCGCTTCGTCCGGAGCAGTACCCCGCGCTGGGTGATCGGTATCGCCATCATTTTGCGCGTGAAATGTTTCAGGTTCAGTTGTTCGATGGCGTGCTGGATTTGCTTGATGTCCTCCGTGATCGGGGCCATACCTTGGTGGTCGCGACAGGCAAGTCTCGCTCTGGGTTGAATGAAGCCTTGCAGGCGGTGGAATTGCGGGGCAAGTTTCACGGGTCGCGTACTGCGGATGAGACGCGGGGAAAGCCCGATCCAACCATGTTGCACGAGCTCATGGAGGAGTTTGATGTGCCGCCGGAGCGGACGCTCATGATTGGTGACACCAGCCACGATTTGCGAATGGCAGCCAATGCCTCGTGCGCTGGTTTGGGGGTGAGCTATGGTGCCCACTCCCAGGAACTATTGCGTGCGGAGCCAGCGCAAGCGGTGGTCCATTCGGTGAAAGAGCTTCGCGAATGGTTGCTTCAACACGCCTGAAAGTGAAGCGGTAGCGCGGTCATGTTGGACTCCAGTTGGCAACCTTTGTGCGCTTCAACAGACCTGCATGAGGCCGGGCGAGCCGTGCTGTTCGATATTCGATACGGCGGACAGACTTGTTTGGGGTTTGCCGTTCGATACAAGGGTTCGGTGGCGGCATATGTCAATCGATGTGCGCACGTCGCTATGGAAATGGATTGGCGCCCAGGTCAATTCTTCGATGAATCGGGTCGATGGCTGATGTGTGCAACGCATGGTGCTTTGTTTGAGCCATCAAATGGCCATTGTGTGGCGGGCCCGTGTGTTGGTAAAGCGTTGATCCCGATCCTCTGCACAGAGCAAGACGGGGTGGTGTATTGGCAGACTGCCCACAATTTAGAAGCAGTTGAATTTTGATGGATGTGTATGGAACCAATTGACGCCTCATCTCAGGCCAGTTCGTGGGAGAGGGACACTTTGAAGTCGCTGTTGCAAGAGCACCAGCGTGAGCGGCGATCGGCGCGGCGTTGGCGCGTGTTTAAGACACTGCTTTTCCTGGCTGTGCTGACCGCGATATTCTTTTGGGGCTGGGGGCAAACGCAGCGGCACCCGACCGTGGCGGGATCGCACACGGCCGTCGTTGTGGTCGATGGCAGCATTCAAAGTGGTGGCCCCAACTCAGCGGAGAACATCATCCAAGGCCTGAGGGATGCCTTCGAAGCACCCAACTCCGAGGCTGTGGTGCTGTTGTTCAATAGCCCTGGCGGCAGCCCGGTGCAAGCCAACATGGTGTTTGACGAGGTGATGCGACTCAAGGCGTTGCATGGCAAGCCGATTTATGCGGTGGTGGAGGAGATGTGTGCCTCTGCAGCCTATTACATGGCCGCCGCAACCGATGAGATCTTTGTCAACAAGGCAAGCGTGGTCGGGAGCATTGGTGTGCTGATGGATGGATTCGGTTTCACCCAATTGATGGATAAGTTGGGCATCGAGCGCCGGTTGTTAACAGCGGGTGAAAACAAGGGATTTTTAGATCCATTTAGTCCCCAAACACCGGCTCAAAAGAAGCACGCCAAAGCGCTGTTGGAGTCCATTCACCAGCAGTTCATCGACGCGGTGAAGCGCGGGCGCGGCGAGCGCCTCGGAGGCACGGCTGAGTTGTTCAGTGGTCTGTTTTGGACGGGCGAGAGAGCTGTAGAGCTGGGACTGGCCGACGATTTTGGCTCGTTGGACTACGTCGCTCGTGAGGTCGTGAAAGCAGAAGACGTTGTGGACTACACCCTGCAAGAGGACTTGCAAGAGCGTTTGGTGAAACAGTTGGGCGCTTCGATGTCAGGAGGCCTATGGGACCAGGCCAAAGCCATTGCTTGGCAGTGGCGGTGAGTCATCTCGAGGAATGCCACCGCTTGGCTTGACTCCAGTGGAAGGGCCAGAAAAAAACCGCGCCATGCGCGGTTTTTTCGTGAGACCGATCCAGTGGTCGAATCAATGGGTGCACCGCAGCGCTCAGGCCGCCTGCAACGCCTGTTTCATTTTCTTCATCGCCGCCACTTCGATTTGACGCACACGCTCGGCGCTCACACCATACTCTGCAGCCAACTCGTGCAGGGTTTTGCCACCCGAGCCATCGTCGTTCACGTTGAGCCAACGCTCGGTCACGATGTGGCGTGAGCGCTCGTCCAATGTGGCCAGCGCAGCAGCCACCCCGTCACTGGCCATATGCTCTCGCTCTCTTGCTTCGAGCACTTGCGTGGGTTCGGCGTGTGGGTCGGCCAAGTACGCAATCGGTCCAAAAGCTTCGCCCTCAGCGTCGATCGGCGTGGGGTCTAAAAGCACGTCGCCACCCATGAGGCGGGTTTCCATCTCTCTGACCTCTTCGACTTTGACGTTCAGTGCCTGGGCGACCTCTTCGACTTCGGTGCTGTTCAAGGTGGCGCGCTCTGCACCGGTTTCTTCGGATTGGAACCCCTGCTTGAGCGAGCGCAAATTAAAAAACAACTTGCGTTGCGCTTTGGTGGTGGCCACTTTGACCATGCGCCAGTTGCGCAGAATGTATTCGTGAATTTCAGCCTTGATCCAATGCAACGCGTAGCTCACCAGGCGAACGCCTTGCTCGGGGTCAAAGCGCCGAACCGCTTTCATTAAGCCGACATTGCCTTCTTGAATCAGATCTCCGTGAGGCAAGCCGTAGCCCAAATATTGCCTCGAGACGGACACCACCAAGCGCAGGTGCGACATCACCAAGCGGCTGGCGGCTTCTAAATTCCCTGTGTCACGCAGCTCTCTGGCCAAGCGTTGTTCCTCTTCGACACTCAGCATCGGCATGTTTTGAACGGCAGAAACATAGGCGTCCAAATTCCCCAAGGGTGGCAAAAGCCCCCAGCTTTGGGTGGTGGATACCGAGCGATTCGACAAGGTGGTCAATGCATTCATTTCTTGGCTCCTGATGTTGAAGTCCATAGAACAATATTAGCACTCTCAATACAGGAGTGCCAAGTCCCCATGAAACCTAGGGTAACTACTGATTTTTCACAGCACGGCATGGGCTCGATCAAGGCACTTGTCAGGTGCCCATCGATGGGTGGGTTGCGCGCATGATGAGTACTAATGAATGACTGGATCCCTATGCGGGCGTCTCAGCTGCTGGCGCAGGAGGGATCTCCAACCGATTTCAGATCGGCACGGCGGCACGCACCATGCTCCAGCTGGGTGGCTACCCCCGTGTGGAGGTTCCCTACAATCGAGGCCTTCAAGCAGGAGCAATCGACTATGGCCGTGTGGATTCAATACATCATTCCAAAGCGGGCCCTCACGGAGCGCGTGGGGCGCATGGCTGCAGCCCACGGGGGGCGCTGGACCACAGCCGCGATCCGTTGGTTTGTCCGCCGCTATGGCGTCGATATGTCAGAAGCCGCAGAACCGGCCATCGCCGCTTATGCCACGTTCAATGACTTTTTCACGCGCCCACTGAGGGTGGGGGCCCGTCCTTTGGGGAACAGCACCTGGGTGTCGCCTGTGGATGGGGCGATCAGCCAACTCGGTGCTCTGCAAGGTGGCGAATTGGTGCAAGCCAAAGGCCACACCTATACCGCTCAAGCGCTGCTTGGGGGGGACGTCGACGGTGACAAGCCCTACTTAGGCGGCCATTTCGCGACTTTGTACTTGAGTCCCAAGGACTACCATCGCATCCATATGCCCTGCGCGGGTGAGCTCAAGCGCATGATTTACGTGCCAGGCGATTTATTCTCTGTGAACCCCGCGACCGCGGCGGCAGTGCCAGGTTTGTTTGCCCGCAATGAGCGAGTGGTCTGCGAATTTGACACAGAACACGGCCCCATGGCCATGGTGCTGGTGGGTGCCACCATCGTTGGCAGCGTTCAAACGGTGTGGCACGGTGTCGTTCATCCACCGCGTCGCCCGCAGGTGCACCATTGGCATTACGCCAAGGGCGCTGTGCGGCTCGCGAGAGGCGATGAAATGGGACGTTTTTTGTTGGGTTCCACTGTGGTGATGCTGTGGGGGCCATCGGCTTTGGCGTTTGAGGCTGGCTGGGTACCCGGTGCCTCCATCCGAATGGGCCAAAACATGGCCTCGGTGAACTGATTCCCGGGCCCTGCGTCATCTCCACGCGTTTCAGCGGCTCGCCGTGCGAGCCTCAATGGCTGCACCACTGACACGTTCAATGCGCGGGTGGCTCTGCCAAGAGTTTGGCCTGCCGACGTTCTTGTTTGAGCAGCCACAACCCACTGGCTGCGATCACACTTGCCCCAGCCAACGTCGCGGCGTCTGGCCATTGCGCCCAAATCGCGATATCCAGTGAAATGCTCCACAGCAATGCGGTGTATTCAAATGGCGCGATGGCCGATGGCTGCCCCCATTTGAATGCTTGAGTGATCGCAATCTGGCCGACCAACCCCATCGATGCCAGCAACGCCAACGGCAAATAATCCTCTGCGCGCACCGGTTGCCAAGTGCCAACCGAAAACAGCGCCGATCCACCAGCCAGGGCGACCAGCATCCAGACCACTTGGCTTTCGACGCTGTCCGTTCTTGAGAGCAGCCGGCTGATCAAGTTCGATAACGAGTAACTCAGCGCTGTCAGCATCACGGCCAGCGCGGCCCAACTCAGCCAGCCTGCATTTTGAGGCCGCATGGCGATCAGAACGCCTGCGAGGCCAAGAGCCAAGGCGACCCAATGCGAAGCGTGTGCTTTTTCGCCAAGAATAGGTCCACTCAACACCGCCATCATCAACGGCGCGGTGAAAAAGATCGCATAGACCTGAGTCATAGGAAGCGCTCGTAGCCCTTGGCTGAGCGACCAAATCATGACGATGCCTAGCAAGCCTCGCACCACGTGAAGGCGCCAACGCACACGAAACAGGCTGGAAAAAGTACCCCGCCACATCACCCAAATCAAAGCGAGTGGCAGGCTGGAGAGCCCCCGCAGAGTCACCACTTGCATCGACGAATAGTGAGCACTGAGGATTTTGATGCAAGCGTCGAGAACCCCAAATGCGCCCATGGCGAGGCAGAGGTAGAGCGCCCCCTTCAGATTGTGCCGAGCGCTCACTGAAAGGCCACCTCATTGAAGCTGCGCAGCTTTCGGCTGTGCAAACCTTCACCAGTGCGGCGCAAGATTTCCAGGGCACGGATGCCAATCAAAAGGTGTTGATTCACCCGCTCTTTGTAAAAGTGGTTGGCCATACCGGGCAGCTTGATTTCCCCGTGCAAAGGCTTATCACTCACGCACAACAGCGTTCCGTAGGGAACGCGGAACCGAAAACCATTGGCCGCGATGGTTGCGCTCTCCATATCCAATGCAATGGCGCGCGACTGTGAGAAACGCTTGGCAGGCGTGCTGCGCTCACCAGTGAATGGCAGCAACTCCCAGTTGCGGTTATCGGTGCTTGCAACCGTGCCGGTGCGAAGCACTTGTTTCAAATCTGAGCCCGTGAATTGCGTGATTTCTTGGACGGCTTGACTGAGTGCAACTTGCACTTCAGCCAAGGCAGGAATAGGAACCCACAGTGGCAATTCCTCATCCAAGACGTGGTCTTCACGGACATAAGCGTGGGCGAGAACGTAGTCGCCCAAGGCCTGCGAGTTGCGCAGTCCCGCGCAGTGTCCCAGCATCACCCACGCGTGGGGACGCAAAACCGCGATGTGATCTGTCATCGTCTTGGCGTTGCTGGGCCCCACGCCAATGTTCACCATTGAGATGCCCGAGCGATCGGCTCGCACCAAGTGAAAAGCTGGCATTTGGGGGAGGCGCGCCGGAGCTTCGCCCGCGTGTCCATTCACCGCTTCGGTGGCCAGCACGCGGTCATCCTCTGACAGCCCCTCACGCAGAGTCAGGACATTGCCAGGCTCGATGAACGCGATGTATTCGCTGTTGGGGTTGGCCATTTCTGACTTGCCCAATGCAATGAATTCGTCGATGTAAAACTGGTAATTGGTCAGCAGCACAAAGTTCTGAAACGCACCCGGTGATGTTCCGGTGTAATGGCGCAGTCTGTGCAGCGAGTAATCGACTCGAGGTGCCGTGAACAACGCCAAAGGTTGCACATCCTCGCCCCACAATTCGACGTCGCCGTTGGCAATGACGTCGTCCACTGAGGTCAGGTCAGGCAGATCAAATACGTCAGCCAGCCGTTGTCGGTGTTCGGCCCGGAGCTGGCCTTCAATGTGGTCGTTTTCGGCCAGCGAAAAGTGCACGGGAATGGGCGTTTCACTGAGGCCCACCTCCAACGCGACCCCGTGGTTTTGCAGCAGCAACTCAAATTGCGCGCGGTAGTAATGTCTGAATAAATCAGGGCGCGTGAGCGTCGTCTGAAAAGTGCCTGCACCGCTCACAAACCCGTAAGACACACTCTTGTTTGCCAGGTGGGACGT
The DNA here is from genome assembly GCA_041164205.1 of Pseudomonadota bacterium. Taxonomy (GTDB): domain Bacteria; phylum Pseudomonadota; class Gammaproteobacteria; order Burkholderiales; family Burkholderiaceae_C; genus RS62. The sequence continues at coordinate 8,293 of JBEAPX010000062.1, forward strand.
CGCAACGCTTTGCGTGACCAACTTCACATAGGGGTAATAGGCGCGAATCCGCTCTGGGTGGGGGGGCACCTCGGGCGATTGAACAAAGGTTTGCAGCCCTCGCCTCAATGCATCGACAGACTCGCCGTAAATGGCCTGCACGGCGGCCAGCGCACTCGGTGCGGTGTGGTGGTATGAGACCGAAGCGTTCATGACGAAGCCGCCACACGCATGGTGACAAACTCCTCCGCCGCAGTGGGGTGGATGCCGATGGTGCGATCAAACTGGGCTTTGGTGGCGCCACATTGGATCGCCACCGCAAATCCCTGGATGATTTCACCCGCGTCAGCTCCCACCATATGCAGGCCGAGCACACGGTCTGAGTCTGCATCCACCACCAGTTTCATCAATGTGCGCTCGGTGCTGCCAGATAGCGTGTGTTTGAGTGCCCGAAATTCACTTCTGTAAATCTTGATGTGGTCGAACTGCTCTCGCGCTTGGGCTTCACTTAAGCCAACCGTTCCGATGTTGGGGTGAGTGAAGACCGCAGTTGGAATGTTGTCGTAGCTGATCGAACGCGGCTGGCGATCAGGCTCTGGGCCAAAAATATGGTCCACCACGACCATGGCTTCGGCCAATGCGACGGGTGTCAGTTGCACTCGGTTAATCACGTCGCCAACCGCATAGATGTGCGGCACATTGGTTTGGAAGTGCTCATTGACGGCAATGGCTTGTCCCGAGCCTTGTGCAATACCCACGCGTTCCAGGCCTAAGCCGTCGACATTGGGGACGCGACCGGTGGCATAGAGCACGGTGTCCACCACCACGGAATGCCCGCCGGACAGCTCGACGTGCAGTCCATCCGCTGCTTGGTGCACAGCCACTACATCGGACTGCAGGCGCAGGTCGACGCCGGCTTTGGACATTTCTTGGGCGATGAAATGGCGAATCTCATGGTCAAAGCCGCGCAGGACTTGTTCCCCTCGGTAGAGCTGAGTGACCTGGGCACCCATCCCGTTGAAGATCGAGGCAAATTCACAGGCGATGTACCCGCCCCCGACCACAAGCAAACGGGCCGGGAACTCGGGTAAATCAAAGATGTCGTTGGATGTGATGACGTGCTCTCGCCCTTTGAAGTGCGGAACAAAGGGGGTGCCACCGGGGGCCAGCAGAATATGCGCTGCACTGAACTCCTGGTGGCCCGGCGAGCCATCGGCATTGAGGATGTTGACTCGAATCCGGTGGGCATCGATGAGTGTCGCAAAGCCATTCACCGTGACCACGCCTGACTGCCTGAGCATTTGATCGTAAATGCCATTGAGGCGGCCAATCTCGGCCGCTCGACGGGTCTTGAGGGTTTGCCAGTTCAGGCTGGGCGCATCGCCTTCCCAGCCGAAGCCGTGCGATTCTTCGAATGCCTCTGCGTAATGTGCGGCGTAACTGTAGAGTTTCTTCGGGATGCAGCCGACGTTCACGCAAGTGCCGCCCAGGCCATCGATGCCCAGCACCTCTGCCATGGCAACTCTGGCTCCTCTTGCTGCGGCCATACGTGCCGCGCGCACGCCACCGCTGCCACCGCCCACCACGAATAAGTCGAAATCAAATGTGTTCATCCCCACATATTAGCGATGTCGTGCGTCACCCGTTTGACCTCTCGATGGTTCCAAGTCAATGCCGTGTGGCTATGATCGGAACTGATTCCACAGGAGCACAGCATGATTTTGGAACACGCAGATATTCGCATCGACCCAGCCCGCGCCGCCGATTTTGAGCAGGTCATTGCGCGCGGGGTAGCGACCGTGATTGGACACGCCAAAGGCTATATCGGTCACCAAGTACAGCGCTGCATCGAAACCCCAGGGCGCTACGTGTTGCTGATTCGTTGGGAGACGCTCGAAGACCACACCGTGGCTTTTCGGGGGTCGGATGCTTTTGTGGCTTGGCGAGGAATCGTCGGGCCGTTCTTTCTGCAGCCGCCGGTGGTGGAACACTTTGAGGCTGTCGACGCCTGATCGACTGAATGAGATCAGAAAAAAAGGCTCCTGAAGGAGCCTTTTTGGGTTGGGGCGCAGTTGCGCTCAGTAGTGGTAAACGCCTCGGCCGGTCTTGCGGCCCAGGTAACCGGCCGCCACCATCTCTTTGAGGAGCGGGCAAGGGCGATACTTGCTGTCGTTGAACTCAGCGAAATAGACGTCCATCACTGCCAAGCAGACGTCCAGCCCAATCATGTCAGCCAACGCCAACGGGCCGATGGGGTGGTTGCAACCCAGCTTCATGCCAGCATCGATGTCGTCCGGCGTCGCTAAACCCTCCGCCAAGACAAAAAACGCTTCGTTGATCATCGGCACCAAAATGCGGTTGACAACAAATCCCGGCGCGTTTTTCACAGTGATTGGCGTCTTGCCCAAGGCCTCAGCCAGTGCCTTGACCGCGTCGTGGGTCTCATCGCTGGTTTGAAGGCCGCGGATGATCTCTACCAACGCCATCATGGGGACCGGGTTGAAGAAGTGCATCCCGATGAAGCGATCTGCCCGCTGCGTGGCCGCCGCCAATTTGGTGATGGAAATCGAGCTGGTATTGGTCGCCACAATCACTTCTGGCGCCAACATACCATCGAGTTGCTGCAGGATCTTGACCTTGAGGGCCTCGTTCTCAGTGGCTGCCTCAATCACCAACTGGGCGCCTTGCAACGCCGCGTAATCCGTGCTGGTTTGGATGCGAGACAAGGCAGCCGATTTGTCGGCTTCGCTGATTTTTTCTTTCGATACCAACCGATCTAGGCTTTTGTCGATCGTTGCCAAGCCTTTGGCAACGGCGGCGTCGCTGATGTCGACCATGATGGCTTGAATGCCAGAGACTGCACACGCTTGTGCGATGCCATTGCCCATGGTGCCTGCGCCCACGATACCGACGGTTTGAATGCTATTCACTGGGTGACTCCTTGTCTGATGCTAGGGGGTGAAATCGACTGATTGGTGATTGTGCCAAATGCTGAGGGATGACTTCAGACACCGTCCCAGCGCCGCCAACGCGCCACAGCAATCGCACTGAGCGGCAATATCAGCCCCAGCGCCAATGCGCACAGCAGCAATGGGGTGAGGTCGTCATAGTTGGCAGACACTTGAACCGTGCCAGAGGCTCTGTCTTTGACCTCTCTTGTGATGGTGAACAGTTGGTTCAGGTATTTGGTGCCCAACTGCGCTGCGGACAGGGCCAAGTTGGTGAAGCTGGCCATGACAGCAAAATAAGTCGCCTTTAGGTGCGAGGGTGCCGAATTGGCAATCCATGCCAACATAGGAATCATGCTGATTTGGCCCAGTGGCGATTCCAGGGCGGTGTCCACCAGTGCGATAAACCGGGCGTCGACCACGCCTCCTGTGTGTGCGGCGGTCCACTCGTGCAAACCTAGACTCATGCCCAGAGTCGGCAGGCCGAGGATGGTGCCGGCCAGCGTCAGAAAGATGACCACATCAAATATCGATTTTTCCGCCATGAAGCGTCGAAAGACAAACATGCCAACCAAGGTCAAAGCACTGCCGACCAGCGAGAGCACTGAGAAAAATCCCTGATCAAACCCCAAGACATCGATGGTCCACCACGACACGCCAGGACCTGGGCTTGGGGTTGCTCGAAACATAAAAATCACCAACGCAGTCCCGACCAAGGTGTGGCGCGCGCGCGGTTCTAGCTCTCTGACGAGTCGAGACATCAAGAAAGTGATGATCGCCATAGAGCCCACGAAAATGAGCTCTTGGCTGTATTTCCAGTCCGACAACCCCACCGCCAGGGTGAACGCAACGAACACCAAACTGCCAACCAGCAAACCGACGTTGGGAGAGGTGACTTCGATGGGGGTCAGCACAAGAGATGCCGCTTCGGCTTGACTCAGGCCCTGTTGCAGATGGGCACGCAGGCGTTGCGTACGCTGCCAGCGGGCCACTGCGAGCCCACTCAGCGATAGGGCTGGAATCACCAGTGCCATCAAGTAGACGTTCCGATAGGTCGCGGTCTTCGTGGCTTCGTCCATGCTCGCTGCGTCGGCGAATACCCACAGGTTCAGCAGCGCCACCACGACTGTGCCTCCAATGATGGCAACCCGACCCAGCGTTTGCATCGTGGTGTGCATCCGCTTGAGTTCAGTGGGATCGATCGGCTCGCCCCGGTCGTCGCGGTGAGGAACCGCCTCCACGGTCATGGCGTCGGCGGTGGCGTCTTGCAAGACGTAACCGATGGGGCTCAGCACGGTGGCCAACACGAACCAAGTCTGGATCGGCATGATCGCCGCCATCGTCGCTGGATCGGAGATCAGGCCTGACATGATCAGTAAGCTGGCCGCGATCAGTGCCGCGCCCAAGAGGATGAACCCAGACTTAAAGCGCCAAAGGACGTCGATCAAATGGCCGATGGGCATCTTGAGTGCCCAAGGGATGCCTGCCCAAAACCCCAATGCTGCCAAAAACTCTGCTGACAAACCCAAGTGTTCTTTGACGAAAAACGTACCCACAATCCCCGTTAGACCTTGCACGCCAGCGGCCATGTACACCATCAAAGGTGGCAGGTATGACCATCGCAACTCACGACTCAGCTGTTGCAACGGGGTGATCAACCATTGGAGTAAAGCTTGCATGTTGGGTCCTGTCGAATGGGGTCGCAGTTGCAGGTATGAGCTTGGATTGTGTATCGAGACACCCTGTTGTCACCTAAGGCTTCAAAGGGAGCGAGTGGTTCTGGCATCCTAGTGCAAGAACACCCAGCGGCTAATTAACGAATGAAGGAATTCCAATATGGCTATGGTTGAGTTACTTCACAAGCAAGCCAGGCGTCAGCCAGAGGCGCCTGCCATCTACGAGGGGCACCAGCTGCTCATGAGCTACCGGCAGTGGGCTGAGGCAGCTGCCACGGTGGCCCAGCGGCTGCGCGAGGGTGGGCTGCAACCGGGGGACCGAGTCGTGTTGTTCATGCGCAATCACCCGATGTACCTGGTGCTAATGTGGGGCGTTTGGTGGGCGGGCGGTGTGGTTGTTCCTGTGAACGCGAAGTTGCACGTGAAAGAGGCCCAATGGATTGCAGACAATGCACAAGCGACATGGGCCTTTGTCAGTGCCGATGTCTGTGAGGAGCCATTGGGCGAAGGCGTCTGTCAATGGGACTTGTCGCAAGCCCAGGCGCAAGGCTGGTTTGACGGCGTGGCAGATTGGGAGCAAGTCCCAGTTGGCGAACGCCAACTCGACGATCTGGCATGGTTGTTCTATACCAGCGGCACCACCGGCAGACCCAAAGGGGTGATGCTGACGCACCAGAACTTGTTAACCATGGGCTTGACTTATTTCGTGGACGTCGACCACGTGGCGGGTCACGACCACATCATTTATGCGGCGCCTATGTCGCATGGTGCAGGGACCTATGCCATCCCACACCTGATGGCGGGTGCCCGCCATGTCGTGCCCGTGTCTGGCGGCGTCGATGCGGCCGAAATGTTTCAGCTCGGGTGGGCCTTGGGTCCTATGAGCACATTTGCAGCGCCCACGATCATCAATCGCTTGGTCGACTATGCGGTGCAACAGGGTCTGAGCCAAGCCCAATGTGCAGCGGCCTTTAAGACATTGGTGTATGGCGGCGCGCCGATGTATGCCGCAGACATTCAGCGCGCATTGGCGGTGATGGGGGATCGGTTTGTCCAAATTTACGGACAGGGAGAAACCCCCATGGTGGGCACGGTGCTTTCCCGCAAAGCCTTGGCAGACACAGCGCATCCCTCCTACGCATCGTATGTGGGCTCCATTGGGTGGCCGCAGTCGGCGGTTCAAGTGCGCATCGCCAGGTCTGATGGGTCTTGGGCGGACGCGCAAGAGGTCGGCGAGGTGGTGGTGAAAGGTCCCAGCGTGATGGCGGGGTACTGGCGCAATCCCGATGCCACGCAGTTGGCCATTCGAAACGGATGGCTGTGGACCGGTGACATGGGTTGCTGGCATGACAGTGGATTCATCACGCTGAAAGACCGCAGCAAAGACATGATCATCAGCGGAGGGTCAAATATTTACCCACGAGAAATTGAAGAGGTCCTGTTGAAGCTGGAAGGGGTGCAAGAGGCCGCCGTGGTCGGCGAGCGTCACCCCGAGTGGGGCGAAAGCGTCGTGGCCTTTGTGGTCGCGGAGCCGGGGGTCACCGATGCCATGCTGGATCAACAGTGCTTGGATGAGTTGGCCCGTTTCAAACGACCTAAGCGGTATGTGCGTGTGAGCGAATTGCCCAAGAACAATTACGGCAAGGTCCTCAAGACCGAGCTGAGACAAATGTGTGCGAATCAGCTATAGGTCATTGGCTTCATCTCGCGCAGGACGGTCCGGCATCGACGGTCTGCGATCGCCCGAGCGCATTCGAATCAGCCAAGGCTGGCGAACCGTGGCATGATTTCAGGATTCAATCACTCTGTAACCTGACTGCTCAACATGACGCGTTCAATCAAACTCAGATCTATGGGGTTCATTTTGTCGATGGCGATGGGGCTTTGGCCGATGGCTGCGATCGCTGCATCAGCCCAGAATCTACCTGACGTCACCCCTATTCAAGTTGCGCCAGGCGCCTACTACGTGCAAGGTTTGGCAGCTTTAGGCAACAGCAGCAATCAAAATTTCATCAGCAATTCGGGTTTTGTCATTGGCCCCCAAGGTGTCGTCGTGGTCGACGCGCTTGGCTCGCCAGCGGTCGCTCAGCGGTACGTGGATGAAATCAAAAAAATCACCTCGCTGCCCATCACCCACGTGATATTGACGCACTATCACGCCGACCATGTATACGGCCTGCAAGTCTTCAAAGCGCTGGGGGCGACCATCATCGCGCACGAGAGCGGCAAACTCTATTTGCAGTCGGCAGATGCTGAAACACGCCTACAGGCTTCTCGTGTTGACATGGCTCCATGGGTGAACGACGACACACGTTTGGTGGCGGCCGATCAGTGGATATCCAAATCAGTGCAATTGAATTTGGCAGGGCTGCAGGTGCACATCGATCCGGTAGGCCCAGCGCATACGCCAGATGATTTGTCGGTGTGGGTGCCAGAGAAAAAAGTGCTGTTTTCAGGAGATTTGATTTTCAGCGGCAGGTTGCCCTTTGTCGGTAAGGCAGATTCAAGCCACTGGGTCACCTCATTGGATCAGCTCTTGAAATATGACGCTGTTGCGGTTGTTCCCGGGCACGGCAAATGGTCGGCAAATCCGCGCAAAGACATTGCGATGGTGCGAGACTATTTGTTGTACTTGCGAACCCAAATGGGGCAGGCCGCGGCAGACCTGGTGCCCTTTGAAGAGGCCTATGAACAAACCGATTGGGGGGCCTGGTCCAAGGTGCCGATGTTCAAGTTTGCCAATCGCATGAACGCCTACAACACCTACTTGTTGAAAGAGCAAGAGGCATTGCGAGGCCAATAATTCCCGCCCCCTTTGTCGACGCCAATGGCGAATCGACGAAGGCGTGGGTTGCTTCACATGCTTCGACGGTACTGACCACCCACCTCGAACAAAGCGTTGGTGATTTGACCCAGTGAGCACACGCGCACTGCATCCATCAACACTTCGAACACGTTTTGGTTATCGATCACGGCCTGCTGAAGGCGCGCGATCATCTGTTCTGATGCGTTCGCGTGTGTGGCATGGAAAGCTCTGAGGCGATCGAGCTGAGACTTTTTCTCTTCTTCGGTCGAACGGGCCAACTCAATGCTTTCGGGAACGGGATCGCCGTTCGGGTTGCGGAAGGTGTTGACACCAATGATCGGGTGCTCACCCGTGTGCTTGAGCATTTCGTAGTGCATGCTCTCATCTTGGATTTTGCTGCGTTGGTAGCCCGTTTCCATGGCCCCAAGGACGCCACCACGCTCAGCGATTTTTTCGAATTCCGCTAACACGGCCTCTTCGACCAACTCGGTCAGTTCATCAATGATGAAGGCGCCTTGGTTGGGGTTTTCGTTTTTGGCCAGGCCCCATTCCCGGTTGATGATCAATTGAATGGCCATCGCGCGGCGAACCGATTCTTCGGTGGGTGTCGTGATGGCCTCATCGTAGGCGTTGGTGTGCAGGCTGTTGCAGTTGTCGTAAATGGCAATCAAGGCTTGTAAGGTCGTGCGAATGTCATTGAACGCAATTTCTTGCGCGTGCAATGAGCGACCGCTGGTTTGGATGTGGTACTTCAACTTTTGACTGCGCTCATTGGCTCCGTACTTTTCTTTCATGGTGATGGCCCAGATGCGGCGCGCCACTCGGCCTAACACCGTGTACTCGGGATCCATGCCATTGCTGAAGAAGAAGCTCAAGTTGGGCGCGAAGTCATCGATGTGCATACCTCGCGCCAGATAGGCCTCTACGAAGGTGAAGCCGTTGGACAGCGTGAAGGCCAATTGCGAGATGGGGTTCGCACCTGCCTCGGCAATGTGATAGCCCGAAATCGAGACGGAATAGAAGTTGCGCACATCATGCTCGACGAAATACTCGGCGATGTCGCCCATGACCTTGAGGCTAAATTCCGTTGAGAACAGGCAGGTGTTTTGCCCCTGGTCCTCTTTGAGGATGTCAGCTTGAACAGTGCCGCGCACGTTGGAGAGCACCCAAGCGCGCAGTTTGGTGTACTCGTCTTCGTTGGGCTCACGTTGGTGCTCTGCTCGGAACTTCTCGAGTTGCTGGTCGATGGCCGCGTTCATGAACATGGCCAAGATCGTGGGGGCGGGGCCGTTGATTGTCATCGACACGCTGGTGCTTGGGCTGCACAGATCAAAGCCGTCATACAGCACCTTGATGTCATCGATGGTGGCGATTGACACGCCTGAGTTGCCAACCTTGCCGTACACGTCAGGTCGAGGATCCGGGTCGTGGCCGTACAAAGTGACCGAATCGAATGCCGTGGATAGGCGCTTAGCGGGCATCCCCTCCGACAACAGTTTGAACCGCTTGTTGGTGCGAAATGCGTCACCTTCCCCAGCAAACATTCGGGTGGGGTCTTCGTTTTCGCGCTTGAAAGCGAAGGTGCCAGAGGTGTATGGGTAAGCGCCGGGGACGTTTTCAAGCATCAGCCATTTGAGACGTTCGCCATCGTCCTCGTACTTGGGTAGGGCGACTTTGCGGATCACATTGCCGGACAAAGTGGTGTGTGTCAGGGCGGTGCGAATTTCTTTGTCACGCACCTTCACCACAAACTCGTCGCCGGCGTAGGCCGCTTGCATATCGTCCCAGCCGCCTAGCAACTGGCGAGCATCGCTGTCCAACTGCTGCTCTCTTACCATGGCAAGCTCAATGCTCACCTCGGAGGCGCGCGCGCGCTCTGGCTTGCCTTCGCTCAACATACGAGCCGCCGCTCGCAATTGTTGGGCTTCGCGGGCCAATTTGACTTGGCGAGCCACACGGGCTTTGTAGCCTCGCACCGTATCGGAAATCTCTGCGAGATAGCGGGTGCGTGATGCTGGCACGATGGGGGTTTGGTTGGTGCTCGAGCGCACGCTCACTGCGGGTAGGCGGCCCGCAGTGAGCGCCAGTCCGTTGGCTTGCAGTTTCGCTTTCAGCGCCTGATAAAGCGCGGTGACACCGTCGTCGTTGAAACGAGCCGCTTGGGTCCCAAACACAGGCATCGCGTCGGGCATCTCCGTGAAGCGCTCGTGGTTGCGCTGGTATTGTTTCGCCACATCACGCAAGGCGTCCGCAGCGCCTTTGCGGTCGAATTTGTTGATGGCAACAAATTGAGCAAAGTCCAGCATATCGATCTTTTCAAGCTGGCTGGCCGCCCCAAACTCAGGTGTCATCACGTACATCGGGATATCAACGTGCGGCACGATCGCTGCATCACCCTGACCAATACCACTGGTCTCCACCACGATGAGGTCAAAGCCCGCGACTTGACAAGCCGCAATCATGTCGGGCAACGCTTGCGAGATCTCGCTGCCAAAATCTCTGGTGGCCAACGACCGCATGAATACCCGCTGCCCATCGTCTTCGGCTGTCCGGCGCCAGGGTCCAATGGCATTCATGCGAATGCGGTCTCCCAACAGTGCGCCACCGCTCTTGCGTCGCGATGGGTCAATTGACAGCACCGCGATGCGCAAGCGGTCGTCTTGGTCCAGACGAAAGCGCCGCACCAGCTCATCGGTAAGCGACGACTTACCCGCACCACCCGTGCCGGTGATGCCGATCACGGGGGCTTTGACCGAGTCCGCCGCTGTGCGCAACTCTGTCAGCAATGACGCGTCCAGTTGCTGATTCTCAATCGCTGTCATGAGCTGCGACATCGCGCGCCAGTGGGTGCTACTTTGTCCTTGAATCGCATCGATGCGTTTGGGTGCGTGCACGCTGAGGTCGTGATCGCAGCGCATGATCATTTCGCCAATCATGCCTGCCAAACCCATGCGTTGACCGTCTTCTGGGCTGTAGATGCGACTGACGCCGTAAGCCTGTAATTCCCTGATTTCTGCAGGAACGATGACGCCGCCGCCGCCGCCAAAGACTTGAATGTGCGCGCCACCGCGCTCACGCAGCAAATCAACCATGTACTTGAAATATTCGACGTGCCCTCCCTGATAGGAGCTGATGGCGATGCCTTGCACGTCTTCTTGCAACGCGGCGTTCACCACCTCATCGACGCTGCGGTTGTGTCCCAAGTGAATCACTTCAGCGCCCATGCTTTGGAGGATGCGCCGCATGATGTTGATGGCAGCGTCATGCCCATCAAACAAGCTGGCTGCAGTGACGAAGCGCACTTTGTGCGTTGGGCGGTAATTGGCAAGGGCTTGGTATTCAGCGGAGAGGTCAGTCATGGTCGGGCCTTCTGTGGACAGCGCGCAGAAATGAAAGTGATGCGGTAATTTAATTGACGTTTACGTAAACGTCAATTGATGGTGGCACAGCAAGGATGGCTGCGCGACACCCACCACCGAGTGTCAGGGTGACCGCTTCGATCCATAGGGCGTCGCGCCGCTCTGGCAATCGAGTCGCTTTCGTGTATGGACGGGCTCCTTTGCACTCGATGAGTGGCGCACAATAGAGACCAACGGACATCACCCAAGCAAGAGGGCGCGGGTTTTAGGCGTTCTGAGGACAAAGAGGACACACCATGAGTCAAAAGGTCATGTTGATCACGGGGGCATCCCGAGGCATCGGCGCCGTCA
>JBEAPX010000063.1:0-9982 GCA_041164205.1 Pseudomonadota bacterium
TCAACAGCGCTGTGGATGAGTCGGTTCAACGTGCCTGTGCCGATTTATGCCATCACGTCGCGCGTCAGCGCCCAACGCCGGATGGCTATGTTCCGCAACGTTCGCCCTTTGTTGATGGACACCAGCGCAGATCGTGACACCGCGTTGAGTGATGCTGAGAAGCACTTGAAGGCGCGCGGCATTGTGCAGTCTGGCGACATTTACGCCATCACGTGCGGCGAGCCAATGGGCTCTCCTGGCGGCACCAATATGCTCAAAATGTGCCGAGTGGCCTGATGACCCTGGGCTCGCATCGGCGCGAGCGCTCACCTGCTTTCGGGCGTGTTACGAAGCGGTTACATCCGCGGCGTGCTTGGCCTGAAGCGATCAGGTTGCATCACGGCGGTTCAACACGGCCATCGTGACGCGGGAGACGCACACCAGCTGGTCGCGCTCGTTGGAGATGTGAACCTCCCATACCTGACTGCTGGCGCCCCGGTGCAGCGGTCGGGCGATGCCTATGACCCATCCCTCACGAACCGCGCGCAGGTGATTGGCGTTGATTTCCTGACCGGCACACCACTGCTTGTTGGGGTCCAGCGTGGCAAAAGTGGCCATCGACGCCAGTGTTTCGGCCAACACCACAGAGACGCCTCCGTGCAGCAATCCCATCGGTTGCTGGGTGCGATGGTCGACAGGCATCCGTGCCTTGAAAAAATCTGGGCCAATCTCAATCAGCTCAATACCGAGCGTCGAAATCGCGGTATTCCGCGCGCGTTCCATGAAGTCTTGCACGCTGGGGGTGCCATGCCAAATCGCCATTTTGGACTTTCTGAATGTGTTCAATTGGGAGATTGTCACTCTAGTTGAGGCGATATCAGCCGGTTGTCGCTTGTGCTGAGGTCGAGATTCCGATCTGTCAGGCGCTTGACGGTTTGGGTTGGATAAAATCAAAAGTTACCAAGTGGTTACATGTCAAATTTATATCCACTGGCGCTGTTTTATCTTCCCTCAATCAAAGGACCTCAATATGGCACTCGTTTCGATGCGCGAACTGCTCGATCACGCCGCAGCCAATGGCTACGGTATTCCCGCTTTCAACGTCAATAACCTAGAGCAGGTGCAAGCCGTGATGGCGGCGGCCGACGATACCGGAGCGCCGGTGATCCTGCAGGCGAGTGCGGGTGCGCGGAAATACGCAGGTGAGAGCTTCATCAAGCACCTGATTCAAGCTGCGGTGGAGGCATATCCGCACATCCCGCTGGTCATGCATCAGGACCATGGACAAACGCCCGCCATCTGCCAAGGCGCGATTGATTTGGGCTTCTCCTCAGTGATGATGGACGGCTCCTTGGAAGCCGACGGCAAAACCCCTTCGTCATTCGAATACAACATCGACGTCACGCAGCAAGTCGTGGCCTTGGCGCACAAAGTGGGCGTCACCGTCGAGGGAGAACTGGGGTGTCTGGGCTCTCTCGAAACCGGTGAGGCTGGCGAGGAAGACGGCATCGGCGCGGTGGGCAAGCTCGATCATGACGCGTTGTTGACCGATCCTGAGCAGGCGGCGGAGTTCGTGAAGGCAACGCAGTTGGACGCTTTGGCGATTGCGATTGGGACCAGTCATGGGGCATACAAGTTTTCGCGCAAACCGACGGGTGACATTCTGGCCATCAGCCGCGTCAAGGAAATCCATGCCCGAATCCCCAACACCCATTTGGTGATGCACGGCTCCAGCAGCGTTCCTCAGGAACTGCTTGAAATCATTCGAACGCACGGGGGGCAGATGAAGGAAACTTACGGCGTGCCGGTCGAGGAGATCCAAGAAGCCATCAAGTACGGCGTGCGCAAAATCAATATTGACACAGACATTCGTTTGGCGATGACGGGAGCGGTGCGCAAATTCTTGGTGGAAAACCCCGAAAAATTCGACGCGCGCGAATGGTTGAAGCCTGCTCGAGAGGCGGCCATGGCGGTTTGTCGCCAGCGCTACCTGGAATTCGGCTGCGAGGGACAAGCCGCCAAAATCAAGGGCCATAGCCTGTCAGTGATGGCAGGCCATTACAGCCAAGGGTTGCTCCAACAGGTGGTCCAATAACCCCACTGAGTGAATTCCCTAGGTGGGTTGTCTCCGTGTCAATTTCGAGTAAGCTTTGCAACTCGAAACACAACGATAACGGAGACAACACATGACAGATTCATTGCCTGCACGCCCTTGGTTGAACGCCTATCCTGACGGAGTGCCTGCGGACATCGAGGTCAATGAGTTCAGCTCGCTGGTTGAACTCATGGATTTGGGCATGACCAAATATGCCAGCCGTGTCGCCTACTCCTACATGGGAGAGGACTTCACGTTTGCGCAGGTCGACGAGGCCTCGGCTGCGCTTGCCGCCTACCTGCAATCCTTGGGTTTAAACAAAGGCGATCGGGTCGCCATCATGATGCCCAACGTACCGCAATACCCCATCACTGTGGCGGCGGTGTTGCGTGCAGGCTATGTGGTCGTCAACGTCAACCCTCTCTACACCGCCCGCGAGTTGCAACATCAATTGCAAGACTCAGGGGCCAAAGCCATTGTCATCATCGAAAACTTTGCTGCCACGCTCGAGGCCTGTATGGCTCAAACGGGTGTCAAGCATGTCGTCCTGGCATCGATGGGAGATCGTTTGGGGTACCTCAAGGGCTTGTTGGTCAACACTGTGGTTCGCAAGGTCAAAAAGCTCGTGCCCGAGTTTTCGTTGCCGTCAGCAGTGAAATTCAATGACGCACTCTCCAGAGGCAGCCGTCTGCAGTGGACCCGGCAAACGTTGGGGCCTGATGACGTCGCTGTCCTACAGTACACCGGTGGGACGACGGGGGTCTCCAAAGGAGCAGTGCTGCTGCACCGCAATGTGGCCGCCAACTTATTGCAATCAGAGGCCTGGAATGCCCCAGCCCTTAAAGATATGCCAGCGGGCGAGCAGTTGGTGAGCGTTTGTGCTTTGCCGCTGTATCACATCTTTGCCTTCACGATCAACATGATGCTCGGGATGCGCATGGGGTGGCGCAACATTTTGATCCCGAATCCGCGTGACTTGGCTGGCGTGCTCAAGGAGCTGTCTAAGTACAAGGTGCACTCTTTCCCAGCGGTCAACACCTTGTTCGCGGGATTGGCAAACCACCCCGATTTCGACAAGGTGGACTGGAGCCATTTGCGGGTGAGCCTGGGTGGCGGCACGGCGGTTCAAAGCGCGGTTGCGAAATTGTGGTTGAGCAAGACTGGTTGCCCGGTTGTGGAAGGCTATGGATTGTCTGAGACGTCGCCTTCTGCCAGTTGCAACCCCACAAACAGCGACACGTTCACCGGCACCATCGGCGTGCCGTTGCCCAATACGTACATGAAAATCATTGATGACGATGGCAATGATGTACCCATGGGGCAGCCGGGCGAAATCGCCATCAAAGGCCCGCAGGTCATGGCCGGCTACTGGCAGCGCCCCGATGAAACCGCCAAGGTGATGACCGCCGATGGCTATTTCCGAACCGGTGATGTGGGCACCATGGACGAGCGTGGCTACTTCAAGATCGTGGACCGCAAAAAGGACATGATCTTGGTGTCTGGCTTCAACGTCTATCCGAACGAAATTGAGGACGTGGTGTCTAACTTGAACGGCGTGTTGGAGTGTGCGGCGGTTGGCCAGCCCGATGAACATTCGGGCGAGGCGGTCAAGTTGGTGATCGTGCGCAAAGACGATTCATTGACAGAAGCCGCGGTTCGGGAGCATTGCCGAGCCAACCTCACGGGATACAAGCAACCCAAAGTCATTGAGTTCCGAAAAGAACTCCCCAAGACACCGGTGGGCAAAATCCTGCGCCGTGAGCTGCGCAATTGAGGTCTTCACCACGTACAAAAAAAGCAACCTTCGGGTTGCTTTTTTTGTGGATTGGATGACGCTGGTTACTTGAGCCAACCTCGCTTACGGAAATAAAGCATCGGGATCACCGCTGAGGCGACCATGAGTGCCAACGCGTAGGCGTAGCCGTATTCCCACTGCAGCTCAGGGATGAACCGAAAATTCATTCCGTACAAACTGGCCACCAAGGTGGGAGGCAACAGACACACGCTGGCAACGGAGAAGATCTTGATGATTTTGTTCTGGTTGATGTTGATGAAACCGACCGTGGCGTCCATCAAGAAGTTGATCTTCTCGAACAAAAAGGCAGCGTGGGAGTCAAGCGAATCCAAATCTCTCAAAATTTGGCGGGCATCCTCGAATTGCTCGGCTGACAACAAGCGGGTGCGCATCATGAAGCTGACCCCCTTGCGGGTGTCCATGACGTTGCGCCTTATCCGTCCCGACATGTCTTCGCTGCGTGCAATGGCAGCGAGTACTTGGCCGGCGGTGTCATCGGTCACTTCGGCAGCCAACACCATTTTGCTGACGTTATCGAGCTCATCGTTGATTTCTTCGAGGGTGTCGGCCGAGTATTCCGCGTCGGCGTCAAACAGCATCAGCAAGACGTCTTTGGCATCTTCGATCAGTCCTGGCATCCGACGGGCGCGCAGGCGCAAGAGCCGCAAAACAGGGACGTCTTCTTGGTGAATTGAAAACAGCACGCCATGACTGCGTTCGCTGCCACTCCCACGGTTCAACACAAAAGCGACACGTGCCGTGTGCGGATTGTCTTCGTCGGCAATCAAGAAGTCAGATCGAATGTGTAACTCGCCGTTCTCTTCCTCATAAAAACGGGCAGACTCTTCGATGTCTTCTGCCATCACGTCGTCAGGAATCGACAGCCCGTAATAGGCCTTCACCCATTGGGTTTCTGCAGCGGTTGCGTCGTCTAAGTCGACCCAAATTGGCTTGAATTTCTCCAAGTCGGCGAGTGACTCAATTTCTTCTTGGTACAGGCGGCCGTTCGCCAGGGTAAATACATTTAGCATGGGGTATTCCGGTCTTCAAGTGTCCAGATGCAGGTGTTGACCTGCGTCAATGGGTTCGTGTGCTTTCAGTCCGGAAGTTGGGGCCACACCCCACCATCCCATGATCAGATCGGCAAGGTTGGCTTCGTCCAAACTGAAAGCACCCAACTAGGGCTGCATTCCATGGAGGAACTCCTGATATTTAGATGGGCGACATTATCGCACCAATAGCGACTCGGCCGATTGAATGTGTCAGGGACAGGTGACGAGGTCACCTTGGGGTACATTCGGCCCACGCTCACTGAAGGCCACCACCATGACCCTATCCTCCAATCCATTGACGCCGTCCAAAGAGCGGTGGGTCTTGCTCACCCTGGCGGGCATTCAGCTCACCCATATTTTGGATTTCATGGTGATGATGCCTCTGGGGCCGCAATTCACAGAACTGTTCCAAATCAGCGATGCTCAGTTTGGCGCGTTGGTGTCGGCCTACACATTTGCGGCTGGGTTGTCGGGTCTCATGGCGTCTGCTTATTTGGATCGCATCGACCGCAAACGGTTGCTTTTGGGCCTGTACGTCTTGTTCACGCTAGCCACTGTGGCTTGCGCCAGTGCCCAGACTTACAGTTGGTTGATGGTCGCGCGCATTGCCGCTGGGTTATTCGGCGGGATTCTGACGGCTCTTTCACACACCATTGTTGGTGACTTGATCCCATTCGAGCGCAGAGGGCAGGCCATGGGGGTGGTGATGGCGTCTTTTTCGGTCTCCACCGTCGCCGGCGTGCCTCTCGGGCTGGCACTGGCTGCGAAGTGGGGTTGGCACGCGCCGTTTTGGATGCTGTCGGTCATGTGCGTCGGGTTCTGGATCGTCGCTTGGGCCACATTGCCTGCGATCAAGGATCACCTCGGACACCCAGAGCGCGGCAGCGTGTGGCGCGAAATATCCGCTACAGCAAGACATCCCAACCACCTCTGGGCCTTCTTGTTGACAGCGGTCAACATGATGGCGGGCTTTGTGATGATCCCGTACATCACCATATATATGCGCCACAACGTGGGCTTGGCGATGGAGGAAATTCCGTATTTGTATCTGGCTGGGGGCCTGTGTACGTTGCTGACGTCGCGTTGGATTGGTCGGCTGTCAGACCGCCATGGCAAACCCAAAATTTATCGGGCTCTGAACGTGCTCACCATCATTCCGATGTTGGCGATCACTCACCTGCCAGCCGTCAGCCTCTGGATTGCTGTGCCTGTCAACGCCGTGCTTTTTGTCGTCTTGAGTGGGCGCATGATTCCGATGATGGCGATGCTGACGGCCGCCGCTCAGCCACAGCGCCGAGGCACGTTCATGGCACTCAACTCTGCCGTTCAGTCCCTCTCTATGGGCGTCGCAGCCTTCATTGGGGGGCTGGTGATTTCAAGAAATGCCCAAGATCAAGTGGTGGGTTATGGCATCACTGGCTGGATCGGTGTAGCCGCTCTGATGGCCGCCCTTGTACTGGTCAATCGCGTCATCATGCACCAAAACATGCCACCGGCGCCACCCCCTGTCAAAGCATGAGCAAAGCTCAGGGATATCCACCGCTTGATTCTTGCCACAGCCCTCAAACAGATGCATGATGGTTTCAACGGGGTCGGGTACCGGTCCCGTGTTCATCCATCACGTGCAAGGAGGTTGCGTATGAACTTGACGATCAGCGGACACCACTTAGAAGTCACCCCAGCATTGCGGAGTTATGTCACCAACAAACTCGATCGCATATCCAGGCATTTCGACCAAGTGGTTGATATCAAGGTATTGCTGACAGTGGATAACCTCAAAGAAAAAGATTTGCGCCAAAAGGCCGAATGCAATATCCACGTCAAAGGTAGAGACCTGTTTGCCGAGAGCGCGCACGCAGATTTGTACGCAGCGGTCGATGACTTGGCCGATAAGTTGGATCGGCAGGTTTTGAAATACAAAGACAAGGCGCAAGACCACCACCACGTCGGTGCGAAACACTTGATGTAGGATAGCGACCACTCTAGAGTTGCAAGACCGCATTTTTAGGGTAAAAATGCGCTTCGTTACAAAGCCACCTTTTGGTGGCTTTGTCTTCTTGGAATGATGAACAAATAACCGAGGCTTCGCCAGCTTTGCGGCGCCTCTCAGAGGACAGATACATGAATCGTCTTTCTGCCATTCTGCCGTTGGAGCAGGTGTTGGTCGGGTTGGAAACAACCAGCAAAAAAAGAGCTTTCGAAGAAGTCGGTCTCCTGTTTGAGGCGCAACACGGCTTGAGCCGCTCTTTGATCACCGACAGTTTGTTCGCTCGCGAAAGGCTGGGCTCAACAGGCTTGGGATACGGCGTGGCGATTCCGCACGGCCGCATCAAAGGCCTCAAGCAGCCGATGGCGGCCGTCTTTCAGCTACAGGCGGCGATCCCATTCGATGCGCCTGACGAAAAACCGGTGGTCTTGATGATTTGCTTGTTGGTGCCCGAGGCCGCCACCCAAAAGCACTTGGAAATTTTGTCTGAAATCGCCGAAATCCTAAGTGACTCTGACTTGCGTGAGCAAATGAAGACGGCCCCCGATGCACAAGCGCTGCACAGCTTGATTGCCAACTGGCAATCTGCCCATACTGCTGCCGCATGAGACCCACCGCGATCAGTGCGGATGTGCTCTTTGAGCACAACCGCCAACGCCTGAAATGGCACTGGCTTGAGGGGCTTTCTGCCTCTGAGCGCAACTTCGATGAAATGGCCATTCGGGCGGCTCGATCCGGTGCAGACCTCGTGGGGCATTTGAATTACATCCACCCCTACCGCGTCCAAGTCCTTGGTGAGCGAGAAATCGCTTATCTGTCTCGAGGGACCGAAGAAGACTGCGCCCGCCGAGTGTCTCGGATCGTGACCCTCGAGCCGCCGGCATTGGTGTTGGCCGATGGCCAAACCGCCCCGCAGCAACTGCTGTCGATGTGCGCGCGGGCCAACTTGCCGTTGTTTGCAACGGATGAATCCGCTGCGTTTGTGGTGGATGTGCTGCGGGCCTATTTGTCCAAGCACTTTGCGGAGCGAGAGACGCTGCACGGTGTGTTCATGGATATCCTTGGCTTGGGTGTGCTCATCACGGGCGAGTCTGGGCTAGGTAAGAGTGAATTGGGCTTAGAGCTGATTTCCCGTGGCCATGGTTTGGTGGCCGACGATGCAGTCGATTTCTTTCGAATCAACCAGACCACCATTGAGGGACGCTGTCCCGACCTGCTGCGCAATTTGCTGGAGGTCCGAGGCATTGGTTTGTTAGACATCAAAGCGATCTTTGGTGAGACGGCGGTGCGCCGCAAAATGCGCCTCAAGTTGATCGTGCATCTGGTGCGCAAAGAAACCTTAGAGCGTGATTACGAGCGGATGCCACATCAGACGCTGTACAAAGACGTCATTGACGTCCCTGTGCGTATGGCAGTGATTCAGGTCGTGGCAGGGCGCAACATCGCTGTGTTGGTTGAGGCTGCGGTGCGCAATACGATTTTGCAACTGCGGGGTATCGATACTTATCAAGAGTTCATTGAACGCCAGCGCATCGCCATGGAGCGCGACACTGGGTTCGATGACTGACCCTCAGCCCGCCCATTCCGCCGATCTCGCCTAGGCGGCTGCGCACCGTTCGAGCAGGCCTTGCAAGGCGTGTCGTACCGTGGCTTGTCGCACTTCAGCCCGATCGCCGGCAAACCACATCGTTTGGGCAGTGACGTGGCCGTCGATGCACCACGCAAAACACACGGTCCCCACTGGCTTGGCATCACTTCCGCCCGCTGGCCCTGCGATACCGGTGACTGCCACCGAGACGTGGGCGGGCGTCTGCTGACAAGCGCCGCGAGCCATTTCTTGCGCCACAGGCTCACTGACCGCTCCGTGAACGTGCAGGCTGTTGGGTGTGACACCGAGCATCTCCTGCTTGGCACGGTTGGAGTAGGAGATGAATCCGCGCTCAAACCATGCGGATGATCCCGCTAAATCGGTACAAGCACCCGCAATCAAGCCACCAGTACAGCTTTCAGCGGTGGCCATCATCCATTGGCGCTTCATCAATAGGTTGGCCAGTTCAGCAACCAGAGCTTCGATTGAATTCATGCCCACATCCTTTGGCTGATGGCAAAAACGAGCAGCGTGAGCGCGGCTGCGATCATGTCGTCGAGCATGACGCCCCAAGCGCCACGCCACCCAAACCCCTTGAAGTGGCGGTCGGCCCAAGCGGTGGGTCCAAATTTCACCGCGTCGAAGAATCGAAACAACACGAATGCCACCGCCTGCTCAGGGATTGTCACCGGTCCAATCACCCAAAGCACCAACCAAAAGGCGGCGATTTCATCGGCCACCATATGGCTCGAATCCGGCAGACCCATGTGCTCCGCCGTGACCTTGCAAGCCCAGCCACCGATCAAGCTGAAGCCCACAATCACCCCCAGCCATTGCCCGTCAGACAAGGACTGTCCCAAGAGTGCAAAAACCAACCACGCCCACAGGGTTCCAATCGTGCCAGGGGCCTTGGGGCTGAGGCCCGATCCAAAACCCAGAGCGAGCATGTGAGCGGGGTGCGCGAGCAAAAAGCGTGCATTCGGCCGGACCATTGGAGCCTTGGTGATGCCGTCAGTGGGTTGAGAAAAAAAAGTCATAAGCGCTGTGTGAATGGGCTTGCTGTCGACTCAAAGTGGTCGAATCCTGCCAGTTGATCCGCCATGTCGTGCCCGAAAGCATCCAAGAATCGGACGCAGACTGCATCATGGGCGCGCGGTTCGCTCATCACCCCAATGCGGGTCAGCGCGATCCCCTGGGCTTGGCTGATGGCTTGCAGCCGCGCTCTGTGCGTCGAAGGCGCCGTAAAGAGCAACTCGTAGTCGTCTCCACCCTGAGCCGCGAACACAGGGGCGTTGATCTCTTGAACACCTGCCAAACAAGGCGCCACAGGGATTTGCTCGATCGAGACCGTGGCATCACATTGGCTGGCTTGTGCCAAGTGGCGAAGATCTCCAGCCAGCCCATCGCTCAAATCCATGGCGGCGCTGGCCACGCCACGCAAGGCCAAGCCGAGGGCGACCCGGGGTGTGGGCCAGTCCATCGCCCG
>JBEAPX010000064.1:0-6576 GCA_041164205.1 Pseudomonadota bacterium
GGGACACGGCTATCGGAACAGCCAATCCACATGTAACGCGGCTTTTGCTGCTCACTCAATCGGGTGAAAAACCCGGGCTGCTGCGCTTGAACCTGCGCAGCCCAACGGCGGTTATGCTCAAAAAGGTCGTCAAGTGATTTGCTCAATGTCTTGCTTTCGCGAGGATTAGTCTAGATAGGTGAGCGAACGACATCCGCCCTGTGCAGGTCACATTGTTTCAGCAAATAGCTCTCGGCCAATCAGCATACGTCGGATTTCTGAGGTGCCGGCACCAATTTCATACAGTTTGGCGTCTCTCCAAAGTCGGCCCAGAGGGTAGTCATTGATATAGCCGTTGCCGCCGAAGATTTGGATGCCCTCGCCCGCCATCCAGGTGGCCTTCTCAGCGGTCCATAGGATCACGGAGGCGCAATCTTTTCGAACTTGGCGCACGTGCTCACTACCCAGTGCATCGAGGTTTTTGGCCACCGTGTAGGCGAACGCTCTGCCGGCTTGCAGCGTCGAATACATGTCCGCCACCTTGCCTTGCATCAGTTGGAATTCGCCGATGCTTTGCCCAAATTGTTTTCGGTCATGGATGTAGGGAATGATGTTGTCCATCACGGCTTGCATGATGCCAAGCGGTCCTCCGCTCAACACAGCCCGCTCGTAGTCCAGCCCACTCATCAACACTTTGGCACCGCTGCCCACGCCACCTAACACGTGGTCTGCGGGAACCTCAACATTGCGAAACACCAGCTCTCCCGTGTGGCTGCCACGCATCCCAAGCTTGTCTAACTTTTGCGCGATGGAAAAACCGGGCATCCCTTTTTCGATCAGAAAAGCGGTCATTCCACGAGCGCCCATTTCGGGCTCTGTTTTCGCGTAAACCACCAATGTGTCGGCGTCTGGGCCGTTGGTGATCCACATCTTGGACCCATTCAAAACGTAATAGCCGCCCTTGTCTTCAGCGCGCAGCTTCATGCTCACCACGTCAGAGCCCGCACCGGGCTCACTCATTGCCAAGGCGCCAACGTGTTCTCCTGTGATGAGTTTGGGCAAGTATTTGGCGCGCTGCTCTGGCGTGCCATTGCGACGAATTTGGTTCACACAAAGGTTGCTGTGGGCACCATAGGACAGTCCCACTGAGGCAGAGGCACGACTGATCTCTTCCATCGCAACCATATGAGCCAAATAGCCCATGTTCGCCCCGCCATACTCCTCTTCCACGGTGATGCCCAGCACGCCCAACTCGCCCATTTTTCGCCAAAGGTCCATCGGAAATTGATCGTCTCGGTCGATTTGCGCAGCGCGGGGCGCAATCTCGGCCTGGGCAAAATCAGCCACGGCCTCTCGCAACGCATCGATGTCTTCCCCCAATTGAAAATTAAGGCCTGGTAAATTCACAATAGATACTCCGGTGATCGTGGTTTAGGGTTGCACGGGTGAGTTTCGGCGCCATGTGCGGTCGTTTCATTGGCGATTGATCGGGGACTTGGCAACGAAGTTATCCCTCACGCACACTCAAGCTTCGATGTCTTTGAGCAGCGCTAGGGCTTCCTTTTCGTGCACTTTGAGCTCATCTAGGTTGCTTTGCAAATCCGCCATTTGCTCCAACAACTTGGTTTTGTTCTGGGCAATCACTTCTAAAAATTTGCGCAGCTGGGGCGCCGTGTCGCGCGGCGACTCATACATGTCGATGAGGTCTTTGGCCTCGGTGAGTGACAGGCCCAATCGCTTGGCTCGCAGGGTCAACTTCAGTCGGGTTCGATCGCGGCTCGAATACACGCGCACCCTCCCGCCCGGCCCATCTCGCTTAGGATCGAGTAGGCCCATGTCTTCGTAAAAGCGAATGGCTCGGGTGGTCAAGTCGAATTCCTTGGCCAGTTCGCGGATCGTATAACTCGGGGTTGCCATAGGGACAGGTGAGCTTGGGATGGTTATTTAGAATGGCGTTACGTTAATTGACGTTAACGTAAACGTCAACCTCTGTTTGGAATGTCCATGGCCAACCCCGAAGAAGCCCGCTTGCACTATCCATTTGCGGATCGTTTGCCGGCACCCGGCGAGGTCATCGAGGTGCGACCCGGCATCCTCTGGGCTCGCTTGCCCCTGCCATTTGCGCTTGACCACATCAATGTGTGGTTGCTGAGGGACCACGTTGAGCGCAATGGCGTGCGCACCGAAGGCTGGTGCGTGGTGGATTGTGGCGTCGACCGACCTGAAGTGCGTGAGCAATGGCAAGCGATTTGGGCCAACCATTTGCAAGGTCTGCCGATTGTGCGTGTCCTAGCGACGCATATGCACCCAGACCACATCGGCTTGGCCCATTGGATTTGCGACGAGTGGCGTCGCCATGAGGGTTCGTGCGACTTGTGGATGAGCGCCACCGATTTCCATTTGGCGACTTTAGGGACGCTGGACGGAACGGGTTTTGGCGGTCACGCAGGGGCGGATTTCATGGCGTCTCACGGCATGGCAGATGCCACACTTCTGGACGGCATAAGGACCCGGCAAAACGGCTTCAAGGTGCTGGTGCCGAAGATGCCCAGTCATTTCCATCGCTTGATGGGTGGAATGCAGGTGCGGATCGGTGAGGCGCTATGGCACTGCATCGTCGGCCATGGCCACTCGCCAGAGCACATCTCACTGTTCCAGCCGGAGTCTGGTGTGCTGATCTCTGGAGATATGGTCTTGCCCCGCATTTCTACCAATGTCAGTGTGTACAGCGGTGAGCCAGAAGGCAATCCCCTGCAACAATTTTTAGACTCATTGACCTTGTTTGAACAGCTCCCCCACAAGACACTTGTGCTGCCCTCGCATGGCAAACCCTTTGGCGCGGCACCGGATCACCCCGAGGAGCACGGATTACACGAGCGCATCAGACAACTGCGGCGTCACCACGATGAGCACCTGGTCAATGTCTTACAGAGTTGTGCGGCCGAAGCGCAGCACGCCGCAGATATCCTGCCGGTGCTGTTCAAACGCAAACTCAATGCACATGAGACCTCATTTGCGATCGGCGAAGCGATTGCCCATTTGCACCTGCTGTGGTTGAGAGGGGACCTCCAACGGCGGCGCGATGCCACAGGTGTGTGGCGCTTTTCGGCTGCTTGATGCACGCTCAACGCGGCGGCAGCACCCATTCTTGCAATTCACGCTGTTGCTGCTGATAGTTCGGCATCACGCTCGCGACCGTACGCCAGAAACGAGGGCTGTGGTTCATTTCTCTTAAATGACTGAGCTCGTGAACCACCACATAATCCGTGAACGCAATTGGTCCATGAATCAGTCGCCAATTGAGCCGAATGCTCCCGTCCCGGCTTGCGCTGCCCCAGCGGGTTTGAGCACTGCTGAGCTTCAAGGTTTGCCACTGGACGCCGAGTTTGGGCGCAAATTCATTTAGCCTTTGGGTGAAAATCTCACGGGCCTGCTGCATCAACCAAGCTTGAACTGTGTCTTTCACTTGCACCTCTGACGAGTGCGGTGGCAAAGGCACCCACAGCTCTGCCTCTCGACCGCTGGTCAGCTCACGCCAGGGTACGGGGCACGACGCACCTGGGCCTGCGTGCCGATGCTCAGGCAACAATTTCAGCGTCAGTGTGGCACCTAAGACAGGCAGCTTCCCACCAGAACGCCAAGCAATTGCCTGGCTCTGCTGAGCAGCCTCGCGTTGCTGGATCGCCACCAGTTGCTGCAAGATCCACTCGCCTCGATCTGCCAACACCCGGTTGACTTCGCTGACCAAACAAAACCGAGGGGCTCTGACTTCGAGGCCGAGGGCCGTGATGCGCATCGCGATGGACTTGCGCTTGGCACGCGTAAATAAATAGCTGATGCTTCGACCGTTGATTGCAATCGATCGATTGCCATGGGGATGCGCAAACGGCGCCAAGAGGCTTTCATCCACCCCGGCTTGAGGCACGAAGGGTGATGTCATCTGCCCAGATGCTCTTGGTTCTGCGAGCCACTGCGCATCACCCCAGTCAAATGAAAGCTGAGAGCCAGTGTTCAATTTCGATTGGACAGCCGGCATCCGTCTCACCGATAGGCTTCAGGGTCTAGGCGGCGCATTTCAGCCTCGATCCAATGTTCCACTTCTCTCATCAACTCTTCTGGATCGCGCCCTTGGCTAGGAATCATGGGGCCAATCGAAATATCAACAATCCCTGAGCGCTTGATCAACGCCTTTCGTGGCCAACATTTTGCTGAAGTCACCGCCACCGGAATCACTGGCGCACCCGTTTGGATCGCCAACCTGGTTCCACCTGATTTGTAAGTGCCCTTTTCACCACGCGGGATGCGTGTCCCCTCAGGAAACATGATGATCCAGGTGCCTTGATCAAGCAGCCGCTGGCCTTGCTCAACGACTTTTGCAAACGCTTGGGCGCGCTTAGATCGGTCGATATGGACCATGTCTAGTCGCCCCATCGCCCAGCCAAAAAATGGCACATACAGCAACTCCCGTTTGAACACGTATGCCAGCGGATGAGGCATCAGCACGGGCATGGAAAACGTTTCCCAAGTGGATTGGTGCTTGACCAAAAGAATAGCTGGATCACTTTGGCCACGGGGGAGGTTGTCCATGCCGGTGACTCTGTTTTCAATCCCAAGAATCCATTGACCACTCTGGACTGCCAACTTCAACCAGCCCACGCACATCCAGTACAAACGGGTGCTGCTGACGAACCAGGAGGCAACAATGACGACCAACGCCCAAGGGATCACTGTCACCACCATGAACACCAGGTGGGCCAACGACCGAACGGCGTCACCTAGGCGCTTCATGATTTCTCACGCGCCGCAGCACGCGCCAATAACTCATCCACAAAGGCCGACAAGTCTTTGTGCATCTGTGTGGATGGTGGAAGGCCTTCAGGAGGGTGGTCTGGTGAATAGGCAGCGCACTTGCCGGTGAGGATCAAGTGGGTCGACGCGCCGACATTGGCCCCTGCAAGCACATGTCGCACGGTGTTGCCGGCAACCACCATTTGCGATGGCGGCACACTGAACCTCTGGCTGATCTTTTCAAACAAACCAGATTGAGGTTTGCGGCAGTCGCAATCATCGTCGCGCGTGTGCGGGCAGAAAAAGACCGCCTCGACTCTTGCTCCTTCTTGCGCCAACAACTTATGCATTTTGTCGTGCACCGCATTCATGGTGGCCATGTCAAACAGACCGCGACCCAGCCCGGATTGATTGGTGGCGATCACCACCTTGAAGCCCTCTTGGTTCAGGCGTGCAACCGCCTCCAGTGCGCCCGGGATGGGCTGCCAATCAGCCGGCGATGTGATGATGGAGTGACGATCATCGTTCAAAGTGCCGTCTCGATCTAAGACGACGATGGTGGCGGCACTGGCGCTGGGCATGGCTTTAGGCGCTCAATCGTGACAAATCGGCCACTTGGTTCATGGCACCGTGCAGAGTGGCGAGCAGACCCAACCGATTGGCCTTCAATTCAGGATCGTCCGCATTGACCATCACATCCGCAAAGAAGGCGTCCACCGATTCCCGAAGCACCGCTAAGGCTTTCAATGCCGCTTGGTAATTGCCTTGATCAAAACATTCCTGAGACTCCGACAAGACAGGCCCCATGATTTGGAACAAGCTCTGTTCCGCAGGATCCTTGAGCAAGGCTTCGTTGACCGTGGCCTGCGCGCCTTCGGCTTTTTTAAGGATGTTGGAGATGCGTTTATTGGCAGCAGCTAGGGCGGCTGCCTCTGGCAATTGAGCAAAAGCACGCACTGCTTGCAAGCGCGCGGGAATATCAGCCAAGCACTGAATATTCAATGACAGCACGGCGTCCACTTCTTGCGCGGAATAGCCCTGATCTTTCAAGTTGCCAGCCAAACGATCCATCACAAAATCATGCAACGGCTCAAGTGGGTGTGTGAGCAAATCTCCAAAGGTCGTCGCCGCATCGCTGATCAGAGCGCTGAGTTGCAAATCAAGCTTGTTTTCAATCAATAAGCGAATCACTCCTAACGCGTGGCGGCGCAACGCAAAAGGGTCCTTCACGCCGGTGGGAAGGTTACCAATCCCGAACATACCAACAAGTGTTTCGAGCTTATCGGCGAGCGCCAACAAGGTCCCAGTGTGGTTGCGCGGCAGCGCATCGCCGGCGAATCGAGGCTTATAGTGGTCTTCGATCGCAATCGCCACACCATCACGCAACCCCTCGTGGCGGGCATAGTAGCCCCCCATGATGCCCTGCAACTCCGGAAATTCTCCCACCATGTCAGTGAGCAGGTCGGTTTTAGCGAGACGCGCTGCCTCTTGAACCTTGGAGTCCAAGACATCAAATTCATCTTTCGCTGTGACGGTAAATGGGACTTGCGCTTGGCGCAATTGGTTGACGATGGCGTGCCCGATGGCTCGAACACGCTCGCTGCGTTCGCCTTGAGTGCCGAGCTTGTTGTGGTAGACCACCTTGGTCAAACCTTCGACCCTTGACGCCAAAGACTTCTTGCGATCTTGGTCAAAGAAAAATTTCGCGTCAGCCAAGCGGGGGCGCACCACGCGCTCATTGCCCTGCACCACGGCACTCGCGTCTTCGGGCGAGATGTTGCTGACCACTAAAAAGCGGTGTGTCAACTT
>JBEAPX010000065.1:0-4086 GCA_041164205.1 Pseudomonadota bacterium
ACCGCGTTTTGCATGGGCGAGTGGTAGTCGGTGTACGCCAGTTTCAACTCATCCACCGTTTGCGCCCGGTTGCCCCGAAAACCAGCCACCACCGTCATGTTGTCCGCGTCTAATGCCGACCACCGCAAGGCCAAGACATATTGCGGGTTGAGCCAATCGTATTTGCCGTTGTCACTGATCACCGGACCGTGCCGCGTGCTGCGCACGGTCAACCACACGTCCTCTTGGCCTTTCACGGCGATACGCTCTTGGCGCGTCTCGAACTCGGCCCAGGCGACCTGACCCGACACGTCCGATGGCACGCGGTATTGGTTGGGTCGTTCCGTGCTGACCTGTTCCAGATACAGGTCCTGAACATCAGGCCCCGTGTTGGTGAACCCCCACGCCACACCGTCGGTGTGCCCCAACACCACAAAAGGCATCCCGGGCAGCGTGGCACCGATCACGTTCAAGTCACGCGGCTGTGCAGCGCCTGCGCGATCGGGACTGCTCAGGTGGGCGAAGTACCAAATGGCTGGTGCGCTCAAGCCTAAATGCGGATCATTCGCCAGCAATGGTTTACCGGTCTGGCTGCGCGTGCCATCCACCGCCCAGTTGTTAGAACCCAAGCCTTCTGTCTGACCGAGTGCGGCGACCCACTGCGCAGTGGCGTGCGCCAATGCATGAGAGCGCGGCTCTACTCGGCCCGAATGGGCCGTGGCATCCTTGGGGGCAAACACACCCAAGCGCTTGTACATCTGGGCGAAATCGGTGCTGGTCGCCGGCGCCTCGCCGGGGTATGGCGGCATCATTGCCCAAATATCAGCCGTAGATAGCTTTTCAGCCAATTGCAGGCGCTGTACCTCTTTGGCCCAGTTGCCTCCTAGATCCAGCGCCATGACCAGCGCCCAACCCACGCTGTCGGAAGGCTGCCAATACTGCCCTGCCTTGGCTTGGCTGCGAGGGTCGATGCGCAGGGCAACAAACTCAGGCGTCAACAGCCCATCGAATTGACTCCAGTAGCTATTGATGCCGTTGGCATAGGCTTGCAAAGAGGCCTGAACATCTGCGGGCATCCGTTGGTACTGGGCTTCAGCAGCGCGTTTGATGCCCAGCGCACGCAAGGTTTTGTCGGCACTCAGAGTGGCCTCACCCAGCACCTCAGACAAGCGACCGGCCACCACGCGCCGGTTGAACTCCAGCTGCCAACCGCGCTCAGCAGCGTGCAGCCACCCTAGTGCAAAGGCGGCATCTTCGGGCGATTGGGCTTTGATATGAGGAATGTCGGAGGCATCTCGCTCGATCGTGACCGCCGCGGCCAAACCAGGGGCCGTGAGGACGCCGGATGTCACAGGCTGACTCTTCCAGGCCCAAACCAAAACAACGCCTCCCAGCAAGACGAGCACCGCCACAATGCTCCCCAACACCCATCGCGCCGCCCTACCCCAAGCCCTGATTGTCATGCTCTATCTCCCCAATGTGGTATTCGAATTATTCATCACCCCCGTCAGCCTGGCTACCCTAGCGGCGACAGGACCAGGCCGTCTGCCTGCTTATTACGCATTTGTATGACATTCCTCAAAATTGGTCATAGCAAATCTATGAAAATAGCGGTTGTGCCCTAAGGGATATCTTTTTTTGCATTGCAGCGCCCCTCAGCGGCGACATTCACGGACTATTTATGAGTAAGTTTCACCAAGAACGCGTTTTGAGCGTGCACCACTGGACTGATCGGCTGTTTTCATTCAAAACCACGCGCGACACCAGCCTGCGTTTTTCAAACGGCCACTTCACCATGATTGGCCTGATGGTGGATGGCAAGCCTCTGCTGCGCGCTTACTCCATCGTGAGTGCGAACTACGAAGAGGAACTCGAGTTTTTGAGCATCAAAGTGCCTGATGGCCCCCTCACCTCGAGACTGCAACACATTCAGGTGGGAGATGAGATCATCGTGGGCAAAAAGCCCACAGGTACCCTGCTCATTGACTACCTGCTCCCCGCCAAGCGCCTGTACCTGTTCTCGACCGGTACCGGGTTGGCGCCTTTCATGTGCGTGATTCGCGACCCAGAGACTTACGAGAAATTCGACGAAGTGGTTCTGGTGCACGGCGTGCGGCAAGTGAACGAGTTGGCTTACGGGGACTACATTGAAAACGAGTTGCCCCAGCATGAATTTCTGGGCGAGATGATCAGCCAGCAGCTCAAATACTACCCGCTGGTCACCCGCGAGGCGTTCAAAAACGAGGGTCGCATCACGGACGTGATCGCCAACGGCAAGATGGCGGCCGATTTAGGTCTGCCCGCCTTGGATCCTGAAACGGACCGGGCCATGATTTGTGGCAGCCCAGGCATGTTGCGCGACCTCAAAATCATGTTGGAAGAGCGTGGCTTCAAGGAGGGCAACACCACCAAGCCCGGTGACTTTGTGATCGAACGCGCCTTTGCCGAGCAATGATCGCAGCGCTAGGCTGGAGCTTGTCGCGCGCGCCCCTGTGTACCTTACCGCGGTGAGCCAGCAGGCACCCTGACGCTGCGCCATAGCTCAATCAGCGTGTCTCTGGGTCGAGCGCCTTTCGGTTATAGAGGCTGATCAGAACAATGGGGATGCAAGCCGCAAACGCTGCCCTGACCCCGGCGTGCTCCGCCACGGTGCCCAACAGCGGTGGGGCGAGCAAGAAAATAATGAATCCGTTCTGGGCCAACGCCGCCACATTGAGCGCCGCTGGTCGATCCTGACGCTGCGCTGCCGCCGATACGGCCAGCGGAAAAATAGCGCTGGAGCCAACACCCAGCATCGCAAAGCCGAGCATGGCCAAATCGGCGCCAGTGGCACACACCACCAGCACATTTCCCGCGAGCATGATGACCAAGAGCGTCGTCGACACCCTGCCCACGCCAAAGCGTTGGACGAAATAGTCCGCATTGAAGCGGGTTAGACCCTGAGCAAACGCCACCACGCTCACGGCCAGCGCGGCTTGTGCTGGGTCGCTGCCAAACGCGTCCCGCATATAAATCGCTGACCAGTCAAAACCGGCGCCCTCGAGCAACAGCGCCGACGCACAGACCGACACCAACAACCAAATGCCGCGCGTGGGTGTCGCCCATCGTGGTGCGGCTTGGTCCTGGGACTGACTTGGGCGCGCGGGGGCGGCTTGGTAACCACTCAGGAGGAGGACCATGAGCACCAACACGATCACCACGCTGAGCGCCAGCTGTTCTTGAGGTGTCCAAGACCACCGCGCAAGCATCGCACTGAAGGCGCCGGCGCCGAAAAAACCAAAACTCCAGAAACCATGCGCGCGGTTCATGATGCGACGCTTCATCTGATGCTCTACCCGGTCGGCCTCCACGTTGACCACCGTCTCGACACATCCGACCACCAACCCCGTGACCATCAATCCGACGAACATCACCCAAGCTTGGGTCGCGAGCGACGCAGCCCACATCCCGATCGACACCAGAGGAATCAAGGTGAGCAACACGCGTCGATAGCCGAACCGCTCTAATTTGGGGGCGATCAATGTCAACGACAGCAGTGTGCCAGTGGCCACACCAATCAATCCGAGGCCCAAGGCCCCCTCCTCAACGCCAAGGCGCTCTTGAATCTCGGGCAACCTCGGATAAAAACCACCCAAGCTAAAGGAGTAAATAAAAAACGCCGCGAACACGCGGAAATGGGCTGGCAACTTCAACGCAATGGCTCCAAAAAACGCAGCAAGGCTGTGACACGATACCGATTGAATCTGAGCGCAGTGTACGTGCTTGGCATGGGCTGGGCTTTGAAGCCGCACAAAAATAGGGCACAAAAAAAGCCACCCGAAGGTGGCTTTTCAGTGCGTCTACATCAAGCCAACATGTCGGCCCAAATGTTGACTGCCCACGCTTCAGCATAGGCGGCTTCGGTGCGATTGGAGTCGGGTGACAAACCGCCCGCCCCCTTGACCGTTACCATTTGCTTCTTACCAGCGTCGTAGGTGTACACCGCGGACACGTGGCAGGCCTCGTTGGCATCCACAAAGCTGTAGCAAGTGTTGGCAAAAATCGGGTTGGTCGGAACTGCCTGACCTTGCGTCATGGCCACAATCGCAGCAGCACAAGTCTTGGCGT
>JBEAPX010000066.1:0-13664 GCA_041164205.1 Pseudomonadota bacterium
ACGCGCAGCTGGTTGGTCAATCGAACCGCCAACGACAGGGTAATCCTCCCCTTTTGCATGGGCGCAGAAGTAGAAACGCTACGCAGGCATGGCCAGCTGCTGTTTAGGAGTGAATCCGCCCAAGGCCATGTTTGGCCGGTCGTGGCTCAGTGCGATGGGCCAGGCTGGGTCTCGATTTCCAGCCGCGTCAAAAACCGCAGGGCGTGCTCGCGGCTTGTCCCGCACATTTCGTCGCTGGGTTTCAACGCGCCGCACACTGCCGGGCGCTCTGGCTGTGCGAACAGGCGGCACAGCGCGTTGGCATCCAAATGCGGGCAGGGCTCGCCAGCGGGTTTGCCCTTGGGCAGGCCTGGGCTGGGGGTGGAAATGGACGGTGCAATGCAACACGCCGCGCAGCCGGGGCGGCAAGCGTGCGGCTGAGGTGGCCGTTCTGAGGGCAGGGTATCCATGATTCAATTGTGGCGTGATTGCCCGCCTCCAGCGCAAAGGCGAGCGCACCTTTACACTTGGCGGTCTACATTTTTCGCTCCAGGTGACCCTTTTGTCCGACGTCTCCACGTTTCCTCGCGACGCCAAACCCATCCAAAGCTATCGCCCATTTTGGGCCAAACGCTATGGGGTCGCGCCATTTTTGCCCACCACTCGGGCAGAGATGGATGCGTTGGGCTGGGACTCGTGTGACGTGATTTTGGTCACGGGCGACGCCTATGTCGACCACCCGAGCTTTGGCATGGCCGTGATTGGTCGGGTGCTCGAGGCGCAAGGGTTTCGTGTGGGCATCATTGCCCAGCCTGACTGGCAAAGCGCCGAGCCATTCCAAGTCCTCGGCAAGCCCAATGTGTTTTGGGGCGTGACCGCGGGCAACATGGACTCCATGATTAACCACTACACCGCGGATCGAAAAATCCGCAGTGATGACGCCTACACGCCCGGTGGGGTAGCGGGTCGCCGCCCAGACCGTGCCGCGTTGGTCTACGCGCAGCGTTGCCGCGAGGCGTACAAAGATGTGCCCATCGTCATGGGCGGGATCGAAGGCAGTTTGCGCCGCATTGCCCACTACGACTATTGGCAAGACAAGGTGCGCCGATCCATCGTGGTCGATGCCAAGTGCGACCTGCTCTTGTACGGCAACGCCGAGCGGGCCCTCGTTGAAATCGCCCACCGTTTGGCCGCCGGTGAGCCAGTGCAAGACATCACCGACGTGCGCGGAACTGCATTTGTGCAGCGCCAGCCCCGACCTGACTGGGTCGAGATTGACTCCACCGAAGTCGACACCCCTGGCCGCGTGGAAGAGCACCTGAACCCCTACATCATGACGTCGCAAGCCGATATGTCGTGTGCCACCGAGCCCTCGGACTCGCCCGCGCTCGAGGCCGGTGAGCAAGTGGTGCGCATCATGCCCGCGCTGCACGGCAAAGGCGTCAAGGTCTCCGACCGCACCAAGACGGTGATTCGCTTGCCGTCCTACGAACAAGTCAAAAGTGACCCCGTGCTGTATGCCCATGCCAGCCGGGTGCTGCACCTCGAGACCAACCCTGGCAACGCCCGGGCCCTTGTGCAGGCGCACGGCACGGGCAAAACCGCGCGCGACGTGTGGCTGAACCCGCCACCCATTCCGCTCACCACAGCCGAGATGGACTGGGTGTTTGGTCTGCCGTACGCCCGCAGTCCCCACCCCAGTTACGCCGATGCGCAGGGTCGCCATGACGGCGAGACCAAGATTCCCGCTTGGGAAATGATCCGCTTCTCGGTCAACATCATGCGTGGCTGTTTTGGCGGCTGTACCTTTTGCTCAATCACCGAGCACGAAGGGCGCATCATCCAAAGCCGCTCGCAAGAGTCCATCCTCAAAGAAATCGAGGAAATGCGCGACAAGGTCCAAGGCTTCACCGGTGTTGTGAGTGACCTCGGTGGCCCCACGGCCAATATGTATCGCTTGGGCTGTGCCTCGCCAAAAATTGAGGCGGCTTGCCGCAAACCCAGCTGCGTCTTTCCGGGGATTTGCTCCAACCTGACCACCGACCATGGCCCGCTGGTGCGCCTGTATCGCAAGGCCCGTGAAATCAAAGGGGTCAAAAAGATATTGATCGGCTCAGGCCTGCGCTACGACTTGGCGGTGCGCTCGCCCGAGTACGTCAAAGAGCTGGTGCAACACCATGTCGGGGGTTACCTCAAAATCGCGCCAGAGCACACCGAGTCCGAGCCCCTGAGCAAGATGATGAAGCCAGGCATCGGCACCTACGACCGGTTCAAACAGATGTTTGAACAGTACTCGGCCGAGGCCGGCAAAAAACAATACCTGATTCCGTACTTCATCGCCGCCCACCCTGGCACGCACGACGAAGACATGATGAACCTGGCGCTGTGGCTCAAGCGCAATGGGTTCCGCGCCGATCAGGTGCAAACTTTTTACCCCAGCCCGATGGCCACGGCCACTGCGATGTATCACTCGGGCAAGAACCCACTCAAGCGGGTGGGGCGTGCGAGTGAGGCGGTCGATGTCGTCAAGGGTGAGCGCCGCCGGCGTTTGCACAAGGCCTTTTTGCGCTACCACGACCCCAAAAACTGGCCACTGTTGCGCGAGGCGCTGCAGCGGATGGGGCGCTCGGACTTGATCGGCAATGGCAAGCAACACCTCATTCCCCGCTACCAACCCGTGGGTGATGTCGCGTACGTGAGCCCGCGCCGCAAGAACAGCTCGCCCACCAGCAAATCCGCGGTCGTCACGCCTGCAGACCCTCGCGGTCTGGGCCGTCCCACGGCGACCCGGGCGACCGCACCTCAGCGCTCTGGTGGCGCGCCCAAGCGCGGCAGTCTGCTGACCCAGCACTCAGGCCTGCCACCGCGTGTCACGGGTTCTGGTAAAAAATTCACAAAACGGTAACCTGCGGTTCAGCTCTCGTTCACTCAAGCCCTAGACAATGGACGCCTTCGCATCAGTGATGCACAGACGAGGAAGGTTCCATGGCTTTACAACACGCAGTTTCCGAAGGTTCTAAACGCTACACCCGCACGGTGATGGCCATTCATTGGCTCAGTGCCTTCGTGGTGATGGCGGCATTTGTCACCGGACTAGAGGGCCCCGCCCGCGTGATATTCAGCGATGCTCACCTGTCTGATCGGCAGTGGCATGAGACGCTGGGTGTGACGATCGTGGCGCTCACCTTGCTCCGCGTGGTGTGGAGGCTCCTCGCTGGCGCCCGCGCCCCCAAGCTGCCCATGCCACGGTGGATGCACATCGCCTCTAAGGCGCTGCAAGGCTTCTTGTACCTCTTGTTGCTGGCGGTGCCCATCACCGGGCTCATCACTGTGGGGACTGGCGGCCACGGCATCGAGTTGCTGGGTGGGGCGCACATCATGCCGCCAGCGCCCTTGAATGAGGCGCTCAGCCATCAGCTTGGCGATATTCACAAACTCATGGGTGACGCCATTGTGTGGCTGGCCGGCGTGCACGCCGTGGCGGCTTTGTTCCACCACTACGTTTTGCGCGATGGGGTGCTCAACAGTATGTTGCCCGCAGGCTTGGCTGCCCGATTGCCCGGCCCCAAGCCAGTGGCGTGAACTTGGCCATCGCGTCCACGGATCGCGCCCAAGCGCCGAACCCGTGGACGGCAGTCCCCCCAGGCCACCGCCGCCCGGGGAATTGAAGGGGCTTGTCGCCTGAATCGTCGGGAGCGAACGGCCAGCGTTTAAGATGGCAGGCTCAGCTTTGGCGTCCTCTGAGAAGAGGGGGCCAATCCCTCTCATTTTCGACTGCTCAGGTGTTTCGTCATGCCTCAATACCGTTCTAAAACTTCGACTGGTGGCCGCAACATGGCCGGTGCCCGTGCGCTTTGGCGCGCCACTGGCATGAAGGACGCAGACTTTCAAAAGCCCATCATCGCGGTGGCCAACTCGTTCACCCAGTTTGTCCCCGGACACGTGCACCTGAAAGACCTGGGCCAGTTGGTCGCGCGTGAAATCGAGGCGGCGGGTGGCGTTGCCAAAGAATTCAACACCATCGCTGTGGACGACGGCATCGCCATGGGGCACGACGGTATGCTGTACTCGCTGCCCAGCCGCGACGTCATCGCTGACTCGGTCGAGTACATGGTCAACGCCCACTGCGCTGACGCAATGGTGTGTATCTCCAACTGCGACAAGATCACCCCAGGGATGCTGATGGCCGCCATGCGCCTGAACATCCCAGTGATTTTTGTCACTGGTGGACCAATGGAAGCCGGCAAAACCCGCCTCGCCGGCCACAAGATCGATTTGATCGACGCCATGGTGATCGCTGCCGACTCCAAGGCCAGCGACGAAACCGTCGCCGACTACGAGCGCTCTGCTTGCCCCACGTGTGGTTCCTGCTCAGGGATGTTCACCGCCAACTCAATGAACTGCCTCGCAGAAGCCTTGGGCTTGGCCTTGCCAGGCAACGGCACCGTGGTCGCCACCCACGCCGACCGCGAGCGCCTGTTCAAAGAAGCCGGTCAGCGCATCGTTGGCTTGGCCAAGCGCTATTACGAGCAAGACGACACCAGCATCCTGCCGCGCTCGATGGGCTTCAAGGCACTCGAGAACGCCATGTCGCTCGACATCGCCATGGGCGGCTCAACCAACACCATCCTGCACCTGCTGGCCATCGCGCAAGAGGCTGAGATCGACTTCACCATGAAGGACATCGACCGCTTGTCGCGCACCGTGCCTCAGTTGTGCAAAGTGGCACCCAACACCCAGAAGTACCACATCGAAGACGTGCACCGCGCGGGCGGCATCATGGGCATCCTCGGCGAATTGGACCGGGCGGGCAAGTTGCACACCGATGTGCCCACCGTGCACGCCGCAACCATGGCAGACGCCTTGAACGAGTGGGACATCGCGCGCAACCCAAGCGAAGCCGTCCAGCACTTTTACAAAGCCGGTCCAGCCGGTATCCCCACCCAGGTCGCCTTCAGCCAAGACACGCGTTGGCCCAGCCTGGATACCGACCGCGCCAACGGCTGCATCCGCTCTTATGAGAACGCGTTTTCCACCGAAGGCGGCTTGGCGGTCCTGTACGGCAACATCGCACTCAACGGCTGCGTGGTGAAAACCGCGGGTGTCGATGACAGCTTGTTGGTGTTCGAAGGTCCTGCCCACGTGGTCGAGTCGCAAGACGAAGCCGTGGAACACATCCTGAACGACGAAGTCAAAGCCGGCGATGTCGTCATCGTTCGCTACGAGGGCCCCAAAGGTGGCCCTGGTATGCAAGAGATGCTCTATCCCACCAGCTACATCAAATCCAAAGGGCTTGGCAAAGCCTGCGCACTGTTGACCGATGGCCGCTTCTCTGGGGGCACATCGGGCTTGTCGATTGGTCACTGCTCGCCTGAGGCGGCCGCCGGTGGTGCGATTGGCTTGGTGCGCCACGGCGATCGCATTCGCATCGACATCCCCAACCGCAGCATCTCGGTGCTGGTGTCCGACGAAGAACTCGCCAAGCGCCGCGCCGAGCAAGACCAGTTGGGCTGGAAACCCGTCAAACCGCGTCCGCGCAAAGTGTCTGCCGCGTTGAAGGCCTATGCCTTGTTGGCCACCTCGGCTGACAAAGGCGCAGTCCGCGACCTGTCGATGCTCGACTGACACCCAAAGCCCCATCCACCCCGGCCTGCGCCGGGGTTTTTTGGCGCTTGACCTTCCAGTGATAGGAAGGTTTATGCTTCAGCCTATGGCTCAATCTATTGCACCCGAAACCCTCCAATGGCAAATCGACGGGATGTCCTGCGCGTCCTGTGTGGCCCGCGTCGAGCGTTCATTGACCAAGCTGGAAGGCGTCTCCAGCGCTCAGGCCAACCTGGCGACCGAGTCCGTTCAAGTGGCGTTCGAGGCGCCGGCAACTGCCGATCAGATCCGGGCTGCGCTGGACCGCGCGGGCTACCCCGTGCGAGAGTCCCACCTCACGCTGCGTGTCGAAGGCATGACTTGCGCCTCTTGTGTGGGCCGCGTCGAGCGGGTGCTCAATAAGACACCCGGTGTCGTCGCCGCCTCGGTCAACCTGGCCAATGAAACCGCAGCCATCACCTACTGGGCAGGTGCCACAGATGCCGCCGAGCTTGCCCGTGTGGTCACCGACAGTGGCTACCCGGCTCATGCAGCCCAAGCCAACGACGCCACTTTGACTGAGCGCAAAGCCGATGAATCCGCCGCGTGGGCCAAAACCATGGGCTGGTCGGCTGCATTGGGCGTGCCGGTGATGCTCTTGGCCATGGGCGGACACGTCTCCAGCACCTGGCAAGATTGGATGAACCACAGCGGCTTGGCCAGCTGGAGCGCCCAGATTCAGTGGCTGCTGACCACCGCCGTCATGGCGGGGCCCGGGCGTTTCTTTTATGTTCAGGGGTTTCGAGCGCTGTTCAAGGGTGCGCCTGACATGAACAGCCTCGTCGCCTTGGGCACTGCCGCGGCCTACCTTTACTCTGTGGTCGCGACGGCATGGCCGGCACTCTTACCCGAGTCGGCCCGCCACGTTTACTTTGAGGCCGCCGCCATGATCGTGGTGCTGATTGCTCTGGGTCGCACGCTCGAGGCTCGGGCCAAAGGGCGCACTGGCGCCGCCATCTCCAAGCTCATGGGGCTGCGTCCGACAAGTGCGCAGGTATGGCGCGACGCTCAGTGGACCGAAGTCGCCTTGGACGCCATTCAGGTGGGGGACTTGGTGCGGGTGTTCCCCGGACAAAAGATGCCCGTCGATGGCACCGTCACCGAGGGCGAGTCTTACGTCGACGAATCCATGCTCACGGGCGAGCCCATGCCGCAGCTCAAGGTCGCCGGCGCCACCGTGACGGGTGGCACCGTCAACGGCAGCGGCAGCCTCGAGGTCCGCGCGCAACAAGTCGGTGCGCAAACCGCATTGGCTCAAATCATTCGCATGGTCGAGCAAGCCCAAGGCGCCAAGTTGCCTATCCAAGCCATGGTCGATCGCATCACGGCATGGTTTGTTCCTGCCGTGTTGGTCGCCGCAGTGCTCACCGTCTTGGCGTGGTTAATCTGGGGTACCGAGCCCGCGCTGACCCAAGCGCTGGTGGCCGGCGTCTCGGTGCTGATCATTGCCTGCCCGTGCGCCATGGGCCTGGCCACACCCACATCGATCATGGTGGGCACCGGGCGCTCTGCCGAGCTGGGGGTGTTGTTTCGCCAAGGCGATGCGCTTCAAGCCCTGCAAAGTGTGCAGGTGGTGGCCTTCGACAAAACCGGCACCCTCACGCTAGGCCAACCCTCGGTGGTCGATAGCTGGTCCGCCGACGGTGAGGGCTCGGCATCGGCATCGTTTGCCCTGCAAGCCGCCGCCTCGATCGAACACAAATCAGAGCACCCCCTCGCCAAGGCGATCATGGACTGGGCCAGCCAGCACCAATTGGGTGTCTTAGAGGTCGACCAATTTCAAGCCGTCACGGGTTGGGGCGTCCAAGGCCAAGTCAATGGGCAATGGGTGCAGGCTGGCGCCTGGCGTTGGATGCAACAGTTGGGCGTGGATGTCTCGGCAGCGCAGCCGTCGCTGGACGCGTGGTCGGCAAAGGGGCAGAGCGGCCTTTGGGTCGCGATCGATGGTCGCCTTTGCGCAGGCTTCGCAGTGAGTGACACCGTCAAGCCTGGCGCGCAACAGGCCGTACAGGCCCTGCAACACATGGGGTTGCGCGTGGCGATGGTGACTGGCGATCACGCCGCTGCCGCCCACGTCTTGGCGCAGCAATTGGGTTTAGATGACGTCCTCGCCAATGTCTTGCCCCAAGACAAAGCCCGCGCCGTCCAACAGTGGCAACAGCAGTGGGGCAGGGTGGCCTTTGTCGGCGATGGCATCAATGACGCGCCCGCCTTGGCCAGCGCAGATGTCGGCATCGCCATCGGCACCGGCACAGATGTGGCCGTCGAGGCCGCCGATGTGGTGCTGATGTCGGGCGATGTGCGTGGCGTCGTCAACGCCATTCACATGAGTCAGGCGACGCTGCGCAACATCCGGCAAAACCTCTTTTGGGCGTTTGGGTACAACGCCGTTCTCATCCCCGTGGCCGCAGGTGCGTTGTTTCCACCGTGTGGCTGGATGTTGTCACCCATTTTGGCGTCTGCGGCCATGGCACTGTCCAGCGTGTTTGTGCTCAGCAATGCCTTGCGGTTGCGCTGGGTGCCAGCAGTACACGCGGAGAAATCAAGATGAACATTTCAGACGTGGCCCAGCGCACCGGCGTGAACGCCAAGACCATTCGCTATTACGAAGAAATTGGCCTCATCCAAGTGCCGCGCGATGCCAATGGCTATCGCCGCTTTGACGACAAAAGCCTGCACAGCCTTGCCTTTTTGGGTCGGGCCAGGGCTTTGGGCTTTTCAATTGAAGAGTGCCGAACCCTGATCAGCCTGTACCAAGACCCGGCGCGCGCCAGTGCCGATGTCAAACGCATCGCGACCGAACACCTGGCCCAAGTCCAGCGCAAAATTGCCGACCTGCAGTCTCTGCACGACACCCTCGCTACGCTGGTGCACCAGTGCGCCGGCGATGAGCGCCCCGATTGCCCAATTCTGAAAGATTTGGCGCACATCAGTGGCGCTCAAACCTGTCATTGATGTCAAACTATCACCCAAAGGAAAACACCAAGATGTCTCAAACCCTGAACCTACACATTGAAGGCATGACCTGCGGCCACTGCAAGGCCCACGTCGAAAAAGCGCTGGCCGCCACCGACGGCGTCACGCAATTCACCGTTGACCTGGCTGGACAATCTGCCACCATCGAAGCGCGCGACGATGTCTCGCCAGAGGCCCTGATTGCCGCTGTTGACGAAGCGGGTTACACCGCCTCGCTCGCATGATGGGGCGCCTAGGCCCTTGGGCTGTCTTGATTTTTGTGGGCTTGGTGGGCGGCGCCATGGTGCTGTTTCGCCAAGCGGTTGAAGTGCCCTCATTGCTCAAGCCCACCGATGCGAGCGTGGTGGCATTGGGCAAGCAGGTGTACGCCAACCAGTGCATGGTGTGTCATGGTGACCAACTGCAGGGGCAACCCAATTGGCAAATGCGCAGCCCCGAGGGCTTGTTGCCAGCGCCTCCCCACGATGCCAGCGGCCACACTTGGCACCACCCCTCGGCCTACTTGATCGAGTTCGTCAAACGGGGTCCTGCGCAAATGGTCGGCAACGGCTATCAGTCTGCAATGGGCGGCTACGCCGGCGTGTTGACTGACGACGAGATTGTGGCAGTGCTCTCATACATCAAATCGACTTGGTCGGCTCGCATTCAGCGCGCGCACAACCAAATCGACGAGCGCTTTTACGAAGCCCAAAACAAGGCCCAAAACTAGGGCCAATAGCCCTTGGCCCCACGCCCCGGCAAGCCACCGACCTCACGCGTGGCTGGTCGGGCGCGTTTTATAAAACTGGATGGGTTGGCTCTGCTCGGCAACGGCTGCTTGCTTGAGCACGCTGTTCTTCATGCGGCCCACCACGTGCATTTCGCAGGGTTTGCAGTCAAAGCGCAGCAACAGCTTTTCGCGACCGTTCACCAACGTCATGGGTTCGGCGCGCACCGTGCCTTGTACCCCTTGCACGCCCTTGGCCTGTTTCGGACACAGACTCAGTGAATACCTCACGCAGTGCTTGGTGATCATCAACGAGACATCGCCCAACTCTTCGTGTGCTTCGTAGGCCGACTCAATCACCTTGACGCCATGCTTGGCATAAAAGTCTGCTGCGCGCTGGTTCAGCACATTGGCCAGATAACTCAGCGAGTCATCGGGGTAGGGCGTTGGTGGCTCAACTGGCACACCGCGCACCGGCCGCTGGTAGTGGTTTGCGCGGTCAGACTCCAGGCACT
This sequence comes from Pseudomonadota bacterium, assembly GCA_041164205.1. Taxonomy (GTDB): domain Bacteria; phylum Pseudomonadota; class Gammaproteobacteria; order Burkholderiales; family Burkholderiaceae_C; genus RS62. Next base: position 9,820 of record JBEAPX010000066.1, read on the forward strand.
CCACCGCCTGACGCCGCAGTGCCTTGAGTTGCGAGGCCGGAATGAAACGGGGCTGAGACCAATCCAGCGCCACGTGCTCCGCTTCAAACACCGTCCCGCCCAAACGCATCAGCTCGGCACTGGTGTGTTCTGCCGTGGCCTGTGCATCTTTGGGCGGCATGAACTCAAGCGCAATCGAAGCCACGCCCTGGTTCCCGTGTTCATCCATGACGCTCAATGTCACCAAGTCTGGGGCATCGCTCAGCTTGAGCCATACTGGAATTCGACGCGTCGCCGACTCGCGTTCAAGCGCGCGAATCCAGCGCATATCTCGGTTGCGATTCAGGGCCGTACCCTTGCGCAAATCGGTCAAATCAGAGATCGGGTCCTTGGGGTACACCTTCCACACTTGCGCCTCTGCAGGCTCTGCCTGAACGCATTCCACCCGGTTGGCGGGCACGCCATGCAACTCGCCTTGCAAGTCAAACCACGTGAAACCATCGCCATTGGACAGTGAGTCAGTGACCTCAACAGTGAAATGATCTTTGGCAACCTCAACGACCCAGCCGATCGAATTGCCTGCGTGCTTGGGGGTGTCAAACGCACCAATATCGCCTTGGCGCCCGTTGACAAAATAGTCGGTTGAACCGCGGTTGAAATTTTGATCGGGGTCCGGTGTGAACGTGAACGCACAACGCCCGTCAGAAGCCCGCGAGAACTGCGTATTGGCCTCTAAGTACTCATCCAACAGCACGCGGTAATGGGCGGTGATGTTCTTCACATAGCCCATGTCCTTGTAGCGCCCCTCGATCTTGAACGAGCGCGCACCCGCCGCAATCAGTGCCGCCATGTTGTCGGACTGGTTGTTGTCCTTCATCGACAGCACGTGCTTTTCGTGCGCCACCACACGGCCCTGCGCATCCAGCACGTTATAGGGTAGGCGACAGGCCTGAGAGCAATCGCCTCGGTTGGCGCTGCGTCCCGTGTGGGCATGGCTGATGAAACACTGGCCGCTGTACGCAACGCAAAGTGCGCCATGCACAAAAAATTCCAAGGCGCACCGCTCGGGATCCAGCACCTGGTGAATCGCTTGAATTTGAGGCAGCGTCAACTCGCGCGCCACAACAATTTGCGAGAACCCGGCGTCTTGTAAAAAGCGCGCCTTCTCTGGTGTGCGAATGTCGTTCTGTGTTGACGCGTGCAACTGGATTGGCGGCAGATCCAACTCCAGCAGCCCCATGTCTTGAATGATCAGCGCGTCCACACCCGCGTCGTACATTTGCCAAGTCAATTGGCGCGCCGCCTCCAACTCGTCGTCGCGCAAAATGGTATTGAGCGTCACAAAGATCCGCGCATTGAATCGGTGCGCGTGTTGGACCAAGCGGGCGATGTCTTGCACCGAGTTGCCCGCACCGTGCCTTGCCCCAAAAGAGGGGCCACCGATGTAGACCGCATCGGCGCCGTGCTGAATGGCTTGGATGCCAATATCAGCGTCGCGCGCCGGTGCAAGCAGTTCGAGTTGGTGGGCAGCAAGAGTCATGGGCGTCCTGAGTGAAGGCGTTATTGTCCTGCAACTGGTACAGCGCCGATTCAAATTGTTGCAAAACGCTCAGAATCGGGCCAGAAGCACGCTACAATATCGGGCTGATGTCGGAGCGTAGCGCAGGCTGGTAGCGCATCTGGTTTGGGACCAGAGGGTCGGGGGTTCGAATCCCTCCGCTCCGACCATCACACCTTTGGTGCAGGCAATCACCGCTTGCAGCCCCTCGGGTCATTCGGCCCAACCGCTCTGCCCGTAGCTCAGTTGGATAGAGCAACGGCCTTCTAAGCCGTGGGTCGGGGGTTCGAACCCCTCCGGGCAGGCCACCCCTTCTTCTTTTCCATCTCTTTGCTTTGTGTTTGCGTTGCCACGCTTCAGTGCAGGCGGTGTTTTGCGCGCTTTTGCCCTGGCGGTATCAAAGCGGTGCTAGGGCCGAATGAGCCAGGCTTGCCCCAATGACGCCCCAACGACTGTCGCGCACCAGGGTTTGCAAAACGCCAGACGAAAAAAAACCTCGCATTGCGAGGTTTTTGGTTCAAGACCGAAGTCTTGAGGCGCGATTAGTAACCGCCGCGGCCGTAGCCACCGCCGCCACCACCGTTGCCGTAGCCGCCACCGCCGCCATTGCCGCCGCGACGTGCACCGCCGCCGCCAAAGCCGCCTGGACGCTCTTCGCGAGGACGGGCTTCGTTGACAACGAGGTCACGGCCAGCCATGGATTGACCATGCAAGCCTTTGATTGCGGCTTGCGCTTCTGCGTCGCTGCCCATTTCTACAAAGCCGAAGCCCTTAGAACGACCGGTATCACGGTCAGTCATGACTTTGGCAGAGGAGACTGCGCCAAATTCGCCGAAAGATTGTGCGAGATCGTCGTCGCGCACGGTGTACGGCAAATTGCCGACGTACAGTTTGTTGCCCATGAGTGGGTACCTTTCAAAATTCACGACATAAGCCCAGTGCTCATGCCGTTGAGAGTGCCACCCCGGACAAGTCCGAGGGTAGCGTTACCGAGAGCCCGGTCGGCGCTGCGGTTTGGGGGCTCCACCAGCTCGAGCTTCGAGATGGCGGAAAGTAATGCGACCTTTGGTCAAATCGTACGGGGACAGCTCCAGGGAAACATTGTCACCAGCCAAGATGCGAATATGGTGTTTGCGCATCTTGCCTGCGGTGTAAGCAATGAGGGTGTGCCCGTTCTCAAGCGTCACGCGATATCTGGAGTCAGGTAAGACTTCGTCCACCTTGCCGCGCATTTCAATGAGTTCTTCCTTGGCCAAACTGAGTTCCTTATTGAATAGAGTGAGACAGAGAGTGTGAGCTGCCTTGGTTTTGCAACCATTCGCAGCCTTGGACTGCCGCGTAGTGCAGGGCACTTTCGCGGCAAAGAAAGAGGGGTGTGAAGCGAACCACGCGGTCGTGAGAGCTGGCGCCTTGGCCACTGCGAATCGATACCGCGGCTTCAAAAGCGCCGGAGGCATTGGTCTTAGCGAGTGGAGAAATCAAGAAACGGCCTACAGAAAAAGGTTGGTTCGTCAGGGAAAAAGAATTCATTCAGTATCTATAAATAGGGAAATTGGCCTAGTAGCAGTTGGTGAGATCAATAGAGAAGAGGCTCAAAAGGGTTCAATGTCACCCAGACTCAGCGGCGAAGCTGGTATCAGGTGTAAGTGGTGCGGTGGGTCAAGGGCAGACGCCAGGCGCCAAACTGGCGCGAGAAGACCGAAACAAGAGCTGACTCACTTGGGAGGAGGTCAGCAGATCACATACCGCTGGTGTAATCGCTAAAGCATTTACAGCGCGTATTGTACGCGGAATGCAAAAAAAAGCATACACGTTGTTTTGACGCCCGATTTAGGAGGCTCAGCGCTTCAGTGACTCACGGGGCGAAGCCATCGCGCACACGGAACCAACCGGCGATGCTGTAACGATCACGCTGCGCCGGCAACACCTCGTGTGCCACCCCCTCGCTGAGGAAAAGCACCAGCCGACCCGGCTTGGGCGTGAGGCGTTGGGCGACTTGCTCGGGGTGCTCTGGCTCATAAATCACCAACTCGCCGCCATCGCGCTCGTCCCACGACTCGTTCAAGTACAGCACCGAGGATAGGCGGCGATTGGCTTGCCCCTTGAACGCATCAACGTGCTTCTTGTAAAAGTGCCCGGGCGCGTAGTGGGCAAAATGGCACTCAAACCGATTCAGACCCAAGAACAGGCGTGCATTCATCGCCTCGCGCAATTGATCCGCCCAGCCGAGCCAAGCGGCTTCAGCCGGGTCACTGTCCTCAAGCCAGTGGATGCGATCGTTGCGAAACGCCTCCACCTGCCGGTGATC
>JBEAPX010000067.1:0-37873 GCA_041164205.1 Pseudomonadota bacterium
ACCAAGGGGCTGCTGCACCCAAGCGTTCCCGGCCCGCACCAGGTCAGCGTCGCCTTGAGATTTTGCAGGCGCTCGCGGGGATGTTGGAAGACCCTTCGGGGGATCGCGTCACGACGGCTGCGTTGGCCAAAAAGCTCGCTGTTAGTGAAGCGGCGCTGTATCGGCACTTTGCCTCCAAAGCGCAAATGTTTGAGGGTTTGATCGGATTCATCGAGGACAGTGTGTTGGGTTTGGTCCATCAGGTCCAGGAGCGGGAGTCTGATCCGCTGCAACGGTGCCGCCGCATCGTGGGCTTGGTATTGCAATTCGCCCAGGCCAATCCGGGTATGGCTCGGGTCATGGTTGGCGATGCGCTACTTTACGAAAACGCTCGCTTGCAAGAGCGCGTTGAATTGCTGATGGATAAATTGGAGTCGTCGCTCAAGCAGGAGTGGCGCGCTGCAGCGACGGAGATGGGTGACCCAGCGCCCACGGTCAGCGCGCAAATCCGAGCTGCAGCCTTGATGGCTTTTCTTCAAGGGCGGTTGCTGCGTTACTGCCGCAGTGGCTGGCGCCGCCAGCCTGGGCAGGAGCTCGAGGCCTGCCTGAACGTGCTGTTGGCCTAATCGGCCGTTTGCATGAGTCACCCGCCGCCCACCGCATGGGGGGTGGGTGTGACCGTGCTGCCTTGACTTGCTGATTGTTGTGGCTGCGCCAAGGTGTTGCGCCGTGTGCTCAGCCGAGGGTGGGAGCCCGATGGCCATCCCGATACTGACGACAGCGAAGTGGGTTTTGGTTCAAAATAGAACGAGCGTTCGTTTTTAGGTACCATCTACCCCCATGTCAGTTTCATCACTCTCTTCATCGATCACGCCGTCGCGCAGCGCAGGCCGCTTGTCTGCCAAGGGTCAACAAACCAAAGTGGCCATTGTCGACGCGGCCTTGTCTTTGGCTTCGCAAGTCGGATTAGATGGGCTGACGATTGGCAACTTGGCCGAAGTGATGCACATGAGTAAGTCAGGTGTTTTTGCTCACTTTGGCTCACGCGAAGAGCTCCAAGTCTCAGTCGTATGGGAGTACCACCACCGTTTTCGTGCCGAGGTATTTGACCCTGCGATTCGAGAAGATCGGGGTTTGCCGCGATTGCGCGCGCTCTTTGATAACTGGGTGCATCGCATCAATGCAGAGCTGGCGTCGGGCTGTTTGTTCACCAGTGGCGCAGTCCAGTTTGAAGCACAGGAGGGTCCTGTGCGTGATGCGCTCACTGCTTCAGTGTCGACTTGGCTGGAGGCATTGCGGCGAGCAATTGAGCAATCCAAGGAGCAAGGGCATTTGCGCGGTGAGTGCGATGCCAAAGCCCTGAGTTTTCATATCCACGGGCTGATTTTGAGCTTGCATTACCAAACCCGATTTTTGAAAGTGCCAGACGCTTTAGGTCTGGCTTCATCAGGCTTTGAGAAGCTGATCCAACAAAACGAGGCGACATAAGCCACTGACTTAAGCGATCCACCAGGAGTAACGATGCCGACCTATCAAGCGCCTTTGCGCGATATGCAATTTGTTCTGAATGAAGTCTTGAACGTTACCGAAGACTTTGCGCAGATGCCCGCACACCAAGAATTGGACGCGGATACTGTGAATGCCGTCCTCGAAGAGGCGGGTAAATTTGCTTCGGAAGTGCTCACGCCACTCAACCGAACGGGCGATGTGCAAGGGTGTCAGCTCAACCGAGACACGCATGAAGTCAAAACACCCGACGGCTTCAAAGCGGCTTATCAGCAGTTTTGTGAGGGTGGCTGGACCGCTTTGTCCTGTGACCCAGCCTACGGTGGTCAAGGTTTGCCCTACATCGTCAACCAATGCCTGTATGAAATGCTCAACAGTGCCAACCAGGCATGGACGATGTACCCAGGCTTGACGCATGGCGCCTACAGCGCCCTGAGTGCGCACGGCAGCGACGCGCAAAAGCAAATGTATTTGCCCAAGCTCACGAGTGGCGAGTGGACTGGCACGATGTGTTTGACCGAGCCTCATTGCGGCACTGATTTGGGGATGTTGCGAACCAAAGCAGAGGAACAAGCAGACGGCAGTTATCGCCTAACGGGCCAAAAGATTTTCATCAGTTCTGGCGAGCATGACTTGGCTGAAAACATTGTCCATTTGGTGTTGGCCAGAACGCCCGATGCGCCAGCAGGCACCAAAGGCATCAGCCTGTTTGTGGTGCCGAAGTTTGTGGTGAACCCCGATGGCAGTTTGGGTGAGCGCAACCCGATTTTCTGCTCTGGCCTTGAGGAAAAAATGGGCATTCATGGCAACGCGACTTGCCAAATGACGTTGGATGGCGCCGTTGGCACTTTGGTGGGGCAGCCCAACAAAGGCTTGAATGCCATGTTCGTGATGATGAATGGAGCCCGCATTGGCGTCGGTATGCAATCGCTCGGTCTGAGCGAAGTGGCCTACCAAAATGCGCTGGCCTATGCCAAGGATCGCTTGCAAATGCGCAGCCTGACCGGCGTCAAGGCACTCGATAAGCCAGCGGATCCGATCATCGTTCACCCGGATGTGCGCAAAATGTTGCTGACGGCAAAGGCTTATTCCGAGGGCGGGCGTGCCTTGGCGCTTTTTGCTGCTCAGTTGTTGGATCGGGAGCACTCACACCCCGATCCAGCGGTTCGGCAAGAGGCCGCCCAGTTGATGGCACTCCTCACGCCCGTGGTCAAAGCGTTTCTGACCGACAACGCCTGGATTTCGACCTCACATTGCCTGCAGGTCTTTGGTGGCCATGGCTTCATCCAAGAGTGGGGCATGGAGCAATTTGTTCGTGATGCACGCATCAACATGATCTACGAAGGCACCAACACCATCCAATCTCTGGACTTGCTCGGGCGCAAAGTATTGGGCGACCAGGGCGAGGTGCTCAAGAAGTTCGGGGCACGCATTGTGGCGCTCATCGAGCAAGAAAAAGACAACCCTGACATGGCTGAGTTCATTCAGCCATTGGGGTGGTTGAGCCAAAAAGTCCAAGAGAGCACGATGAGCCTAGGAATGAGGGCAATGAGAGACGCCGACGTCGTAGGCGCGGCGTCGGTGGATTACTTGCGCGTGATCGGTCACTGGGTGTTTGGCTACTTTTGGGCGCGCATGGCGCAGGTGGCCAAGCAAAAAATCGCGGCGGGCGACCGCGATCCGTTCTATGTCGCGAAAGTGCAGACAGCGCGTTTCTATTTTGCCAAGCTATATCCAGAGACAGCTTCGCTGTTGCGCACCATGCAAGCAGAAGTGGATGTGTTGCTGGACACAGAAGCAGCCTTGCAGTGAAGTGTCATTCATAAGGAAAACCAATGAAATACCTCGGCATCTTGGCGGCTTTGTTGTTGAGCACGAGCGCCCTTGCGCAAATGACTCCAGTGGGCCTTTGGAAAACCATCGACGACGATACCGGCGAGGCCAAGTCATTGGTCCGCATCGTGGAAGTCAATGGGGTTGTCAGTGCGGTCGTTGAACAAGGGCTTGCAGCCAAACCCGAGCGCACCGTTTGCGATCTGTGCACCGATGCGCGCAAAGATCAACCCATTGTCGGCATGACCATCATCGAAGGCGCCAAACGCGACGAATCCGGTGAGAAATGGGTGGGCGGCGAGATCCTAGATCCCAACAATGGCAAGACATATCGGCTGGAATTGATGCCCATGGACGGTGGCAAAACATTGCGCGTGCGTGGGTTCATTGGTCCGTTTTATCGGACACAGGTGTGGCATAGACAACCATGAGTGCCCCCCATGCCTTCGATCAAGCCATCGCACTTGATCACGTAGGAGCAGGTGTGTTTCGGGGGGCAACCCACCCCGCTTACGCGAATATGGTGGGGCCGTTCGGTGGTGTCACCGCAGCCCAGATGTTGCAAGCGGTCTGGCTGCACCCCGAGCGCCTGGGGGAGCCCACAGCCCTCACGGTCAATTTTTGCGCCGCAGTGGCGGACGGCGACTTTGAGATCCATGCCAGGCCCTTGCGCACCAACCGCTCAACCCAGCATTGGTTGATGACGCTTGAGCAGGCTGGCGAGGTGGTGATCTCTGCCACTGCCGTGACTGCTTTGCGCCGCGAGACGTTGTGTGTGCAAGAGGCCTTGATGCCGAACGTGCCTGCGCCGGAAGATTCGCCTTTGGTTCTCCAAAAGCCACCCGTGTCGTGGGTCAAGCAATATGAGCTGCGCTACCTCAAAGGGGAGTTGCCCACGCAATGGGATGGCCAAGATGCTGGGCACAGCGAGAGTTTGGTGTGGTTTGGTGACCACCCGTTGCGGCCGTTGGACTTTGCTTCGCTGACGGCTTTTGCCGATGTTTTTTTTCCGCGTGTGTGGTTGCGGCGAGCGAATCGCGTTCCCATTGGCACCGTGAGCATGGGGGTGTATTTTCACGTGAGTGAGTCGGAACTCCGTCAGGTATCCGGACATCATGTGCTTGGACAGGCTCATAGCCACGTCATGCACCAAGGTTTCTCAGATCAAACCGGCATACTCTGGGGTGAAGATGGGCGCTGCCTGGCGACGACTCACCAATGTATGTACTACCGAGAGTGACGATGGAGCAAGCCCTTCATTTCGAACAAGAATGCGACGCGCTCGATGCTTTGCTGTGCCAATTGGAACCCGGTGACTGGGAGCAGAAAACCGCCTTCAAGGACTGGACCATCAACGACATCATGGTGCACTTGTATTTCTGGAACCAGATGGCAGCGTGGTCGATTTTTGACCCCGAGACATTTGGACCGCAGATGGATCGAGTCATGGCCAACATCCAAAGACACGGGATGAGAAGCACCGAAAACGATTGGATTGAAGAGCGCGGCGGGGATTTGCATCGCGCATGGAGCCAGCATTACCGTTCGGTGGGGCCCAAATGGCGAGACCAAGACCCGAAAAAGCGGGTGCGATGGGCTGGTCCAGACATGTCGATCCGATCGAGCGTCACTGCCCGCCAAATGGAAACCTGGGCGCACGCACAGGCCATATTCGATGTCTTCGGTATGGATCGCGCTGAGTCAGATCGCCTGTACAACATTGTGATGCTGGGTTTCAACACGTTTGGGTGGACCCATAAAGTTCGCGGGTGGCCGATTCCTGCTGCTGCGCCAGAGTTGCGTTTGATCGCGCCGTCAGGGCTTGAATGGCGTATGGGCGACGCCAACGACCAGGATTGGATCTGCGGTGCTGCGGTAGATTTTGCGCGCGTGGTGACTCAGACCCGTCATGTCGCCGATACAGCGCTTGAGGTGCACGGTGACATCGCCAAGGGGTGGATGCAACACGCGCAATGCTTTGCTGGCGCAGCGCAGGAGCCCCCGCCTCCTGGCAGCCGTTATAAAAAAATGAAAGGATCCATGGATGACCCACGTACTCAAACACCATGAACAGGGTGTGACCACGCTCACACTGAACCGCATCGAGTCAAAAAATGCGCTCACTGCGGAGATGTACGCTGCGCTTGCTGACGCACTGGAACACGCCGCCACCGACCCTGAACAACGAGCGGTATTGATACAAGGCCATGCTCAAGTGTTCACGGCCGGCAACGATATCGGTGATTTTTTAAACAACCCACCTCAATCTGAAGAGGCGCCGGTGCATCGCTTTCTCAAAGCGATTGCCCATTTTCCAAAGCCCATCGTTGCCGCCGTGTGTGGGCCTTGCGTCGGGGTCGGCACGACCATGCTGTTGCACTGTGATTTGGTCTACGCCGGCGACAACGCCATGTTCGCCTTGCCGTTTGTCAATCTGGGCTTGTGCCCAGAGGCTGGGTCGAGTTTGCTTTTGCCCGCGTTGATGGGGCACCAGCGCGCGGCGCAGGCCCTCTTGCTTGGAGACCCGTTCACGGCAGAGGCAGCTTTAGAAGTCGGGATGGTGAACAGTGTGTTGCCGCCCACCGAAGTCAATGCCTACGCCCAGCAGCAGGCGCAACGGCTGGCTCAAAAGCCCTCCGAGGCGCTGATTCAGAGCAAGCGGCTGATGAAGTTGCCGCAGCAAACCCAGGTCGAATCAGCCATGTATGCGGAGGGTGAAATTTTCTCCAAATTGTTGTTGGCGCCCGCGGCGAAAGAAGCGTTTGCGGCCTTCATGGAAAAGCGCAAGCCCGATTTCAGCAAGGTCTGAGGCATCTGGGTGTGTCGCCGCAGGCACTGGCATTGGAGGGCTTGGATGGCGAATGGCCATGGGTTTGCGTCGCCAGCATTGGCAGTAGAGCGGTGCTTGGTCAAAACATTTTGCCAAGCGCTCGCTTGTTAAAATCAAGTGCAACCCGTCCTGCCAGTGTGTTGTGAGTTGGGACGCCTCGTTGTCGCGCGCCTTGCCATTGCTGAGAGAGCTTGATCATTGACTGCCCACCATTCCCATCAGGTCACTGAAATGGCGCGCCCCAAGCGAGGGCGCCCCCCCAAGACCGCGGCGCAGCGAGCGGATGGCAATCGGCGTCAGGATTTGATCAAGGCTGCAGCCCGATTGTTTCGCCAGGTCGGATTTGCTGCGACCAGCACCCGTGACATTGCCGCAGCCGTTGGTATGCGATCCGGCTCACCTTTTTATCACTTTGACAGCAAGCAAGCGCTGCTGGTCGCGGTGATGGAGGATGGGATGCAGTCGGCGTTGCAGGGGCTGGAAGCCCGCATCGATCAAGCTCGAAGCCAGTCGTCTGATGATGTGCAGCTCTTGCACACCATGGTGCGGGCGCACATGGACGTGCTGTGGGGCGATCAACATGATTTCATTCCAGTGATGCTGCAGGAGTGGCAGGTGCTCAGCGCAGACCAACGCCGCGGCATTGCGGCATTAAAAGATGCCTATGAAGCACACTGGAATCCGGTATTGCAGCGATTGATTGATCAAGGGCGGCTGCGCGGAGATGTGGCGATGGTTCGGTTGATGCTGTTTGGCGCCATGAACTGGACGCTGAAGTGGTACGACCCCCAAGGGAAAGTCACGCTGGACGCCTGGACTGAGCAATTGATGGCGCTGGTCTTGCAACCCGCCCAAGCCGATTAATCGACTGCCCGCGCCAGGGCTTGACGCAGCAAGGTCCCCATACGCCGAATGTGACCGGATGCGCAGCTGCATACCAAACGCCGAGTTTGTCTCAATCATCGACTGAGATGTCGACCCATTTGGTTCGGCTGCTGCCCCCTAATTTGATGCTGACATCGGCTTTGCGGCAGTGGAAGTGTTTTGCCACCAGAGCGATCAACTCGGCATTCGCTTTGCCATCAACCGGTGCTGATTTGATGTGCGCTTGCCAAGTGGCAGAGTCGTCAGTCGGTGGCAAGAGTTCGCTTAGGCGTGACTGGGGCTTGACTTTGACTTCTATGCGGCGCATGACCTAAGCATAATCGACGCCATGAATGAAGCGAGGCTTGCCGCCCGGTGATTCGTGCGATAGTTGAGGTGTATAGGACAACATACCAGGGGTGCACATGGACAGTCAAAAACGAGGGATGCTTACCGCGCTGGGAGCCGCAGCCGCCGCTCTTTTTGGAGCGAAGCGTGCGCGAGCAGCGGCATTTCCTGGAGATGAAGCGGCGCACAAGGTGGTGTACCAAATCAACCATGCAGAGCCAGAGCACATCGAGCATGTTCTGAACTCGATCAGCGCGGTACTGAGCAAGTACGTCGATGATGTATCCGTGGCCATTGTGGCGTTCGGGCCGGGCATCCATTTACTGGCCACCCATCCTCAGCGTCCGATACCAGAGATCCTGAGACAGCGCGTCAAAGGCATGGCGGATAACTATGGGGTTGAATTGGTGGCTTGTGGCAACACCATGAAGTCGCTCAAATGGGATCGAACGCACATCATCGCCCAAGCGAAAATTGAACAGGTTGGTGTGGCCGCATTGATGGATTACCAACAACGCGGCTATGCCTACATTGCCTGGTGAGCCGACACGATAAGCCGGAGCAAGGGGGGCTTAGGCCACCACCGTCGCCGAGCACTCGCCCAATCCGATCCGCTTGAACCCCTCTCTGGAACAGTAGCCCTTGAGCGTGATGGTGTCACCGTCGAGCAAAAATGTGCGTTGTTCACCATTGGCCAGTGTGATGGGTTTTTTCCCACCTTGGGTCATTTCCAGCAATGAGCCCGCTTGCTCAGGTGCCGTACCAGAGAGCGTGCCAGAACCCAATAAGTCACCTGGGTTCATCACGCACCCGTTGACTGTGTGATGCGTCACCAGCTGGGCGGCAGTCCAATACGCTGCATCGGCAAAGTTGGACCGCCCAATGCACTCAGGGGCTTGCCCAGCCACCTTCATTCGTTCGGTTTGAAGCCACACCTCCAAAGAAACATCGAATGCGCCAACCTGCGCGTTTCGCTCGCTGCTTAAGTAGGGCAAGGGCTGCGGATCACCTGCTGGGCGTTGAAAGGACTTGCGAAATGGCTCCAACGCCTCGAGAGTCACCACCCAAGGCGAAATGGTGGAGGCAAAATTTTTGGCCAAAAACGGGCCCAGTGGCTGGTATTCCCAAGCTTGCACATCCCGCGCTGACCAGTCATTGAACAGGGTCAATCCAAAAATGTGATCTTCGGCTTGATCGATGGTGATGGGGCTGCCGTCCGCATTGCCACGGCCGATGATGATGCCCACCTCTAGCTCCAAGTCGAGACGCTGCGTGGGGGCTAAATGAGGTTGCTCACTGTCTGGCGCCTTGACCTGCCCAACCGGCCTCTTGAATTGATGGCCGCTGGCGTACACCGTCGATGCCCGCCCGTGGTACCCAATGGGGACCCATTTGTAGTTGGGAAGCAAAGGGTGATCGGGCCGAAACAATTTGCCAACCGCGGTAGCGTGATGAATGCCGACGTAAAAGTCCGTGTAGTCCCTGATGTCACAAGGCAAGCCCAGGGTGGCTACAGACTGTGCCACCAAGGCCTGTGACCAAGTGGCTTCGTCTGCACTGCCTGTTGCTAAGCCGCGCGATATTCGGGCTCGCAGTGCTTTGCGCTCCACAGGTGATAAGGCCAAAACGTGGTCAATGTGTGGGTGGTCAATGACACCTGCTGCGACCAAGTCCAAAATTTGATCGCCGATGGCCACGCCAATGCGCCAGCCCTCTAATTCCGATGTTCGAAACCGCCCAAACGGGAGGTTTTGTATGGGAAAGTCAGTGTCGGCGAGGTTGGCGGACGCCACCCAGCTGGTCAATTGAGGGTCAAGCGTGATGTCGTTCATACGTCAGAATTGGGATGGTTGAGCAAGGGCGAGTGCCCCAGGTCTTGCAGGTTGTTGTCAGAAGCCAAGATGGCCTTGCGGGCAGTTTAAGCCCGCGCATACCCTGCGCCTATACGCATCATTACTAGCGCCAGCCGTCCGAAATGGCGAAGCGCTCGGTTGACTGGACCAACCGGCGACAACCGATGGGCAGGCGCCAAGAGCAAGGCCAGCCCATATTGCTCCAGGGGGAGGGGCTAAACCCTTATAAAATAGAGGGTTTTAATCGCCTAATCGGGCTCCCCTTTGTCGAAAGCAACCCATGTTCAGCACCTTGAATCGAATCGCGTTATGCCGCGCCCGTCAGATGGTTATCGTTGGCCTAACTGTTGGCTTTTTGTCTCAGGTCAGCGCGGAGGAAATGGCCCAGGAACCTCGCAGATGGTCTGTGTCTTGGGGCTGGAATTGGGAGGCCTACTCCAAGAGCGATATTCACTTCAGCGGTGCTGACCATGACTTCACCTTGAAGGGCGTGCGAGCCAAAGACAAGCAACACGATGTGTCTGTGAGCAATATCGTGAACAAATGGTTGAATCCTGCCAACATGACCCTGCCTCAAACGAATTTGCGAGTGGCTTATCAATGGGATTCGGACACGGCCATCGCGATCAATCTGGACCACATGAAATACGTGGTGAGCGACGATCAAACCGTGGCTGCCTCTGGCTACTACGGCTCCACCACTTACGCGCCTGGCAGTACGCAGTATTTGGATCCCAGCTTCATGCACTACGAGCACACGGATGGGCTGAATATCGTGTCATTAGAGTACGAAAAACAGTACGAGCTGAGCCAATGGGATCACGCGCGGGCGTTTTGGCTGGTGGGGGCAGGTGTGGTCGTGCCCAAGAGCAACGTGACGATGACCATGATTGGCCGCACACGCAACGACAATTTCCACCTCGCGGGGTACGCGCTCAACGTAGGCGGTGGCGTGGAGAAGGATTTCGCTGAGCGGTTTTTCATTCGCTCAACCGCCAAGGTCGGCCATGTGAATCTGCCCAACGTGAAGACGAGCTCTGGCTCAGACAAGGCCTCCCAGCATTTTCAATTTGCCGAGGTTGCTTTCACACTTGGAGTGCGTTTCTGAGGTGCTTCGCCAGCAAGCCTGTGGTTTGCCGAACGCAAAAAAGCCCTCTTTTGAGGGCTTTTTTATGATCGATGGGCGCGATTAGTCGCGCGCAATGGCTCTGGGTCGACCCTGGTCATCAAGTGCCACATAGGTCAAGCTGGCCTCTGTGACTTTGACAAATTGGCCTTGCGAGCGGAAGGGCTCCGCATACACCTCAACCAAAACCGTGATCGAGGTGCGGCCCAGCCGTTTGATGCTGCCATAAAACGACAAAATGTCTCCCACCCGCACCGGTTGCTTGAACACAAATTCGTTGACCGCGACGGTGGCCATGCGACCGCGCACATAACGGGCGGGCAGCACCGAGCCAGCCAAGTCGACTTGGGTCATGACCCAGCCACCAAAAATATCCCCATTGGCGTTGCAGTCTGCCGGCATGGGGATCACCTTGAGCACCAATTCTTTGTCCATCGGGAGGCTGGTACTGCCTTCGCCTTGGGATATACGGCTATCAGTTGTCATTGAGTTCAGCTACGGTATCGGGTTTATACGAAAATTGCATGAATTAAACCAGAATTGATCGTTCATGCGCCAATACGCCCACTCATCCGACACCCCTCCCATGACTGGCCCTCGCCGGGGTCAGTCCGATTGGCAAGTGTTGAGGCGCCTGTTTCCTTATTTGTGGCAATACCGCTGGCGTGTGGTCGCCGCTTTGCTGTTCATGGTGGGCGCCAAAGTGGCCAACGTTGGCGTGCCTGTGTTGCTCAAGCATTTGGTGGATGCCATGAACGTGAAGGTGGGCGACGCACAAGCGCTGATCGTGGTGCCGGTTGCTTTGTTGGTGACCTACGGATTGCTGAGGTTTTCAACCACGCTCTTCACCGAATTGCGCGAGTTGGTGTTCGCCAAAGCAACCGAGGGGGCCACACGCCACATCGCGTTGCAAGTGTTTCGCCATTTGCATGAGCTGTCCTTGCGTTTTCACCTGGATCGGCAAACCGGCGGCATGACCCGAGACATTGAGCGGGGGACACGCGGCGTGCAGTCGTTGATCTCATTTTCGCTTTACAGCATTTTCCCCACCTTGATCGAAGTGATTTTGGTGCTGTCCATTTTGGGAACTCAGTTTGATCAAGGTTACGTCTGGATCACGCTGGCAGCCTTGGTCGGCTACGGCTTTTGGACGGTGCGAATCACCGAGTGGCGAACGCATTTTCGCCGCCTGATGAACCGGCTCGACTCGCAAGCCAGCAACCAGGCGGTCGATTCATTGATCAACTACGAGACAGTCAAGTACTTCAACAATGAACAGTTTGAAGCTCAGCGCTACAACGACAGTCTGGAAGAGCTTCGCAAAGCCCGAATCAAAAGCCAGTCTTCGCTCAGTCTGCTCAACGCCGGACAGCAGCTCATCATTGCGACCGCGCTGGTGGCCATGCTGTGGCGTGCGACCCAAGGCGTAGCGAATGGCACCTTGAGTTTGGGTGACCTGGTGATGGTGAACGGTTTCATGATCCAGCTGTACATACCACTGGGTTTTTTGGGCACCCTTTACCGGGAAATCAAACAAAACTTGACCGACCTCGATCGGATGTTCAACTTGATGGACAAAAAGCACGAGGTGGCAGATGCCCCCAACGCCTCCGATTTGAATGTCAGCGCCCAACCCGAAGTCCGTTTCGAACATGTGCGTTTTGGGTACGACCCTGATCGAGAGGTCTTGCACGGGATCAGCTTGGTGATCCCCAAGGGGAAAACCGTCGCTGTGGTGGGCCCCTCAGGTTCTGGGAAATCAACGCTGGCGCGCTTGCTTTATCGCTTTTACGACGTCGGCTCTGGGGCCATCACCATCGACGACCAAGACGTGCGCTCGGTGACCCAGAGCAGCCTGCGCCGAGCCATTGGCATCGTGCCGCAAGACACCGTGCTGTTCAACCAAACGATTGCTTACAACATTCGCTACGGACGCCCCCAAGCCAGTGACGAAGAGGTATTCGCCGCAGCCAGAGCAGCCCGAATTCATGATTTTGTATTGAGTCTGCCCAAGGGTTATGACACAGAGGTGGGTGAGCGTGGACTCAAATTGTCAGGCGGTGAAAAGCAAAGGGTCGCCATTGCACGCACGCTGCTCAAGAATCCTCCTGTCGTGATTTTTGATGAAGCAACTTCGGCCTTGGATTCAGCCAATGAGCGAGCGATTCAGGGTGAAATTCGCACCGCTGCTCAAGGCAAAACCAGTTTGGTGATTGCCCATCGGCTCAGTACAGTGATCCATGCGCATGAAATTTTGGTGATGAATCAAGGTCAAATCGTGGAGCGCGGCACCCACTTGAGTTTGTTGGCTCAGCAAGGCGTGTACGCTGAGATGTGGGCTTTGCAGCAGCAAGCAGCGGATCAATCTGCCAGTGCAATGAATTGAGGTGAAGCATGGAAACGCGGTGGCTTGAAGATTTTGTTTCCTTGGCGCAAACCCACAGTTTTAGTCGATCAGCTCAATTGCGCCATGTGACTCAGCCGGCATTTTCGCGACGCATTCAATCGCTAGAGGCTTGGGCTGGGACCGATTTAGTGGACCGATCCAGTTACCCAACGCGATTGACGCCAGCCGGTCAGGTACTGCTTGAGCAGGCGCTCGAGATTTTGCAAAATCTTCAGGCGACCCGTTCGACCTTGAGAAGTCATGTGAAAAGCGTCAAAGGCGTGGTTGACTTTGCGGTGCCGCATACTTTGGCGGTGTCATTTTTCCCTCACTGGATGGCTGAATTGCGTGCCGAATTTCCGCAATTGCGCAGCCGACTCATGGCGTACAACGTGCATGATGCAGTGCTCCGCTTGGTGGAGGGTAGCTGCGACTTGTTGTTGACCTATCACCATCCGTCGCACCCGATTGCACTTGACTTGGCCCATTACGACATGTTGGTGCTTGGGCAGGAGCACATCACCGCGTATGGCCGTCCTCTGGCCGGTGGGAAAGCTGGCTGGGTATGGGGTCAAAAGAAAGAGGACCGTTTGCCGTTCTTAGCCTACGCGTCAGGCGCCTATCTGGGGCTGGTGGTCGAGTCGGTATTGAAGAGAACCGATGACTTATCTCAATTGGATCGAGTGTATGAAACCGAGATGTCCGAAGGTTTGCGCGCCATGGCCATTGAAGGGCAGGGCATCGCATTCCTGCCGGCCAGCGGTGTACAGGGTGAGTTGGCGCGCCATCGTCTGGTCGCCATACCAGGTGCGCCAGTGATTGACCTGGAAGTTCGGGTGTACCGCCAGAAGCCAGCCGCTCACCAAACCAAAACCATAGCTTCGCCTGCTCATCAACTGTGGGCGCACCTTGAAAAGACCGTGGCCACGACTGAACCGACCCCTTGATTAGCGACAATACCCACTATGAACTCACTGACACTGACTCAACCCGATGACTGGCACTTGCACGTTCGTGATGGCGAGGCCTTGCGCACGGTCGTTCCCCACACCGCCCAACAATTTGGACGGGCGGTCATCATGCCTAACCTCAAGCCACCCGTGACGACTGCAGCGCAAGCCATGGCCTATCGAGAGCGCATCTTGGGAGCAGTGCCAGCTGGGCTGTCTTTTCAGCCGCTGATGACCCTCTATCTGACCGACAACATGCCCGCGTCTGAAATCGCGAAAGCCAAAGCCGCTGGCGTGGTTGCCTGCAAGTTGTACCCTGCGGGTGCAACGACCAACAGCGATGCCGGCGTCACTGACATACGAAAAATTTACCCAGTGCTCGAGGCCATGCAGCGTGAGGGCCTGCTGTTGTTGGTGCACGGTGAAGTCACCGACGGGGCGATTGATTTGTTTGACCGAGAGGCGGTGTTCATTGACCAAGTGCTCCAGCCTTTGCGGGCTGATTTCCCAGAACTGAAGGTGGTCATGGAACACATCACCACGTCTGAAGCAGCGCAATACGTCGCAGACGCCAATGGTTTTTTGGCGGCGACGATCACCGCGCACCATTTGCTTTACAACCGCAATGCCATATTTCAAGGGGGCATACGCCCTCACTACTACTGCTTGCCGGTGCTCAAACGAGAAACCCATCGCCAAGCCCTTGTCAGTGCCGCGATCAGCGGTTCCCCCCGCTTTTTCCTGGGGACCGACAGCGCACCCCATCCAGTTCACCTGAAAGAGCACGCCGTCGGGTGTGCGGGTTGCTACACGGCTCATGCGGCCATTGAGCTTTACGCCAAGGCGTTTGAAGCAGCAGGGGCTTTAGAGCGATTAGAGGGCTTTGCCTCCCACTTTGGTGCGGATTTTTATGGCTTGCCTCGCAATGACCGCACCATCACGTTGCGGCGCGAGACCTGGACAACACCCGAGGTGTTTCCCTTTGGTGAAACTGAACTCAAACCTTTGGATGGTGGCCTCGCTTTGGATTGGCGACTGGCTTGAGACGATGGTGTGAGTGTGTGGGTGGCTGACTTTGTAAACCGGTGGCCGCATTGAATTGGAGTCCAGTCCAAGCCCATCGCGATGTCGATTGGACGCGCCCGTGGCTCCAACCTGTGGCTGAGCTGGGGCAAGCGGTTTTGCTTGACTGGGAGACCAGAGGCGGGGCTTTGGTTGAGAGCCTTAATCGGGTGCTCGATGCGCCAGTGACTTTTGTCGACCAGCAAGCCTTGGGCCCTCAGATGCCCTACGAGACTCATGTGGCCAAACTCGGCCAGGTGCCTACGCGCGAAAATTTGCACGATTTTTTCAATGCGTTAACTTGGGCGACCTGGCCTCAAGCGAAATCGCAGTTGAATCGCGTTCATGCACACGCACTGGCGGTCTCGCCGAGCGAGCCGAAGCATCGGGGCCCAGTGCGAGACGGACTGACGTTGTTGGATGAAAACGGTGCCGTGTTGGTGGCACCTGTTCGTCTTTGGCGTGCGCTGCGTGCGCACGATTGGCAAACGGCTTTCTTAAAAGCTCGAGATGACTGGCAGTCGGCCAATCTTTGGTTGATCGGTCATGCCTTGATGCAGCAGCTCACGCAACCTCGCAAAGGCCTGACGGCCCACGTGTGGCTGATGGATGAGGATCTCAATGCGTGGGCTTGTGAGCAAATGCGCCTTGGTCAAACCAATGAAAAAATCAGAACGCAAGTCGACCAAGAATGGGCCAAGTGCATCCATGCAGAAGCCATGACCCCGAAGCCTTTCACGCCGTTACCGGTGCTGGGTGTACCGGGATGGTGGGCTCAAAATGCGGACCCTGTGTTTTATGACGACGAGCAAGTGTTTCGCCCGAAACGTGCCCAAACTCGGGCGAAACCAACTCCTTGACCAGCCCTAGAGGATGCCTTGCGCAGACGAATTCCCTCTTGAAATTCGGGGTTTCATCACCAGATATCATGCGCAAGCCAGCGTGTGTTGGCACCCATTTTCAGGAGAAATCAACGTATGAAACGCATCGCATTGTTCGTCATGACGAACTTGGCCATCGTGTTGGTGCTGGGCGTCACTGCCAGTGTGTTGGGGTTCAACCAATTCCTGACCGCAAACGGCTTGGACTTGAACGCATTGCTTGGTTTTTCGCTCATCATGGGCTTTGGTGGTGCCTTTATTTCGTTGCTCATCAGCAAGCCCGTGGCCAAGTGGAGTACTGGGGCCCGAGTCATTGAAAAGCCAGCCAATCAGGACGAGGCCTGGCTTGTGCAAACCGTTCAGCGCTTGTCGACCAAAGCCGGCATTGCCATGCCTGAGGTCGCGATTTATGACGGTGCACCCAACGCGTTTGCCACTGGCGCATTCAAAAACTCGGCGCTGGTTGCTGTGTCTACCGGTCTGCTGCAAGGCATGACGCACGAAGAGGTCGAGGCTGTCCTTGGACATGAGGTGGCGCACATCGCCAACGGCGACATGGTGACCATGACCTTGATCCAAGGGGTGATGAACACCTTCGTCGTATTTTTGTCGCGCGTGGTGGGCTCCTTGGTGGACAGTGCCCTGCGCCGCGGAGACACAGAGAGTCGGGGCCCGGGTATGGGGTACTTCATCACGACCATCGTGATGGATATTGTGTTGGGTTTTTTGGCCGCAATTGTCGTGGCTTGGTTCAGTCGACAGCGCGAATTCCGCGCCGATGCGGGCGCCGCTCAATTGCTCGGGCGCAAGCAACCCATGATCAATGCGCTGTCTCGCCTAGGTGGTATGCAGTCGGGTGAGTTGCCGAAGTCCATGGCTGCATTGGGCATCAGTGGTGGATTGGGAGCCATGTTCTCCACCCATCCGCCGATTGAAGAGCGCATCCGGCGATTGCAAGAGTCTTGATCTCCAGCGCCTGGCTTGGGTTACCGATGCCAATCTAGCCAAAAGAGCGCTTCAATCGGCGTATGATTCGAGCCGAAGCTGGCCGGACCACCGCTGGTGCAATCGCCGAAAGGTAGCACTGGAGGAACGTCCGGACTGCATAGGGCAGCGTAGGAGGTAACACCTCTCCACCGAAAGCCGCAAGGTATAAGGTGCGGATCAGAGCAACAGAGACGAGCCGATTGAGTTCGGGTGAAACGGGCAATCTCTACGCGCAGCAATACCAAATAGGCCAACCCGCAGGGCTTGCTCTGCACGCTGTGTGTCCCGCAGTGCGTTGGCGGGTAGGTAGCACCGAGCCATCAGGGTGACCTGTGGCCCAGATGAATGGTGGTCAAGGCGGGGGAACCCGCTTCACAAAATCCGGCGTACAGGCCAGCTTCACTTTTTAATGGCGGTGGCGGTGCAGCAACAGCACCGCCTCGTCTGCCTCAAGCCAGTACGCGCACGAGTGCGCCGCTGTCTCGCTCTACGATTTCACCGATCAAGTAGGCTTGTTCGCCGTGTTGCTGCAAGGTGTCCATGCAGGCCTGTGAGTGCGCACGGTCAATGACCACCACCATGCCGATACCGTTGTTGAAGGTGCGGTTCATTTCGACATCATCGATGCCTGCAGTGGCCTGCAGCCAGTCGAACAACTCGGTGCGAGGCCAGCGGCTACGCACCAAGTCGGCACCCGTTCCCTCTGGCAATACACGTGGGATGTTTTCCAGCAAGCCGCCGCCGGTGATGTGTGCCAGTGCTTTGATTGGATGGGTCTGCAGAGCCGCCAGCACCGATTTCACGTACAAGCGAGTGGGCGCCATGATGGCGTCTTTGAAAGACTTGCCATCGAGCGTTTGAGGACAGTCATTCCCAGCACGCTCGATGCATTTGCGCACCAGAGAAAAGCCATTGGAGTGCACACCATGGCTGGCCAATCCAATCACCACATCGCCAGCCTTGACTTGGGCGCCTGTGAGAATTTGAGACTTTTCGACCGCTCCGACCGCGAAGCCCGCGAGATCGTATTCCCCATCGGGGTACATCCCTGGCATTTCAGCTGTCTCGCCACCGATCAATGCGCAGCCTGACGCTTCGCAGCCCGCAGCAATGCCCCCCACGACGGTGGCGGCGGTGTCGACATCGAGCTTGCCACAGGCAAAATAGTCGAGGAAAAACAAAGGCTCAGCGCCCTGGACCAGCACATCGTTGACACTCATGGCGACCAAATCGATGCCGACGGTGTCGTGAATGCCCCATTCAAATGCCAGCCGAAGCTTAGTCCCTACGCCGTCTGTTCCGCTCACCAAGACAGGCTCTTTGAAGCGTTTAGGCACCTCGAACAGTGCACCAAAGCCACCGATGCTGGCCATGACGCCTTCGCGCATGGTTTTTTTGGCCAAGGGCTTGATTCGCTCGACCAATGCATCGCCTGCGTCAATGTCAACACCGGCGTCTTTGTAGGAAATAGGAGTTTTGGACATGAGAGAACCGTAAAATGGGGCGTGACACCCGAATAGGGGCGCCAACCACCTGTGGGTAACCCCACTATTGTACGTAGACCTACCGCATGAACCTTTCACCCGCGACCCTTAAGGCATTGGCATGGACCGCTCTAGCGCTCGCTGCCCTGTGGGTGATTCAGTTGATGGCGCCGGTGTTGGCCCCTTTTGTGATTGCTTTTGCCATCGCTTACGTTCTCCATCCACTGGTTGAGCGTCTGCACGGTTGGCGCATCCCTCGCACACTGGCCGTGACCCTCAGCTTGATGGCGCTCATGCTGGGTGCCGCCATGCTGGTGTTGCTCGTGGTGCCAGTGGTGACCCGCCAATTGCCATTGTTGAAAGATCAAATTCCGATGTGGGCTGAATGGCTCAATGGCCAATTGTTGCCGCTGGAAAGCTACGTAGGGACATCGATTGCGATCGATGTTGACGCGATCAGAACTGCCTTGAAGGCTGCCTTATCTGGGCATGAAACCGATGTGCTGCAGTCACTGCTGGCCTCAGTTCAGGTGGGTGGCAGTGCACTCATTGCCTTGGTGGGGAGCTTGGTGTTGACCCCCGTGTTGGCGTTTTATTTGCTTTTGGATTGGGACCGCGTTTTGCGTCAGGCGCTGGCGTGGGTGCCCGTGTCATGGAAGGTTCCGGTCCAAGCATTTTTCAGAGATACGGATCGCATATTGGGCCATTACATGCGTGGTCAAAGCCTGGTCATGCTGTCTTTGGCCGTCTGGTATAGCCTAGGACTTGCGGTGGTTGGGCTGCAGTTGGCTTTGCCTATCGGGCTATTCACTGGCTTGGCGGTGTTTGTGCCTTACGTGGGTTTTGGGGTGGGTTTGTTGCTGGGCCTGACTGCCGCCGCCTTGCAATTTCAGGCTTGGCTAGGTGTGGCCTTGGTTGCGGGTGTCTACTTGCTCGGGCAGTTGATCGAGAGCTTCTGGCTGACCCCTCGCTTTGTTGGAAATGCGATCGGACTGAACCCGATTGCGGTGATTTTTGCCTTGATGGCCTTTGGGCACGTGCTGGGATTCATCGGTGTGTTGATTGCACTGCCGGTCAGTGCCATTTTGGTGGTGGTGTTAAGGCGCCTGCAGTCGGCCTACACCACAAGCTCTCTTTACCAATCATGAGGCAACTGGCCCTCGATTTGAGCACCGCTCCTTCGCCTGATTTTTCCAATTTCGAGGTGGCGGATAACGGCCTTGTATGGCAGGCCTTGCAAGAGGCCATGCAGCGCAATTGGGGTCATGAGCCAGCCATTCCTTTATTGATATGGGGCCCCTCAGGCAGCGGTAAATCGCATTTGCTGCAAGCTTGGCGTGCCAACGAGTTGGCCGCAGGGAGAACCTTGGGCTGGTTGTCTCCCAGCATGGCGAGCGCCCCAAGTGAGTTCAGCGAATCTTGGGCGACCCTTCTTTTGGATGACGTCGATGCATGGGGAGACGACCTTCAGGCCGTGGCATTCAATTGGTTGGCTAGCACGCAAAGTATGTTGCCGGAGCGCAGGCCAACCGTGATTGCAGCTTCCCAGTTGCCTCCCGCCGACTGGGATTGCCGAGCAGACCTTCGCACGAGATTGGCTCAAGGCCTGGTGCTTGAGCTGCGTCCGCTCAGCGAGCAGCAGCGCATTGAGGTATTGCAGCGCGCTGCTACAGCCCGTGGTTTGGTTCTAGGTGATGACGTTGTGGGGTACATGATCAAGCGGTTTTCTCGCGACCTGACCAGCCTAATGCTGCTGCTGGAGCACATGGATGCCTACGCCCTTGAACACCAGCGGGCGTTGACGGTCCCTTTGATTAAATCCATGTTGGAGCACTCATGAACTTGGCGTTATTTGACTTGGATCACACGCTTTTACCCATTGACTCTGATCATTCGTGGGGGCATTTCACGGTCAAGCTGGGTTGGCGCAAGGCCGCAGACTATGCGGCTGCCAGTGATCGCTATTACGAGCAGTACAAGGCGGGCACGCTCAACTTGGAGGAGTTCATCGCGTTCACCACGGCTCCTTTGCGCGAGCGAGATCCCCAGACCAATGCAGCTGCCCATCGGCAGTTCATGCGCGAGGTGATCGAGCCAGCGATCAAGCCGGCGGCCAGAGCGCTCATTGAGCAGCATCGCGCTGCAGGTGATGTACTGATCATCGTGACTGCCACCAATGCGTTTGTCACTGGTCCCATCGCACAGGCGTTTGGGATTGAGCACCTGATCGCGGTTGACCTTGAGTGGGATGCACAAGGCTTGCCCACCGGCAAAATCAAAGGCACGCCTTCATTCAGAGAGGGCAAGATCGCTCGTGTGGAACAATGGCTGGATGCGCGCGGCTTGAAGTGGGGTGATCTCGGGCGCGTGACCTTCTACAGCGACTCGATCAATGACCTGCCCTTATTAGAGAAAGTCAGTCACCCCGTGGCGACCAACCCAGACCCCAATTTGTTGAACATTGCTCAACAACGTCATTGGCCAATTTTGAATATATTCGATGATCAAAAAATTAATTAACCGATGGCTCCAGCCCTCGAAAAAAGGCACTTCGGGGCGCTTTGGCAAACGAGAGGAAGTCTCCGTATCGGTTCACGGGATCGATCCAGAGTTGGTGGATGGTCGCGCCATTGATGTGGTTGAAACACTCCAAGAGGCTGGATTTGAGGCATACATTGTGGGCGGGGCTGTTCGCGATTTGCTCTTAGGCAAGCGACCCAAAGATTTCGACGTCGCAACCGATGCGACGCCTGAGCAGGTCAAGAGGTTGTTCCGCCGCGCCTTCATCATTGGACGCCGCTTTCGCATCGTGCACGTGGTGTATGGCAGAGGCCGAGACAATGAAGTGATTGAGGTCACTACTTTCCGTGCGTTTTTGGAGGCGTCGGATGCTGCCAAAGTGTCTGGTAACGAAAAAACCCACAAGCGCCAACTGGAGCACGTCCAGCACGCAGTCGATGAGTCTGGACGTGTCTTGCGCGATAACGTGTGGGGTTCAATTGAAGAAGACGCAGCGCGCCGAGACTTCACCATCAATGCGATGTACTACGACCCTTTTACCGAAAAGGTAATCGACTACCACCACGGCATTCGCGATGCACAAAAGCGCACCTTGCGCATGATCGGTGACCCTTTGACTCGGTATCGAGAAGACCCTGTGCGCGTCATTCGAGCCATCCGGTTTACTGCCAAACTGGCGGGTTTGGGGTTCAAGATCGAAAGCAAGACGAAGGCGCCGATGGCGCAAGCCGTCTCTTTGTTGGCGGATGTGCCGCAAAGCCGTATGTTTGATGAAATGCTCAAGTTGCTTCAAACCGGCCATGCGATTGATACCGTTGACCAAATTCGCAAGCTTGGCTTGAGTCAGGGGATCTATCCGCTGCTTGATTTGGCGGTGAGTCGTGCGGACGATCCGTTGTTGCGAACGGCGCTGGCTGATACCGATCGGCGTGTGAGTGAGGGCAAGCCTGTGGCGCCCAGTTACTTGCTGGCTTGTCTGCTTTGGGCAGATGTTCGAAGCGCACACGCCAAGGTGTTGAAAGCCAATCCGCGCGTGCCACCCATGCTGGCGTTGCAACAAGCGGTAGATATGGCATTTGATGCCCACATCGGAGATGTGTCGGGTCGCGGTCGACTGGGCGCGGATATGCGCGAAATCTGGATGATGCAACCCCGGTTCGAACGACGCACTGCCCGAAGCGCCACTGCCTTGGTGATGCAAAACCGCTTTCGCGCAGGCTTTGATTTCTTGCGCCTGCGTGCGCAGTGTGGTGAAGTGGCACTTGAGCTATCGGAATGGTGGGAAGCATTCAGCTTGGCGGATGAGCACTCGCGGGCTTCCATGATCGACGTGGTGATGCGCGAGCGTCGCCTATTGCCGGGACGCAAGGGCAAGCGAGACGATGAGCCGGATGAGGGTGAAGCAGAGGCCTCAGCAGAGGCGTCACCCGCTCGCAAGCGCCGCCGCCGGCGCCGCAAGCCGCGTTCGGGCGAAGGGTCCGCCACCATAGCGGATGATTGATTCGATATGCGTGAGCCGGTCATCGCCGCCATCGCGTTAGGCGCCAATCTGGGTGCGGCAGCGCAGCAGGTCAGGGGTGCCATGCAGTCTCTCGGGACACTGGCTGAGGTCAGCACCATTGCTGAGTCTGGGTTGTACAGCAGCCCGGCTTTTCAGAGTCATGGACCGGATTATGTGAACGCGGTGATGCTGGTGAACACGACGTTGACTGCGCCAGCGCTTTGGCAGGCGATGTGCGGCATCGAAGCGCAGTTTGGGCGGGAGCGCCCTTATCGATGGGCGCCACGGACCTTAGATCTCGATTTGATTTTTTACGGTTCAGCGCACTTGAGTGGCCCGCATTTGACCGTCCCGCACCCCCGCTGGACCGAGCGGGCCTTTGTGGTGGTGCCGTTGACAGAGATTGCGCCACACTTGGTGCCGCAGGAGGTCGCCGCGGCCGTCATTGGTCAGCCAATCGAGCGACTTATGGCGCAAGCCTCGTCTTGACCCAGGCGCCCGCCGCACTCAGTTCGTAATGGATGCGGTCATGCAAGCGGCTCTTTCGCCCTTGCCAAAACTCCCATCGGTTTGGCTTGAGTCGAAACCCACCCCAATGCGGCGGACGAGGTGGGTTCAATAGGTATTTGGCGGCGTACTCGGCGGCATTGGCCACCAAGACGCCTCGGTGGGCGATGGGTTCGCTCTGTGGACTCGCCCAAGCACCTATCCTCGAGTCTAGAGGGCGAGAGTGGAAGTAGGCATCGCTTTCTGCATCGCTGACACGGGATACTGTGCCTTCAATGCGCACCACACGTTCCAGTTCAACCCAATGGAATTGCAACGCAGCGAATGGATTACCGGCCAACTCTTGGCCTTTTCGGCTCTGATAATTGGTGTACCAGACAATGCCTTCAGCGTCATATCCTTTGATCAAGACAATGCGAGTCGAGGGGCGCAGGTCTGGCCCCACTGTTGCCACAGTCATCGCATTGGGCTCTGGAATCTGCGATGCGATCGCTTCTTTGAGCCACTGATCAAACTGCTGCATGGGTTGATCGAGCACACTGGATTCATCCAGCTCGGCTCGTTCGTAACTTTTGCGCATATCGCTGATATTCATGGCGTCAGTATATTTCCTCAAGGCCCGCTGTTGCCGCGGCAGAATGCAGCTCGCTGTCGCGAGCCAACGGCATCAATTGGCAGCGACACCGCGCATCGCCGGTGTGCCATCATCCAGATAGGGTTTCAATAGGCGCAATAGTTGGGCGTCGTGGATCCCTACAGCGTGAAGTCCGTGTAGGGTTTGCAACGCGTAGTCCAGTGTGCTTCCATACCGTCCCTGGCTGTGTCTAAAAATATGTGCATACTCTGCTGGACTCAAGCGCCCCGTGCATTGCGGGTGGTGCCGTGGCAACGTGAACGCGAGCGCTCGCTTGGGGCCCTCTGGAGTGTGGGCAGTAAGCCATCGCGGCGTATAGGTGTTGGTGGGCATTTCACGGTCCCACAGCATGGCCAATACCTCCTCAACGTCCGAGCGACTCACTTTCATGGCGATGCCTTGACAACTCCCACCCGGGAGTAACGCAAAAACCAGTCCCGGCTGCTCAGGCGTCCCCCGATTGATTCGGCTCCACATTTGAAGTCCCCTGTGAAATCCAAACACTGTGGCAGGCAATTGAACCTCAGGGCAAAAATCCGGGCGCCAAATCAGCGAGGCATACGCAAATATCCACGTTTCACAGCCGTGGCAATGGGCTTGATAGATGTCCTCTCGGTGCAGGCCGAGCGAAGGTTTCGTGGGTTGGGTCATGTCTACAATGGCTGACTTGTGCACAGTCTACTCATGACCGATTGTGATGCTTTTGAGGGTTGTTGGGTGCTGCAAATGGATCAAGGATGGGTTTGAAATCTAATACGAATGCCGCGGTTGTTTGCCAAGTCCGATCTGTGGCCAGGCATCGGACCTCCCCATGGATGACGGGCGTGTCATATGGCCTAGGGGTGCTTTTGGCCTTGGGCCATGCCAATGCGGCGGAGTCAAGCCTTCCACCCACTTCATCCGCTCACACCCAAGGCGGTGTGGAGGTGCAGCGAGAGACGGTGAGCTTGTTTTTTGCCACCGGCGATGACCAGCTTCCTGAGGGCGCCTCTGGGGTCTTGGAGGAGCTGATTCGTTTGGTCAAAGCGGGTGCGGCAGTCCAAGTGACCGGTTTTCACGACGCCTCAGGCTCCGCCCAAGTGAATCAAGCACTGGCCTTGGCGCGAGCCAAAGCTGTTCAAACCTTGTTGCTTCGCCATGGTGTACCGGCGGGTCGCATCAAGGTAGGCACAGCATCCCCTGCAGCAGATGCCCCTGTCACCAACGCGGAAAATCGACGCGTCGAGCTGAAGGTGATCGAGCCCTAGTCAGCGATAGGCGCGTGCACGCCATGTCTGCCCGACTCACGCGTCTCGCTGGATCAATTCGATCTTGTAACCGTCCGGGTCTGTGACGAAAGCAATCACGGTCGTGCCGCCTTTGACGGGGCCAGCCTCCCGAGTCACTTGGCCGCCCGCTGCTTTGATGCGGTCACACGCCGCGTAGCAGTCAGCGACACCGATGGCAATGTGTCCATAGGCCGTACCCATGTCGTACTCGGTTTGCCCCCAGTTGTAGGTGAGCTCTAGTTCGGCCTGGGTCGGGTTGGCTTCAAAACCGAGAAATGCCAGACTGTATTTGTACTCTTCGTTGTCGCGTTGGCGAAGCAGTTTCATTCCAAGGACTTGGGTATAGAAATCGATGGATCGTTGAAGGTCACCCACCCGAAGCATGGTGTGAAGAAATCGCATGATGGCTCCTGTTGATGTGTCAGCATTTGAGTATTGGAAAGTTTAGCGGCAAGCGCTTACCCAACCAGTCACATCGGGGAGTTAAACGGTTTGCAGAGTCTGACAGGGCAGTCAGACAAGGCCATTCATCAAAAAGACCGCTCGAGAGCGGTCTTTGATTGGTCGTGTGGTGTTCTTTATTTGATGCGGCCAAACGAGGTGCGCAGCGGGTCGATGTTGCCGCGCTCACGGTTGCCACCACCATTGCCGCCGCCACCGCCACCTGAGCGGAATCGGTTACGACCGCCACGCGCTGCAGCGTCAACGCTGGTTTTCAAGGGGTCCGCTGAGCGCGGCAATTCGTCATTGTCGCGGCGGGGAGCGCGCCCTTGTCCACTGTCTTGGCGCACGCTTGGCTGACCATCGTGTTGGCGACGCGGCGCGCCACCTTGTCCTTGGCTGGGAGCCCCGGCACTGGCCCCGCCTCCACGGCGGCGGTTGCGGCTGCGGCGGTTGCGATTGCCTCCCTCAGGCCCTTCGCCACCGTCTGCTGAACCGGTTGAGGGGCCACGGTGATTGCGATGACCGTTGCCGCCGCCTTCATTTGACTTGCGCTCACGCATTCGCTGCATCATTTCTTGGCGGGCTGCTTTGGCGGCTGCAGACATGACGTCGCGACCTGGAGCCTTGCCAAGCCCCCCCCAAAGCACTTGCCGACCCATCGCGATGGGCTGGGCGGTTTCGCCTTCCGCTGGCCCAAATTCGGGCAGCAAACGCACGTCCAGTCGCAACTGAATGAAGCGCTCAATGTCTTGCATAAAGCCTTCTTCATCCAGGCTGACCAGACTGATGGCTTCGCCAGTTGCGCCAGCCCTTCCGGTGCGGCCGATGCGATGCACGTAGTCTTCAGTGATGTTCGGTATGTCAAAGTTCACCACGTGTGGCAACTCGTCAATATCGATGCCACGTGCCGCAATATCGGTCGCGACCAAAGCACGCACATCGCCTGTTTTGAAGCCCTGGAGGGCTTGTGTTCTTGCCGTTTGGCTCTTGTTGCCGTGCAGCGCCATGGCTGGGATGCCATGGGCAGATAAAAAGTCCGCAACGCGGTTGGCGCCAAATTTCGTGCGGGTGAATACCAGAACCTGTGCCCAGTTGGCCTCTTGCATCAAGTGCAACAGCAGGTCCTTTTTGCGCTCACGCCCGACGGGGTAAATGGCCTGCTTGATCAACTCGACAGTTGTGTTGCGAGGGGTCACTTGAATTTGCTTGGGCTCACGCAGCAGGGTGTTGGCCAGCTCACGAATCTCGTCACTGAATGTGGCCGAAAACAAGAGGCTTTGCTTTGATTTGGGCAGCAATGCCAGCACTTTGCGCACGTCGTGGATAAAGCCCATGTCTAACATACGGTCTGCTTCGTCCAGGACCAAAATCTCTACCCTGGACAGGTCCACAGCGCCTTGTTGGGCGAGGTCGAGCAATCGGCCGGGCGTGGCCACCAAAATATCGACACCTTGTTTGATGCGTTGAATTTGAGGGTTGAGGCCGACGCCCCCAAACACGACGGTGGATTGAAGCGACAACTTGGCGCCATAGGTTTTGACGGATTCTTCAACCTGAGCGGCCAATTCTCGAGTTGGCGTGAGCACCAATGCTCGGATGTGGCCACTGCCTGGCTTTTGGCTCAGTAGCTGCAACATGGGCAGAGTGAAAGCCGCAGTTTTACCTGTGCCTGTTTGAGCGCCCGCCAAAATATCGTGGCCCTCCAAGACTGCCGGTATGGCTTGCGCTTGAATGGGGGTGGGTTCGGTATAGCCTTCGTTGCGAACAGCCTCAAGGATGGCTGGCGCCAAATTCAATGAATCAAATGTCATGTTGTGTATCTCGCTGCAAGGGTGCAGCGTATTTGGCGATGAGCCGCTGAGGCGTTGAGCCTACGCGGCCAGTCATGCACCGCCAAAGAGGTGGAACAGAGTTCGCCACATTCGAAAAAGAGTGGGAGGGAACTCTTCAGCCTTCCTGCTGTGTCTGATCGACTGGGGATTCAGACAGCGCCCATTATGGCATGGATCACCCGTTGACGGCTGCAGGCCACAAAGCGCAACGATAATAGAGCCCTTTAGATATCAACACGGATCGATCCAGCACTATGGCGCAATACGTTTTTACGATGAACCGGGTGGGCAAAATTGTGCCGCCCAAAAAGCAAATTCTCAAAGATATTTCGTTGTCGTTTTTCCCGGGAGCCAAAATCGGCGTGCTGGGTCTGAATGGCTCGGGCAAGTCCACGTTGCTCAAGATCATGGCGGGTTTAGATACCGAAATTGAGGGTGAAGCCACCCCCATGCCGGGCATCAAGATTGGGTATTTGCCTCAAGAGCCACAGTTGGACCCTGAGCAGTCAGTGCGCGAAGCGGTTGAGGCCAGCATGAGCGGCGTGCGGGCTGCTCAAGCCAGGCTAGACGAGGTGTATGCCGCCTACGCTGAGCCTGATGCGGACTTCGACGCTTTGGCAGCAGAACAAGCCGAGCTAGAGGCCATCATTGCCACATCAGGTGCGGATGGGGAGCATCAGCTTGAGATTGCTGCGGACGCCCTGCGTCTACCCCCTTGGGACGCAAAGATTGGGTTGCTTTCCGGTGGTGAAAAGCGCCGTGTGGCCTTGTGCTGCTTGCTGTTGTCTAAACCCGATATGTTGTTGCTGGATGAGCCCACCAACCACTTGGATGCCGAGTCTGTGGAGTGGCTGGAGCTGTTCTTGCAGCGGTTCTCAGGCACGGTGGTGGCGATCACCCACGATCGTTATTTCTTGGACAACGCCGCCGAATGGATTCTTGAGCTCGACCGAGGCCATGGCATTCCTTATAAGGGCAACTACTCGACTTGGCTTGAGCAAAAAGAGGCCCGCTTGGAGCAAGAGCAGCGCACAGAAGATGCTCGCATGAAGGCCATGAAAGAGGAACTCAAGTGGGTGCGTTCCAACGCCAAAGGGCGCCAGGCGAAGAGCAAGGCTCGTTTGGCCCGATTCGAAGAGTTGAGCGATGTGGAGTACCAAAAACGCAATGAAACCAACGAGATCTTCATTCCAGTCGCCGAGCGTTTGGGCAATGAAGTCATCGAGTTCAAGGGTGTTTCCAAGAGTTACGGCGATCGCCTGCTGATCGATAACCTGAGCTTCAATGTGCCAGCGGGGGCCATCGTTGGCATCATTGGACCCAACGGTGCAGGTAAGTCGACCTTGTTCAAGATGATCACAGGCAAAGAGGCACCAGATTCCGGTGAAGTCAAGATTGGTCAAACGGTGAAAGTCTCCGCCGTCGACCAAAGCCGCGATGGCCTAGCCGGTGAGAAATCGGTGTGGGAGGATATCTCCGGTGGGCTGGACATGATCACGGTGGGCAAGTTCCAGATGCCAAGCCGTGCGTACTGCGGTCGTTTCAACTTTTCAGGTGGCGACCAGCAAAAGCTGGTGAAAAACCTGTCAGGTGGTGAGCGTGGGCGTTTGCACCTGGCCAAGATGCTGGCCGAGGGCGGCAACGTGTTGCTGTTGGACGAGCCGTCGAACGATTTGGACGTGGAAACACTGCGCGCGCTAGAAGAGGCCTTGCTGGAATTTGCGGGCAGCGCGCTGGTCGTGAGCCACGATCGTTGGTTCTTGGACCGCATTTGTACCCACATTCTCGCTGCCGAGGGCGATAGCCAGTGGTACTTCTATAACGGCAATTACCAAGAGTACGAAGAAGACAAAAAGAAACGCCTAGGCGAAGAGGGTGCCAAGCCCAAACGCGTTCGTTTCAAGGCGCTCAAGTGATGAATCCGGTAGCGCCATTGATGTCGACAGATCGTGTGCGTGACCTGACTTGGCGTTGGGTTGAGCACATGGTGGTTGGGCTGGAGCTATGCCCTTTTGCGCAGCCGGCCATGAATCGTCAGGCGGTCCGAATTCGGGTCAGTGAGGCCTCTCACCTGGATGCGTTTTTGGATGACTTGGATGCCGAATTGGTCATGTTGAAAGAAAAGTCGCCGACTGAACTGGAGACGACTTTGCTTGTACATCCTGGCTTATTCCCAGACTTTTTCGTCTTCAATGACTTTTTGAATGTCGTCGACCATGTGATCGAAGAGCATGGTTTGCTCGACGACATCGAAGTGGTGGCTTTTCACCCTCAATTGGTATTTGAAGGTGCGTCTGAGGATAGTCTGGAGAATTTGCCCAATCGCTCGCCCTTTCCGATGCTGCATTTGCTGCGGTCGCAGAGCTTGGATGAGGCAGCGCCGGATGGCGATACCCGTGACATTGTCGAGCGCAACCGGGGCACCATTGCCCGATTGGGAGCTGATGGTTGGGCGGCACGCTGGGCCGAGATCGCGCAGGATTGATCGTGGCTTTTGTGAAGAGGTGAGTCTTCGCATTGGCTCAGCATTGAGACACAAAAAAACCCGCATGAGCGGGTTTTTTTGTCAGTGAGTGGGTAGCGGATACCCAGCTCGAAGCGCACACATCAGGCGTTGACTTGCTGACTCACAGATCCGCCATTGGTATCAAAAGGCAGTTGCATATTGGCAAGGTCACGTCGCGTTTCAACGAGTACCAAGGGACCTTCGTTCAACTCAACGCGCGCTGGACGCTCGCGAGGAATGTGAATTTGGGGGGGCTCCGCAGCGATAGACGCCTGTGCTGCAGCGATTCTCTCTGGGTCCGAATTCACCCAAACCATCCCCGCATCGGAGGCGACCTTGGCAAGGTCTTCGATGGGCAACACGAAGGCCTGTGCTCGCTTCATGCGCGGCGCGGAAGACACTGGCGTCGCACGTTCAGTGACCACCGGCTGGAATTGCACAGACTCATCTGCAGCCTGAGTGCTTTCTTGCTCTGGCATGGCAGCCTGCACAGATGGATCGATCGGCGCCTGAAGCTCAGAGCCTTCAGAGCTGGATGAACCCTCTTCAGAGCGTCGGCGGCGATCACGGCCGTAACGGTCGCGGCTGCGGCGTTCGCGAGGAGCGCGCTGCTCGATCTGCTCTGCACCGCCTTCGTCCGATGCGGCCTCGGCTGGAGCCTCACTGCCCACGTCGGCTTGCGCCGCTTGAGCTCTTTCAAAGTAACTGTAGGTCGGTGCCTCGTTGGCACGGCTGGCTGACGTCACTTGTGACTCCGCCACGGTCTCGTTGGGATTGCCTTGGTCTAGCGCATTGCTCTGCACTGACTGATCGTTGACAGAGGCCTCGCTGGAACGCCGGCGATTGCCCCGCTCCCGACGTGGACGACGTGGCTTTTGCTCACCCATACCTTCGGACGAATGGGTCTCTTGAGCGGTTGACACACCATGGGCTTCTTCATTCTGGCGCTTATCACCTCTGCGATCGTTGCGGCGCTCGCTCTCTTTGCCTTCGCCACGCTGGGTGTCACGATTGCCGCGCTCATTGCGCTGGTCTGTGCGCTCGCTGTTGCGTCCTCCGCGGCGGCGATCACCGCGACGCTCGCCGCTTCGGCCTTCGCCACGCCCGTTGCCTTGGGCGTTTCGGCTTTGGCGAGAAGGCTCTTTGCCCACCTTCTTGGGCTCAGCAGGAGAAAGTCCGAGGAGGTTTTTGAGCCATTGAAAGAAGCCACCTGTGCTCACCGCCTCTTGGGCTGCGCGCTTGGGCGCTTCAGGCTTTTTGACCTCTGCCCGAGGTGCCGGCGCATCAGGCAGGACGCCTTTGATCACTGGCTCCTGTTTGTTGGTCGGCTCTTGTGAGCGACGAGTGACCGCAGTGGGGTCTTCGTTTTCTTCAGCTAAGGTGTAGCTGGCTTGGAGGTTGTCAAGGCGAGGATCATCGTGCTTGAGGCGCTCGAGCTTGTAGTTGGGCGTGTCCATCGACTTGTTGGGCACCAGCAGGATATGAATGCGCTGCTGCAACTCGATTTTGGTGATCTCAGTGCGCTTTTCATTCAGCAAAAAGCTGGCGACTTCCACTGGGACTTGAACCAGCACGGCTGCGGTGTGGTCCTTCATTGACTCTTCTTGGATGATGCGAAGAATTTGCAGCGCAGAGCTCTCTGTGTCGCGAATGTGGCCAGAA
Source organism: Pseudomonadota bacterium (assembly GCA_041164205.1). Classification (GTDB taxonomy): domain Bacteria; phylum Pseudomonadota; class Gammaproteobacteria; order Burkholderiales; family Burkholderiaceae_C; genus RS62. The sequence goes on from JBEAPX010000067.1 coordinate 30,964, forward strand.
CCGCCACACCGTGGGCAAGGGATAGAGGCCCCTTCACTCAGAGCAGGGCGCAGACGCTGACGACTCATTTCCAGCAGGCCGAATTTGCTGATCGACCCCAGCTGAACACGGGCGCGATCTTGGCGCAGTGCGTCGCGCAGGCGGTTCTCTACTTCGCGGCGATTCTTTGCTTCATCCATATCGATGAAGTCGATCACGATCAATCCGCCTAAATCACGCAAACGCGCTTGGCGTGCGACTTCTTCAGCGGCTTCGATGTTGGTGCGGGTCGCGGTTTCTTCGATTGCACCCCCCTTGATGGCACGCGCCGAGTTGACATCGACAGACACCAACGCTTCGGTGTGGTCGATCACGATGGCGCCCCCGCTGGGTAAATGCACGGTACGCGCGTACGCGGATTCGATTTGATGCTCGATTTGGAAACGCGAGAACAACGGGGTTTCATCGCGATAGCGCTTCACACGACTGCCCTGGTCAGGCATGACGTGATTCATGAACTGATGGGCTTGCTCGTAAATGTCATCGGTGTCAATCAAGATTTCACCGATGTCGCTGTTGTAATAGTCGCGAATCGCGCGGATCACCAGACTTGATTCTTGATAAATCAAGAATGCGCCAGATGCTGTGGTCGCCGAATCAATGGCCGTCCACAATTTCAGCAAGTAATTCAAATCCCATTGCAACTCTTCGGCGGCCCGCCCAATACCTGCGGTGCGGGCGATGATGCTCATGCCCTTGGGGTACTCCAGCTGATCGAGCGCGGCCTTGAGTTCCTGGCGCTCTTCGCCTTCGATGCGGCGACTCACCCCGCCGCCTCTGGGGTTGTTCGGCATCAATACGACATAGCGACCTGCCAAGCTGATGAATGTCGTGAGGGCAGCGCCTTTGTTGCCCCGCTCTTCTTTTTCGACTTGAACAACGAGGGCTTGGCCTTCCTTGATGACGTCTTGTATGCGTGCCTGGCTTACCGATGCGCCCGCGGGGAAGTACTGTCGAGAAATTTCTTTGAAGGGCAAGAAGCCGTGGCGGTCTTCGCCGTAGTCAACAAAGCAGGCTTCTAGTGAGGGCTCAACCCGGGTGACCACTGCCTTGTAAATATTGCCTTTGCGTTGCTCTCGACCTTCGATTTCGGTCTCAAAGTCCAGCAGCTTTTGACCGTCCACAACGGCCAGGCGACGCTCTTCAGGTTGCGTCGCATTGATCAGCATCCGTTTCATGATGCGTTCCTCTCGTTCAAATGTGCCGCCCGATATCGGGCATAAGGCCTGGCTTTTGGCGGCGCACGCGAACGTAGGGAGGAACTGCCTGGAGCGCACTTAGAACAAGGCCTTAGCAGCATAGATCGCTACCGAGTCAAGGCCTGATTCAGTGCAGGGGCACGTGGTGGAGAGAGCCGAGAAGCCAGGTGGGCGTCTGGGTCAGTGCATCCAACCGAAAGCAGCATGGCGTCATCGCCTTGGGCTGCTTTGAAAAATTCCGTCAATGGATTCAGCGTATACCGTCAAGAGGCAAGGCGAGGTGACCCAGGTGCATCCGTTTTCAACATTCAATTTTTAGGATGCGCCAAAACCACGACTCGACCACAGGCCACTTGTTCACCAGACTGGGTTGCAACTTCAGGAATAACCAAAAAGACAACACCCTGAGTTTCTCAATGCACATCATCTCGTGCAAGGTCTGGTGCGCGCTTATTATAGACGGCTCTGATAAAAACAAGTGAATATTGTGACAGCGCCCCAAGTCCAACTTTTAGACGTCGATGAATCCAGCGAGGGTCAGCGCGTGGACAACTATTTAATGAAGGTGTTGAAAGGCGTACCCAAGACCCATATTTATCGACTGGTGAGGGCTGGCGAGGTCCGAGTCAATAAAAAACGTGTGCAAGCGGACACTCGGCTTTCAATTGGGGACGTGGTTCGAATTCCCCCGGTCAGAGTCTCTCAGACTCCCGTGGCGCCCGCCGATCGTTACGCGCCACCGGAGGAATTCCCGATTTTATTCGAGGATGATTGTTTTTTAGCGGTCAATAAGCCGGCTGGCGTCGCAGTTCATGGCGGTAGCGGAGTGAGTTTTGGCGTCATTGAGCAATTGCGCAGTGCTCGACCAGATGCCAAGATGCTCGAATTGGTTCACCGGCTCGACAGAGAAACGAGCGGCATATTGCTGATTGCGAAAAAACGTTCTGCACTCAAACACTTACAAGACCAATTTAGAAACCGAACGATCGACAAACGGTACCTGGCACTGGCCAAGGGGCTCTGGCCCGAGCGGCGAAAAGTGATTGATGTAGACCTGTTTAAGTATCTGCTCCCCAACGGCGAGCGGCGCGTGAAAGTGGTTCCCAAAGGCACGGATGGTTCACAGCGGAGCGTGAGCTTGGTGCGGGTACTGGCCCATGGCCGCCCTCCGTGCATCGAGGAAGAGGCGACGTTGCTCGAAGTCAAAATCAAAACGGGGCGAACCCATCAAATTCGTGTGCATTTGGCCAATTTCGACGCGCCGATCGCCGGGGATGATAAATACGGTGATTTTGCTTGGAATAAGGTGCTAGAGCGTGCTGGACTCAAAAGAATGTACCTTCATGCATTTCATTTGATTGCGCAACACCCAGTCACATCGGAGTCGATTGAAATTAGAGCTGATATTCCCAATGAATTGAAGGCTTGGTCATTCCGTTGGTCGGCATCCAATGATCAATAATAGAAATTAATGCAAACTTGTGAATTCCCTTTATTGGCGAAAATAATTTACAATTTGGCGTTTTAACTTTTCTATAAAGGACGAATCGATATGTCTAGCTACAAAGAGCTCGTCGCACAAGCCGAAGCATTGATGAAAGAAGCAGAGAAGGCTCGCAAAGCTGAGCTGGCCTCCGTGGTGAGTGAAATCAAAGAGAAAATGCGCGAATACGGCATCACGGTTGCCGACCTCGGCATGGGCGCCGGCAAAAAAGCCCGCTCACCTAAGGCGCCGGCGGTTGTCAACTACCGCGGACCCAACGGAGAAACTTGGGCAGGTGGCAAGGGCCGCAAGCCTGAATGGGTTCGTGCATTGTTGGCCCAAGGCAAGGACGTGGAAGCCTATCGCGTTTGATGCTTGCCTGAGCTAAAACTCGCGTTTGCTCAGTCAAACCGCGCTGTACCGAAAGGTGGCGCGGTTTTTTGTTGCCCGATGGGGCTATTTCAACCGCCGGACAGAGGTGGGAGGCATTAAGTTAAGAAAAACCTTAACTACTGGGCAATGATTCTTGAATGGTGTTGAACCGATATCTTCCCTAGAGTCTAGACATCCAAGCCATTTGTGGCGAGGCAGATGATTTTTGAGGGGGGCACACCATGATCAAGGCATTGATATTCGACGTGGATGGCACGATTGCCGACACTGAACGCGCCCACATGGCTGCATTCAACGCTGCATTCATGGCCGAGGGGCTGGGCTGGCACTGGGATGAACCCGTCTATCGTGATTTGCTCGCAATCTCTGGCGGCAAGGAGCGCATCCTTCACTACTGGCAACAAGTGAATGCCGATGTGAAGTCGATGGACGGCACCGCATTGCAAGACACGGTGGATCGATTGCACCTCGTGAAGACTGCGGCCTATGAGCAGGCTGTGCGCGATGGCGCAGTCGAGATGCGCCCCGGTGTCTTGGCCCTCATGCAAGAAGCCCGTGAGGCGGGTTTGGCGCTCGCGATTGCGACCACCACCTCGCCAGTAAACATCTCCGCGCTGATGCGCCAATATTTGGGCATGGACTGGAACATGCATTTTGCGGTGATAGAGGATGCGTCCACCGCACCGCACAAGAAGCCACATCCCCAGGTGTATCAGCAAACCTTGGCTCGTTTGGGGTTAGACGCATCAGAGTGCGTCGCCTTTGAGGACTCCGAAAACGGCTTGAGAGCCGCCACTGCTGCAGGTTTGGCCACAGTGGTCACTCCCAATTCGTTCACCGAACACCACGACTTCACCGGTGCCTTGCGCATCGTGCCTGATCTGGCACAGACCAAGCTCAAGCAAGTCTTGTCTTGGACTCATTGACTCATTGAAAGTATTGAATGCCACTGTCTAACCGCCCCACACTGACGCAGTTTTTGATTGAAGAGCGCCGCCGCTTCCCAACGGCAAGCGGGCAATTGAATGCCCTGATTTTGGATGTCGCCAACGCCTGTAAAGCGATTGCAAAGTCTGTTGCCTACGGCGAGCTGGCGGGTATGTATGGCTCACACCAAGGCGGGGGGAGCGTCAACGTTCAGGGTGAAGAGCAAAAGAAATTGGACGTTATTTCCAACGATATCTTCATTGCAACAACGCAATGGGCTGGCAATATCGCTGGCATCGCCTCTGAGGAGATGGATGACCCGCTACCGGTGCCTGGGCACTACCCTAAGGGCAACTATTTGTTGGTGTTCGACCCCTTGGACGGTTCTAGCAACATAGATGTGAATGTCTCGGTGGGCAGCATATTTTCAATCTTGCGTGCTCCGGATGAGGTCGTGCAAGGTGATCGAGAGTTGTCGTCCGAAGACTTTTTTCAGCCCGGTGCGCAGCAAATTGCAGCTGGCTATGCGGTGTATGGCCCTGTCACGATGTTTGTGCTGACGGTAGGCAATGGTGTGCATGGTTTCACCTTAGACCCGATGTTGGGTGAGTTCAAGCTCACCCATCGCGACATGTCGGTGCCAGAGGATACGCAAGAGTTCGCGATCAATGCGTCCAACAGCCGGTTCTGGGAGTCGCCTATTCGCCGATACGTCGATGAATGTTTGGCAGGCAAAACTGGCGCTCGCGGCAAGGATTTCAATATGCGCTGGATTGCCTCTATGGTCGCAGAAGCGCACCGTATCCTTTTGCGGGGCGGGGTGTTCATGTATCCGCGAGATACCAAGGACCCCAGCAAACCTGGTCGTTTGCGCTTGCTTTACGAAGCGAACCCGATTGGATTCATCATGGAACAAGCCGGAGGGCGTTGCTCCACGGGCTCGGTGCCTATGTTGGACGTTCAGCCCACGTCACTGCACCAGCGCATTGGACTTGTGTTTGGGTCCAGAAATGAAGTTGAGCGAATTGAGCGCTATCACGAAGAGCCCACTGCGGCGCCGGATGACGCTTCGCCTCTGTTCGCGCCACGCTCACTGTTCCGCGATTGAGCGCCCCATTTTTTAATTATTGAGGACTCCCCATGTCTGTGATTCACCCCATCATTGCGATCACCGGATCTTCCGGCGCTGGCACTTCGACGGTCACTCGCACTTTTCAAAACATCTTTCGTCGCGAGGGCCTGACCGCCGCGATCATCGAAGGCGACAGTTTTCACCGCTACGACAGACTCGAAATGCGCAAGCGCCAGGCAGAAGCAGAGGCCACTGGCAACACGCATTTCAGCCATTTTGGTGCGGACAACAATTTGTTGGCTGAACTGGAAGGTTTGTTTCGGTCATATGCTGAAACCGGCGGAGGGAAGTCGCGCAAGTACCTCCACAACGCTGAGGAGGCGGCTCCCTACAAACAAGATCCGGGCACGTTCACGCCTTGGGAGGACTTGCCCAAAGACACAGATTTGATGTTTTACGAAGGCTTGCACGGCGCAGCGGTGGCTGGTGATATTGACGTCGCCCAGCACCCCGATTTATTGGTTGGGGTTGTTCCAGTCATCAATTTGGAATGGATTCAAAAACTGATTCGTGACAAGACACAACGCGGCTACAGCCAAGAAGCTGTGACCGATACGATCTTGCGTCGAATGCCCGACTACGTGAACACGATCGTGCCGCAATTTGGCCGCACACACGTGAATTTCCAACGCGTTCCGGTGGTGGACACTTCCAACCCGTTCATCAGCCGTGACATCCCAACTGCAGATGAGAGTATTTGTGTCATTCGATTTGCCAACCCCAAAGGCATTGATTTCCCGTACTTGCAAAACATGATTCACGATTCGTACATGTCTCGCGCCAATACGATTGTGGTCCCGGGTGGCAAGATGGAGCTCGCCATGCAACTCATCTTCACGCCCTTCGTGTGGCGAATGATGGAGCGCCGCAAACGCGCCTTGGGTCAGGGATAAAGGGGCATTCGATGAACAGCACAACAATCACTCAGCGCATGGCCGATGCCATCCGAGTCTTGGCGATGGATGCCGTGCAGGCTGCCAAGTCGGGCCACCCTGGCGCGCCCATGGGCATGGCCGACATTGCGCAAGTGCTTTGGCATGAGCACCTGGTGCACAACCCAGCAGATCCCAATTGGATCAACCGAGACCGGTTTGTGTTGTCTAACGGACACGGCTCGATGCTGATCTACGCTTTGCTTCATTTGTCGGGCTATGACCTTCCGTTAGACGAGCTCAAAAATTTCCGCCAACTCCATAGCCGAACACCAGGACATCCAGAGGTGGGAATCACCCCGGGGGTAGAGACCACCACAGGCCCTTTGGGCCAGGGCATTTCCAACGCCGTTGGCATGGCACTCGCGGAAAAGCTTTTGGCATCCGAGTTCAACCGACCTGGTCACAGCGTCATTGACCATTTGACCTACGTCTTTTTGGGCGACGGGTGTTTGATGGAGGGGGTGAGCCATGAGGTGTGCTCACTGGCTGGCACATTGCGCCTCAGCAAGCTGATCGCCATTTACGACGACAACGGCATCTCTATTGATGGCGATGTACAAGGGTGGTTCACCGATGACACCCCTCAACGATTTGAAGCATATGGATGGCATGTCATTCGCCAAGTCGACGGACATGACCCTGCGGCGATCCGAGCCGCGATTGAGCAAGCGCAAGCCCAAGCCCGTCTGCCCGAGGGTAAGCCGACTTTGATTTGTGCCCAAACCGTGATTGGCCAAGGTGCGCCGAACAAGGCTGGTGGTCATGATGTGCATGGCGCGCCGTTGGGTGACGACGAAATCAA
>JBEAPX010000068.1:0-15471 GCA_041164205.1 Pseudomonadota bacterium
AACGAGAGGACCCTGCACAAATGAGTGGGGAGGTCAGCTGGAGGCGCCGTGTGGCGCATAAAAGCAGTCAGCGTGTTGCGGTAGATGCAATAAACGGTTTGCATTTCCGACAAACCGAAGCCGCGGATTATGCCACAGAATCTAGGGATAACCCTAAAACTTGTGCACTCTCCATGTCAAACGAGCCAATTCACCATACGGGTGTTCTCCCAGCCGGGAGAAGCCGCCGGCGTGAGCGGTGAGCGCCTTGATCGACAACGCGCATCGCAGGAGAGGAATCCACCGACCTTCACGCCAGCCTCGTTGCCCCAAAAGGTCACGCGGTTAGATCGTGACGCCTCCATCAATCACCAAACTCTGCCCTGTCATGAAGCGGCTTGCCGGAGATGCCAAATACACGGCAGCACCTGCGATCTCGTCAGGCTCACCAATGCGACGCAGCGGCGTGGTCTGGTTCCGCTCAGCCAGCAGCTTTTCATCCTCCCAAAGCGCTTTAGCGAAGTCCGTTTTGATCAAACCGGGGGCGATGCAATTGACCCGCACATTATCCGGACCAAACTCCACCGCTAAATTGCGGGCCAATTGCATATCAGCGGCTTTGCTGATGCAGTAAGCGCCGATGATGGGGGAACCACGCAAACCGCCAATCGACGACACGATGACGATCGAGCCCGCGCGGCGCTGACGCATTTGCGGCGCGACCATGGAGATCAACCAATGATTGGCGACGATGTTGTTGTCCAACACCTTGCGGAATTGCTCGTCGCTGATGCCGGCCATCGGCCCGTAGTAAGGATTGCTCGCGGCATTGCAGACTAGGGTGTCAATCCGGCCCCACTTAGCAACCGTCGCATCGACCAAACTCTGCAAATCAGATTTCGATGAAATATTGGCGGCGCAAGCAATGGCACGTTCTTCGCCGTGGCGCTGGTTGATTTCTTCGACGACCTGTTGACACGCATCGAGTTTGCGCGAGGACACCACCACCTTAGCGCCATGCTCGGCCATGCGTATGGCGATGGCTTTGCCAATGCCGCGCGAAGACCCTGTGATCAAGGCCACTTGCCCGCTCAGATTAAATAGTTCCATGAGTCAGCCCATCAAAGGATTTCAAAAATGTCGTAGTTGGGACCACTGGCCGTGCGCTCGCCGATTCCCACCGCCAGGATTTTGTTCATCCACCCGTACTTTTCAGACGAGGTCTCAAACGTCGGAGTGATCCGAAAGTAATAGCTGTTGGGATCGACCGGCTCTCCACGCGCCACTTTGGTCATGACGTCAGCAGGCCCGTGGCGCAAGCCGTTGTAGCGCATATGGATGTAAGCCCCGTCGTCGGTTTCAAGCGTGAGGCGCACATCGAGCACCATCACGCCGTCGTTGCGTTGCAGCAACCAGTCGCCATTGGGACCAGGCAAAACGGTGCCGCGCACGCGGTCGCCTTCAAATGAACCCGTGCCCACCATGGCAACGCGCCGTGCGCCCAAAGGGGTTTGACCCAGGTCCATGGAGGAGGGCACTTGCACTTGAATCTTGAAGAGTGGTCGAGTGTGAATCATGTGGATCCTTACAGAAATAGACTCAAGGTGCTATTCAAAACTCAAGTGCGGCCCAGATGCGTCCTGCAGGTGACTGGGCCTCATCAGGCCGGCTTCAGCCGCCTGACCGCGCTGTGCCTTTTTGAGGGCGCCCTGGTGCCCCATCGATGGTTGCAGGCATCCAGCGGATAATCGCGCCCATGACATTGAACACCTCGCCCGGCACTGAAGCGCATTCAGCCACATTCTCTGGCTTGGCATTGACACCAGAGATGCTCGCCAACTTGGATCAGATGGGGCTCAAGCGCATGACGGCCATTCAAGCCGCCAGCCTGCCGCTGAGCCTGCAAGGCAGGGATGTGATGGCCCAAGCAAGCACTGGCAGTGGCAAGACAGTGGCCTTCGCTCTCCCTTTGGTGAGCCGGCTGCAGCCCCAAACCACACACGCACAGGCACTGGTGTTGTGTCCAACGCGTGAACTCGCTGACCAGGTGGCGCAAGAAATCCGCAAAGTTGCCCGAGCACGCCCAAACACCAAAGTCGTGACACTGTGTGGCGGTGTCGCGTTGCGCGGTCAGATCCAAAGCCTGCAACACGGCGCCGACGTGATCGTGGGAACGCCAGGGCGCATTGGTGACCACTTAGAACGCGGGACGCTCGAACTGCGTGGGGTCAAAACGGTGGTCCTCGATGAGGCTGATCGCATGTTGGACATGGGCTTTTTTGATGACATCGCTGACGTGGTGCGCCGTTGCCCAGAGCAGCGCCAAACCCTGCTGTTTTCAGCGACTTACCCAGAGGGGATCGGCCAGTTGGCGGCCCAATTCATGCGCGACCCGCACACTGTCAAGGTAGAGAGTCAACACACAGCCAAGAAAATTCGCCAATGGATGGTTCAAGTGGACGAGCACCAGCGCCTAGATGCTGTGGTGCAGCTTTTGGGACATTACCAACCGCGCAGTGCGCTGGCATTTTGCAACACCAAACAGCAATGCCGTGACCTGCTGGCGGTCCTCCAAGCCCACGGCGTGGCGGCGTTGGCGTTGTTTGGTGAGCTGGAGCAACGAGAGCGCGACCAAGTCTTGATTCAATTTGCGAACCGCAGCTGCTCCGTACTCGTGGCGACCGATGTCGCCGCTCGCGGCCTGGATGTGGACGACATTGAGGCGGTGATCAACGTCGACGTCACACCTGACCCAGAGGTCCACATCCATCGCGTGGGCCGCACGGGTCGCGCGGACGCCGATGGTCTGGCAGTCACCCTGGTGAGCATGGACGAGATGGGTTGGGTCGGCAAGATCGAACTCATGCAAGGCCGCGAGTCCGAATGGCAAGAGTTGAGCGCGATGACGCCAAAGGCAGGGGGTATCCCGCAGCCGCCGATGGTGACCCTTCAATTGGCAGCGGGGCGTAAGGAAAAAATCCGCCCGGGCGATGTCATGGGCGCCCTAGGCGCGGAAGCTGGGTTGACGCGCGACGAGGTCGGCAAGATCAGCGTCAATGACTTTTCTACCTATGTGGCCGTGAAGCGCGAAGTGGCCCACAAAGCGCTCAAGGCGCTCAATCAAGGGCGAATCAAAGGCAAGTCGGTCAAGGCGCGCTTCTTAAGCGACGACACTGAACGGTGATACTTGCGGTGCCGAGAGGCGGAAAAAGATATCCAGACACCCTGAAAATCACCTCAAAATAAACCCCCGGGGGTTTACTCAAAGGCGTAGAATTTCCCCATTGTGGCAACGTATTGAGGGGACAGAATGCCCAATTTCATCACTGGCACCATACAAATGGTTCGCCAACAATGGTTTCGCGAACTGGGCGATGAAAGCCTGTTGATCAATGATGTCGCTGTGCGAATTCGCGCGGGTATATTGCTGATCATCCCGCTGTACATGGCGTACACGCTGGCCAGCATCGTGTGGGGCTCGCACTGGGAAGTGACTGGGAACTACATCAAAGACACATACGAGTTGGACTTCGACGATCGCATTCTTTACCACGTTGAGGCGGTGCGTCGTGTCTACGACTACACGGTACAAACTTGGGTCTTGCTTTACGCGATGTTCGAAATGCTCGCGGGGATGTGGCGCACCACCTCGCGCTTGTCTCCCACCATTTATTTGGCCACGATCTTGGCGCGCCACCACCGCCCGGTGTGGAAGCCACTCATCCCCAAGCGCTTCGCGTGGACCATCGGTGCGAGTTTGATCGCCGTGTGTTTGGTCTTCTTTAATCCTGATACGTTTGCCGGATGGGTGAATTGGGTGGCTCAGACCGAGTTGTTGCCAACCACCACCAACTACATGCCGCGCTGGATCCCACTCGTCCTCGTTTGGGTGTGCCTGGGATTCATGTGGATGGAGACGGTGTTGGGCGTGTGCGCGGGTTGTCAAATCCACGCTTTGCTTGTGTGGATGGGCCTCATCAAACACGAGTGCGAGGCCTGCAACAACCTCACTTGGGATTAAGCCCATCCAAGCGAGGTCGTCGACGCCATCCAAAGCCACCCCAGGGTGGCTTTTGGCTTTCTGGGGCTCGGGTTCGGCTGATGGCCTTGGCCCATTCCGCCGACGCGTCAGGCTTTTTTGACAAACTCTGATTTGAGCCCCATGGCGCCGACACCGTCAATCTTGCAGTCAATGTCATGATCGCCGCCAACCAAGCGGATGTTTTTCACTTTGGTACCCACTTTCACCACCAGCGACGAGCCCTTGACCTTGAGGTCTTTGATTAACGTCACCGTGTCACCGTCTTGCAAAGGGTTGCCATGCGCATCTCGCACCACCGCGCCGGCGCTTTCCTCCACCAGATCGGCGGCATTCCACTCGTGTGCGCACTCTGGACAAATCCACAGGTTGCCGTCTTGATAAGCGAATGCGGACTGGCATTGAGGGCAGGCTTGGCTTGGGTTGTCCATCGTGGTCTCCAGATTGAGGCAACGCAGGCCGTCTTTGCGGCTGCGTCAAACGCGTGATGCTAACCTCAGATACACGGTCTGATCTATCCTGCTAAAGTGACACGCGATGGCATTTGGCTTTGTTTGATCTAAGTCATCCTCGCTTGAACCCACTTGTTTGCTAGGCACAGCACACCATGACCCCCATCACCCCCACATCACCGCCAGTTGCAGTCGTCACCGGGGCGGCCCGCGGCATCGGCTTGTCCATCGTTCGATGGTTTCTGGACAACGGCTATGCGGTCGCCTTGCTGGATTGGAATGCCGATGAGCTGGAGTCCACCCAAAGAGCGCTCAATCGGCCAGAGCACACCTTCATGCACGTGTGCGATGTCTCTCAGCCAGATCAGGTTCAGGAATGTGCCCAAGCAGTGATGGCGCGTTTTGGGCGCGTGGACGCACTGGTCAACAACGCCGGCGTCGCGATCTTCAAGCCCATTCAAGAGACCTCATTCGAAGAGTGGCGCCATGTATTGGCAGTCAATCTGGATGGGGCGTTCCTGTGCACGCAGGCCTTCGCGCCCCTGATGCAACAGGGGCAGGGCGGCTCGATCGTGAACATCGCATCGATCTCGGGGCTACGTGCAAGCACCTTGCGCGTCGCCTATGGCACCAGCAAGGCGGCGCTGATCCACCTCACCAAGCAGCAAGCGGTCGAATATGGCGCCTTTGGGTTGCGTGCCAACTGCATCGCACCAGGACCCGTCGACACAGAAATGGCCAAACAAGTGCACACGCCGGCGATCCGCAAGGACTATTACGACACCATCCCACTCAATCGTTATGGGCTGCCGGAGGAAATTGCGGCGGCAGTCGGTTTTTTATGCAGCCCTGCGGGTGCCTACGTCAACGGACAAACACTGGCCGTGGATGGCGGTTTTGACGTGATGGGCGTCGGATTGCCAACCTTGCGAAGGGACGCTGCTGGCGGGTGAACACATTGAGAGACCGCTGATGTGCACCCAATTTGTCCCGACGAGAAACGATGCATGGGCACAGACGCAACTGGGCGTGTCACTCCCAAACCCAGACAGCTATCCGAGTGAAGCGTTTCCGGGCTACCTATCGCCCCTGGTGGTGCGTGGCAAACACAGCGGCCGTCTGGCCTGTGGGCTGGCAAGCTTTGGCCTGATTCCCCGATGGGCCAAAGACACCAAAATCTCGCGGCATACCTACAACGCACGGGCTGAAACCGTGGCAGATAAGCCCAGTTACCGAGACGCCTGGCGGGCTGCACAGTTCGGGGCCGTTTTGCTCGACGCGTTTTATGAACCTTGCTACGACACCGGCAAAGCGCAACGCAGCGCCATTGCCCTAGAGAGTGGGGAGCCCATGGCCATAGCGTGTTTGTGGGAGCGTTGGACCCCAGTTGGCTCGACTCAACCCGTTGTGAGCTTTTCTATGCTGACCATCAATGCCGACGACCATCCCGTGATGAGGCAGTTTCACCGTCCCGAAGATGAAAAACGATCGCCCTTGGTGCTTGATGCAGAAGGCGCTCGGCAATGGCTTAGCGCCAATACAGATCAGGCCGCGCACATCTTGAGCACACGACGAATGCCTGCGCTGATGCGCGTTGGATGAGTGCTGGCGGCGGACTCTCCTTGAGGTGCGGGGCTATGTGTGCAACTCAACCAGCTGAGACAAAGCCGCCCGCCAACCTTGGTCAAATCCCATTTGCTCGTGTTTGACCTTGCCCTCTGGGTCGGCGTGCATCACGCAGGCATGGAACCGACTGCCACCCTCGGGCAAAGGCGTAAAACGGAGGTCGCAGACAAAGCCAAACCCCAGCTGAGAGATCACGTTGGGGCGGTAGCCCTCGGACATCATGCCTGTCCAGACCAGTCGGTGGGGAGGTTCTATGAGCAGAAAACAGCCGTTGCTCTTGGGCATATTTTCACCCTCAGGGGATTGCATCACGTTTGAAAACCGGCCGCCTGGCTTGAGATCGATCTCACATTCAACTACCCGCCAAGGGCGTGGACAAAACCACTTGGGCAGGGTGAGCGGATTCGTCCAGCCGTCAAACAGTTGCTCTGGGGTTAGTGGCACATCCACCGTGAGTTGAAGGTCTAAATCTGGATTGAATGTGGGTGTCATCGCGATCAAATTGTTCCAAGAAATCGGGAGGTCGGGCGCCGACAACCGGGCGCTTAAGCCGTTAAATGCCGAGGTTCAGGTTAACCACGCGCGACAAATATCTGAGTCCGGATGTTGCAAGCCATCAATCACGTCGAAGTGATGGCGCTTGGGCTCATGGTGGCAATGGATATTGGCCCCCAACCCAGACCACACATGAAACAGGGCGTCGTTTTGCGTGATGAACGCGGGTCGCTCATCACTCCCCACCCAAGCGGTGATGCGGGCATCGGTCAGCGGCCGATGCAGCACGGGACTCTCGGTCTCTGCCTCGCGTTCGCTCAGCTGAAGGCTTTGATTCATGTCCGTCCACAACATCGGGCGAAGGTCATGCACACCGCTGATGCTGAGCACATTGTGTATCCGTGCTTGGACGTGAGTGGGCAGCAGGCTGTCCTCACACACCATACGCGTCACGAGATGGCCTCCGGCGGAGTGCCCGGCGAGCATCAGTGGACCGTCACTCAATAGCGCCGCCTGAGCAATCGCGGCAGATACTTCTTGGGTAATGGCGGCGATGCGGGCTTGCGGAGCCAAGGTGTAGTTGGGCAACACGACCATGAAGCCCCGAGCCAGTGCACCGGCTGCGAAATGAGACCAGGTGCTGCTGTCAAACTTGTGCCAAAAGCCACCGTGAACAAACACCGCAATCCCTTTGCAAGGATCTGAGGGCAAGAACACGTCCATATGCTGTCGCTCGCCGCTGCCATAGGCCTGCGAGAGGCGCGCCCGCCCTTGCGCTTGCATCTGTTCACGCCATGCCTGTGCCTGCGTTTGCCAGCGCGCGGGGTAACTCAGACCATTGGGGATGTGTGGTGCGTTGGCGTACGCATCATTCCAGTCGATTCGGAAAAGGCTCATGGTATGTGTCGCATCCATATTGGGTGACGCCGTCATCGCTGCGGCTCTATCATGGCGCCAATGCTAAGCGAAAGCAAAGCCCAAACCATGCCGGGCTTTCCCCAACGCATAATCAACCCTATCGCATCCATTATTGCCAAAGGCCAAACCCATCCAAGCTGGCGCACCATGCCCTCTAATATGCTCAGATTCATGGCTCAGCAGGCGGGGGGCTCGCAAACACCCGTGCCAGACACCATTCCCAGTCATTGGACGACTGTTTCATCTAGGATCGAATATGCGCCATGTTGACACAAGGATTTCAGCGTGGGTTTGCGGTGCCTTGCTTGCCGCCGGACCCGCGCACGCAGTGATCGACTCTAGCCAGCTTTGGCTCAATGTGGGTTTTTATTCCGCGCACTTCGATCGCGACAAAGGTCTGCGCAACGCCAATCCAGGGCTCGGTTTCGAATACCCATTGAATGGCAATTGGAGTGCGACGGCGGGTCGCTTCATCAACAGTGACAACCGGCATTCGAGCTACCTCGGTGCGTACTACCAGCCTTGGCACCTTGGCCGTTGGAAGTTCGGCGGTGTCGCGGGCGTTTTCAATGGCTATCCAAAGGCCTTTGACGGCGGTTGGTTTCCTGCCGTGTTGCCAGTGGCGACATGGGAGGGAGAGCGCATAGGCGCCAATATCGCGTTTGTCCCCCCGTTAGAGAATCGCCTTTACGGCGCTTTGAGTGTGCAATTCAAATTCAGGTTCGAACCTTGATTGCCCCACGGGCACGGCGCCCACCAAAGATGCGCCTGCCTGTTTAGGGTGCACCGTGTGGCTGTCTCACCAGCGCTGCCACCGCGCCCTTTCGGCCGTTTAACGCACCCACTGGTTGAGTTCCATGATGGGCATGAGCACTGCCAGCACAATCACCATGACCAAGCCGCCCATCGCGACGATCAGGAGTGGCTCTAAAACTGTGGCAAGCGCCATGGCACGCCGTTGGACATCCCCGGAAAGTTGCTGGGCTGCACGCTGGAGCATTTGTGGCAGCTGTCCGGTCTGCTCACCCAAACGGGCAAACATCGATAGCAAGCCAGAAAACCGCTGGCGCCGAGCCAATGCAATAGCCAAAGGAGCACCTTCACGGATTTGAACCAATGCCTCAAGCACATCCTCCCTGAGGGCTTGATTAGACAAGGTGTCTGCCGCAGCCTGTAAAGCCTTCAAGATCGGCACACCTGCACCTGTGAGCATGGACAGTGTTGAAGCAAACCGGGCGCTGTTATAGCCTTTGGCCAGGTGCCCAACGACTGGCAGACGCAGCCAGGCGGCATCCCAGCGCACGCGAATGGCGTGTTGGCGCAGGGCCAGACGCGCGCTGATCACGCAGGCGATCAACACGATCAACATCAACCAACCCCAATGTCGAATCAAGTCGCTGAGGTCAAGCATGGCCTGAGTCAACCAAGGCAGTTGATGGTGGCTGCCTGCAAACACACCCGCCACCTGTGGGACCACAGAGGTGACCAGAAAGATCACGATCGCCATGGCAACCAAGGTCACGATGGCGGGGTACAAGGCTGCACCGATGACCTTGCTGCGCAATTGCTGCTGAGACTCTAGGGCATCCGCCAGGTGTTCGAGTACTTTCGCCAGTTGTCCTCCTTGTTCGCCAGCGGCAATCACCGCGCGGTCAATAGCGGGAAACTCGCGGGGAAAGTGGCTCAGCGCTCGGCCCAAGCTGCTGCCACCGTTGACATCGGCGCGAACGGCAGCCAGGACATGACGTTGGCGCTCATCCTGTGCTTCATCTGCCAAGGCAGCCAATGCACGCTCGACCGTTAGCCCACTGCCAACCAAGCCAGCCATCTGCCTCGCCCAGACCAGGCGATCATGAGAGCCAAAGGCCCGACGTTCAGCGCCTATGCTGCGTTGCCACCAGCGCTGAGAGAGGTCGTTGTCGGACTCGCCGGTAGCAATCGCCTCGACTTGCAGAGGCACCAGGCCCTGCGAGCGCAATTGGCTGCGCGCACCGCGGGCACTGTCCGCTTCCAGTGTGCCTTTGCGGGTTTGGCCATCGGCCTGAAGTGCTTCAAAGCGATAGGCAGCCATGGATGTCAGTCTCGGGTCACACGCAACAACTCTTCGGCACTGGTCACACCCGCATCGACCAAGCGCTGCCCATCATCGCGCATCAGCACCATACCCTCTTGGATGGCCGTGCTGCGCAAGTCTGCCTCTGAGGCGCCCTGGTGTATCTGTGCACGCAGCGTGTCGCTGGCCACCAGCAGCTCAAATATGCCCGAGCGGCCGGCATAGCCCGTGTGGCCGCAGGCTTCACATCCCCGGCCTGAGCAAACGGTACAGGTCTTTCGCACCAGCCGCTGTGCCAGTACTCCCAACAGGGAAGAGCTGAGCAGAAAGGGCTCAATGCCCATATCGGTCAGGCGCGTCACAGCGCTGACCGCATCGTTGGTGTGCAAAGTCGCCAAGACCAGGTGACCGGTCAGCGATGCCTGAACAGCGATTTGGGCTGTTTCGAAATCACGAATTTCCCCGATCATGATCACATCAGGATCTTGGCGCAAGATCGCCCGCAGAGCCTTGGCAAACGTGAGGTCGATTTTGGCGTTGACTTGCGTTTGCCCCACACCACCGAGTTCGTACTCGATCGGATCTTCCACCGTCATGATGTTCTGCCGCTGCGTATCTAAACGCTGCAGCGCCGCATACAAGGTCGTGGTTTTGCCCGAGCCCGTCGGGCCAGTGACCAGCAAGATACCGTGCGGCTGGTGGATGAGCTGCTCAATTTGTTGCAAGACGCGACCTTGCATTCCGACAGCTTCAAGGGTGAGGCGCGCCTCGCTCTTATCCAGCAGACGCAGCACAGCACGCTCTCCATGTGCACTGGGCAGAGTAGATACGCGCACGTCGACCGCGCGCGAGCCTAGGCGCAAACTGATGCGTCCGTCTTGCGGCAAGCGCTTTTCGGAAATGTCCAACTCGGCCATGATTTTCAGGCGAGAGATCAGGGCCGCGTGGAGGGCACGATTGGGCTGCACCACTTCACGCAAGGTGCCATCCACTCGAAAGCGAACACTGCTGTGTCGCTCGTAGGGCTCGATGTGGATATCACTCGCACCGTCCCGTGCCGCTTGGGTGAGGAGGGCGTTCAGCATCCGGATGATCGGAGCATCATCGCTGGCCTCTAGCAAATCTTCGACGGCAGGCAGTTCCTGCATCATCCGCGACAAATCTGTCGCGGATTCGACTTCACTCACCACAGCCGCCGCCGATCCATCCTGTTGGATGTGTGAGTATGCGTGCCCAATTTGCTCCTTGAGTCGGGGGGGAGTGGTGAATTGCCAATCTGGGAACAAGCCATCATGCACCCGCAAAACTTCAGTCAACGCGCTGAAATCTGTGGCGCTACAGAGCCACAAGGTGGCCCTCTCTCCCTCTGCTTCGAGCAGCAGGTTGTGGTCTCGAGCGAACGCGTAAGGCAGGAGCTGTCTCATGTCTCTGCCTTAGCGTTGAGGCTGAGCCGGCTCGTTGACGAAGGTTTCAGGGTAGTAGTACTTGACTTCAGGCAAAGCGGGCAAAACCGCTGCGCCGTCCACGGGTACCGTGGTGCTTTTCGGAGGCTGTGAGGCCTGTTGCTGGAGGCGCATTTGCTCATAACGCCCACGGCTAAGGGCTTCGACAGATGCCGCATCACGCATCACCACAGGTCGAAGAAAAACCATGAGGTTGGTTTTTTTGCGGTTTCTGGACTCAGCCTTGAATAGGTTGCCGAACAATGGAACATCGCCCAGTCCGGGGACTTTTTGTTGGCTGTTTCCGGTGTCATCTTGCAACAGCCCCCCAAGGACCACGATGGAGCCATCTTGAACGAGCACATTAGATTCGATGGAGCGCTTGTTGGTGATGAGACCTGCTGTGGTGTTGGCATCGAGTCGGCTGACTTCTTGATAAATCTGCATTTTGATGCTGCCACTGTCGCTGATTTGGGGCTTCACGCGCAACGTCAAACCAACGTCTTTACGCTCAATGGTTTGAAACGGATTGACGCTCGTGCCCGTGGCATTGGCGTTGGTGTATTGACCGGTCACGAACGGGACGTTTTGCCCGATGACAATTTTGGCTTCTTCGTTGTCAAGCGTTAGTAGATTGGGCGTCGACAAGACATTGGCATCACCGGATGATTGAAGCATTCGGGCTAAAAATCCCAGCACATAGATGCCGTTGGTTTGGCGAGCCACACCAACGTTGAAGCCTGTTGAGGGTGCAGTGCCACTGTCTAAGCCTTGCGCCAGTGAAAAAATATTCACGCCGCCGATGCTGAAATTCGTTCCCAGCAATCCGATATTTGCATCGCCCTTGTTGCCTGCATTGCCCTGCCATTGCACGCCAAATTCAGCCGCCTTGTCCTCACTGACTTCCGCGATCAGGCTCTCGACAAACACTTGGGCTCTGCGTTGGTCCAATTTATCGATGACCTCACGAAGCTGGCGATACTGAGGCTCGGGTGCCGTGATGATCAATGAATTGGTTGCCGAGTCGGCTTGGATTTGCCCACCGGTCGAGGCGAGAGCGCCTTCAGCCGCCGAATTATTGCGCGCGGCTCCGGATCCTGTAGTGGCGCCGGCCGCCACGCTTGTCCCTGAGGAACCTTGGGCTGAGAGCGCAGCTCGAAGGGTGGCTGCCAATTTAACCGCCTCAGCATTCTTGAGGTAGACCACATGAATATTGCCACTTGCCGCGCCTGCCCCTGTGGCTGAAGGCGTGTCAAGCTGAGCCACCAGCGTCTTGGCCAAGGACATCTGTTCCGCGTTTGCGGCGCGAAGAATCAATGAATTGGTTCGCACTTCGGGGATCACCGTCGTGCTGATCGACCCGCTGGCAGAGGGAGTGGCACCCGCCTTTGATGGCGTCGTCGATCCATCCAACAGACGCTGCACCAAACTGGCCAAGTCCGAAGCAATCGCGTGTTGCAGGCGGATCACCTCCACACCAGTGTCTTGGGCAGCGTCGAGCGTGGCGATGATTCGCCCCAATCTTTGGAGGTTGTCGGCGTAATCTGTGATGACCAGGGCATTGCTGCCTGGCGCCACGGTGATGATGTTGTTGGGACTGATGAGTGGCCGAAGCACAGGAACCAATTCAGTCGCCTTTTCGTTGTTCAATCGAAAAATTTGCGTGAGCACTTGACCATCGTTAGGCGCGCCTTTGGTTTTGACGGGCCCACTTTGCAGCTTGGCTTGGGCTTCGGGAACCACCAACTGAATCCCACCGTTGTTGACCAATGCATAACCCTGGCTGCGGAGTTGCGCAGCGAAAAGTCGCATGGCTTCTGCTGGCGACACGCTTACCGTGCTGGACAAGCTCATGGTGCCCTTGACTCTTGGGTCTACAACCACATTGGCCCCCGACAAAGTCGCGATGGTTCGCGCGACCGCTTCGATGTCTGCGTTGACAAAGTTGAGTGTGATGTGTTCGCCAGGTTTGACGCTGGCCATGTTCTCGGCTTGGGCGTTACCAACGACACCACCGACCATAAACGCGCAAATCATCAGGGCGAAGAGGGCGCTATGGCTTGTTGGCTTAGCGAAAAAGTGTGACGAGAATTTCATGTATTACCCAATACTGAGGATGCTGCGATTGCCGTTTCGTCGACCAATGACATTGAGGAGATTGTTCAAAACGTCCTCAAAACCGGCGTCAGCACTGGCTTCGCCAGTGAATCTAACGCGCTGACCTATCCATTGTCCCTTACCACTCAATCTCAAGGGCCCTTCTATGGTGGAAAGCCGCACCTCCGGCGTAGCGGTGGGTGTTGCGGTGCCAAGGATTTGGATCAAGTAGCTGCCCATCGGGCTCACTGTCGATAATCGGGAGGATATATGGTTCAGCTTGACCTCGGCGCGGCCTTGCCACTGAAATCTGCCCTCGGTCCATGAAAGGCCCAAGCCGTGGGTTTGAACTTGCAATTGCCCGTTGGCTTTGATGGTGTTCCAGGGTGCGCCCAATCCGACGAGCAGGTCGATCGGCCATTGAGAGGCGTCCGCCTGATCCTTGAGCGCGACCCGCATTCCGTGGAAATCGGCAGCCAGCGTGGCCAGCAATGGCGCGGCGGTGCAACAGTCGAACGAGAGCCGCAGCTGCAATCCTGCACGGCTCAGGCCCACATCCCATTCAAAAAAACCAGGCAGACGCATCGCATCCCGACCGGAATCTCCGGCGGCGAGTGTGAGCTGGGCACGTCCGTGCCAGACGGTACCTGATGTGTGAGTGAACAGCACTCTGCCACCGCTGATTTGTGAGACACCTGCCCCGACCCACCGACCTGGTGCACCGAGCATCAAGGCCATCAGGCAACCCACCAGGGCACCTCGCACCGCCCACGTTTTGGCGCGCGCGCTGAGGGTGGGCGTCATGAGGGGGCGGGTGACTTGGCTCATGAACACCTGATTAAGGCAGCCGCACAGTCAGGCTGCCTTCCCAGACGACATCGACTTCAGCATTGGTGTTAGGGAGGCGCTTGAGGGCTGCCTCTTGTATCGTGCAACGCGCCTGCTCTCTGGCAGCGACCATCCAACGAGCCAGTTCACTGGCGCGCGCGCGCGCGACTTCAACTTTCAACTGATCCCCCTGGGTGGTGAATCGAACGCCAGGCCCGAGATCAAAAGACGGGTCCTTTAGGGCCTTCACAGCCTGCGATCGGTTCATTGGCGTGGTCCCGATCAACTTGGAGGCCTGTGCCTCCAAGCTCAACATCTGTTGAGTGGTGGCAAAGATCTGAGCTTGTTTGCTTGGAGCCACGTTCCAGATGCGAAGGGCTGGGGAGAATCCCCACTGCCAAAGGCCCGCCAATAGGACCACGAGGCTAGCGAGCTTGAGGCCGGCACGCTCCCGGCGAGAGCGCTGCTCCCAAAATAATCGCCAAGGTTGCATCAGCGCTTGAATCGCAGTCATTTGCCCAACTCCGTGGCGTGCAGCAACCAGTCGTTCTGGTGTTGCGCAAGAGTGAAGCCTCGGCGCGTGAGCTTGTCGCGCATCCCAACGGACTCAGATGCTGACAAGGCGCTCAATGGCCACTTGAGTTCACCGTTGCGGTAGTTCAATTGGCTCGGCGTCGGCTTACCCTTCGGCCAAGTCTCACCCATCTGCTGCAACAGCATTTCGAAATCTGATCGAGCCAGTTGCCCGGAGCCCTTTTGAAGCCGATCGACTTCTCTTTGCATTTGCGCAGGCGCATCGATCACGACTTGGACTTTGGGAAAACTGTTTTTCAAAATCGCCGTCCACGCCTGGGTTTGCTCTGCCCAGCCTTGTTGGGTCCGCCACGCCCAGGCATTGAGCCCAATGAACTGGGCAAGCACCAATACCAACAGACCCCAGCGAGCAGGTCTCCACGCCCGCGAAGTCCGGAACTCATCCATCCAAGCACTGAGTTGGCGCCATGCGCGGGCGCGTGAGTGCGTCTGCAAGCCAAACTGTGCCAAATCCCAACCACTGTTGAGCGCCTTGGCCCAATGAGAACCAATCCGCTCTAAGGTGAGACGTCGAGACCTCTGCTCAATGGCGTTCGCCCATGCTGGCTCACATTGGATCGGGGTTTCAAGGTCAATCCAGCTCAACCCCTGGTCTAACAGCTGCAGATTCAAGGGGACCACACCCTGGTCTCGATCTGTCAGCCAAAGGGGGTCTGTCTGTGGCCGCCCAATGGCATAGATTTGTTGAGCGTCCAATGCGGGCGACAACTCGGGAACAATGCGACCAACGGCCCGCCCCGCATCCTCAAAGGCCCTGTAGTGGCTCTCCAGCCAGCTTAAGTCACACACGCAGACCCAAACCGACTCGCCGGATACCCACTGCTTAGGCAGCGCAAAGTGCAGTTGGGAGAGGTCTTGCAGGACCCTGTCCTCTAGGAGCCCGCGCAACGCGGCCATGAGCTTGTTGGAGTCTCGCTTCAGGCCGTCTGGAAGCTTGACTTGGTGCCA
>JBEAPX010000069.1:0-11581 GCA_041164205.1 Pseudomonadota bacterium
TCTCTCGAATAGACGACACCTCGTGGTACGCATTGAAAATTTCCGACTCATCTAAACCCAAGCTTTCCACAATGTATTGATAAGCGTGGGTATGGATTGCCTCTTCGAAAGCCTGGCGCAATAAAAACTGACGGCACTCCGGAGCGGTGATGTGCCGGTAGGTACCCAAAGTGATGTTGTTCGCGGCCAGTGAGTCGGCAGTCACAAAGAAGCCAAGGTTGCGTTTAACGATGCGACGCTCATCTTCGGTCAAACCATTGGGGTCTTTCCAAGTGGCAATATCGCGAGTCATATTGACTTCTTGAGGCATCCAGTGATTGGCACAGGTTGCCAAATATTTTTCCCAGGCCCACTTGTACTTGAATGGAACCAACTGGTTGACATCGGTTTGACCATTGATGATGCGTTTGTCAGCAACGTTGACACGGCGACCATTCGCTTGCGCAGCAGTCGCAGAGTCATTCTGTGAAGTGGTCGCAGTGGATGCCGTAGGCATCACTGGACTCACAGTTGCTTTAGCAGTTTGATTTTCTTCCCAAGTCAGCATGGTTTTCCTATCGATGCGAATTATTAATGATCATTTAAAAAATGCAAAGCGCCGATGATCAGAAACGCTTGCTTTGTTGCGATATCACGTCGCACACATCCGTGCGTTGAAAGTCGATGTGTGGACACGTGAATCATTGAGCGGCTGGAGCTTATTGGCAAGCCTCGCAACCTGGATCGTCTAACGCGCAAAATTTGATATCGGTTGCAGGCGATGAATCGATCACAGGGCTTGGTGCAGCGGCAGATGCTGCAGGTCCATTTCCGTTAGACACCGCATTCATTTGACCAGCGCGACCTGTTGACTTTTCCACATGAGTCGCTGCCATGGTGCGAAGGTAATACGTTGTCTTCAATCCACGGACCCAGGCCAACTTGTATGTCTCGTCTAACTTCTTGCCCGATGCACCGGCCATGTAAATGTTGAGCGACTGGGCTTGATCAATCCATTTTTGGCGGCGTGCGGCAGCCTCAATTAACCAGCGGGTTTCAATTTCGAAGGCCGTGGCATACAAGGATTTCAATTCATCAGGGACTCGGTCGATCAGCGCCAAAGAGCCATCGAAGTGCTTGAGATCCATGACCATCACGTCATCCCACAAGCCCAGACGTTTGAGATCACGAACCAGGTAGCCGTTGACGACAGTGAACTCACCCGACAGATTCGACTTCACCGACAAGTTGCCAAAACTAGGTTCGATGGACGCATCCACACCGATGATGTTGGAGATCGTGGCCGTTGGAGCAATCGCAACGCAATTGGAATTGCGCATACCATCCACTTTGATTTTGTTGCGCAGCGCATCCCAATCCAAACGCGAAGAGCGATCACACTCTACATAGCCACCTCGCTGTTGCGCCAACAAATCGATGCTGTCTGGCGGCAGAATGCCTTGATCCCACAAAGAGCCTTGGAAAGTCGAATAACGACCACGCTCTTTGGCCAATTCGCTAGACGCCCAATAGGCGTAATAACAAACCGCCTCCATGGATTCGTCTGCAAATGACACGGCGGCATCCGAGCCATATGGAATGCGAAGTTCATACAACGCGTCTTGGAAGGCCATGATGCCCATACCCACAGGACGGTGGCGCAGGTTAGAGTCGCGAGCCTTTTTGACCGCGTAATAGTTGATGTCAATGACGTTGTCGAGCATACGCATCGCCGTGTTGACGGTGCGGCGCAGTTTGTCGTGATCGAGCACCTTGCCGTTGGGCCCATCAACCAAGTGGCGCAGCAAGTTAACAGAGCCCAAGTTGCACACCGCAGTCTCGGTATCGCTTGTGTTCAGAGTGATCTCTGTGCACAAGTTGCTGGAGTGCACGACTCCGTTGTGTTGCTGAGGTGAGCGCACATTACAGGCGTCTTTGAAGGTGATCCAGGGGTGTCCAGTCTCGAACAACATCGTCAACATCTTGCGCCACAAGTCGGTCGCCTGAATCCGGCGGAACAGCTTGATTTCACCGCTGTCGCATTTCGCCTCGTAGGCGGTATAGGCGCGCTCAAACGCCTCGCCGAACAAATCGTGAAGATCTGGCGTGTCGCCTGGAGAGAACAATGTCCAGTGGCCGCCTTCCATCACCCGCTTCATGAACAAGTCAGGAATCCAATTGGCCGTGTTCATATCGTGGGTTCGCCGGCGGTCATCACCGGTGTTCTTGCGCAGCTCCAAGAACTCTTCCACATCCAAGTGCCAGGTTTCAAGGTAAGTACACACGGCTCCCTTGCGCTTGCCACCTTGGTTCACCGCGACGGCGGTGTCATTCACGACTTTCAAAAAGGGCACAACCCCCTGAGATTCGCCATTGGTGCCTTTGATGTGCGACCCCATGGCACGCACTCGCGTCCAGTCATTGCCCAAACCACCTGCAAACTTAGACAACAAGGCGTTCTCTTTGATCGCCTCGTAAATGCCGTCCAAATCATCAGGCACGGTGGTCAGGTAGCACGACGACAACTGGCTTCGCAATGTACCGCTGTTGAACAACGTGGGGGTACTGGACATGAAATCAAACGATGACAAGATTTCATAGAACTCAATCGCCCGCGCCTCGCGATCAATTTCGTTGAGCGACAGGCCCATGGCCACACGCATGAAAAACGACTGTGGCATCTCGATGCGCGTCTTGCGCACATGCAAGAAATAGCGGTCATACAGCGTCTGCAGACCCAAATAATCAAACTGGTTGTCCCGCTCTGCCTTCAGTGCGGCACCCAAACGCTGCAGGTCGAACTGCATCATTCGAGGATCGAGCAACTCGTTTTCCACGCCCTTTTTAATGAAGGTGGGGAAGTTGTCTGCGTAAGCATCTTGCAACTCGTGTGGAGAGACCAGGCGACCCAAGACTTCTTTCGCGATGGTTTGCAGCAGCAAGCGAGCCGTGACAAAGGTGTAATCGGGGTCTTGTTCGATCAGCGTTCGCGCTGACAAAATGGTCGCCTTTTGCACTTCATCGAGTGGAATGCCATCGTAAAGGTTGCGCAAAGTCTCTTCCAGAATCGGCTCGGCACTGACGTCTTGGCTTAAGCCTGCGCAAGCCGCTTCAATATTGGCGCGCAATTGAGCAAGGTCCAAAGGAGATGTCTGCCCTTTGTCTGTGACATGGATCTCTGGGTGAAGCGAAGGCTCTTGCACCTGGGCTTCTTTGCGCTCCTGAGCACGGCGTTCGCGATACAACACATATGCTCGGGCCACTTCATGGTGGCTACCGCGCATCAAACCGAGTTCCACTTGGTCTTGGATGTCTTCGATGTGAAATGTTCCGCCGCCTGGCCTAGAGCGCATCAAGGCACGCACCACATTGGTGGTCAACTCATCGACCGTTTCACGCACGCTCGCCGACGCCGCGCCTTTGGTGCCGTGTACTGCCAAAAACGCCTTCATCAATGCGACCGCAATTTTGTTGGGTTCAAAGCTCACCACAGAGCCATTGCGGCGAATAATTTGGTACTGAGCGTACGCTCCGGCAGCGGCCGAGCTGGCTTTGGCTGTAGGGGCTTCGGGAGATAGGCGTGATGGTGTTTCAGCGTGTGTTGTCGTTTGCATTGTCGCGTCCATTAGAAGGGTCTTGATGTCCAAGTCAGGGGGGTAGCTTGGGAGCCCTATTTACAAGTGCGCCATGCGAATTGATGGCGGCTCTTAAAACTCAGGACACACTATATCTAGTGTTTGTGACGACCACAAGACACTAGGGCTAGTGTTTTTCCTAATTTTTATATTTTTTCGCATGGCGCAATTTCAACATTAAGAAGCAGTGATTACAGTCACCGTTTTGGCGCACCAAGCCTCGTATTTTTTTGTTATGCACCAGGCCAGTGCAAGCTCTTGTGCTGTAGCGCGAGTTGCAGCCTCGGCCATTCAAATGCCCGTCCTGGATCGGACTTTCGACCTGGCGAAATATGTTCGTGACCAGCCACCGATTCAATGGGTAACCAAGCACAGAGGGACTGACTCAAGCTGCACAATGTCTCATATTGAGCGTCTTCAAAAGGCGTGTGCTCCAGCCCTTCCAATTCGATTCCCACAGAGAAGTCATTGCAGCGCTCGCGACCTAACCATTGACTCGCGCCCGCGTGCCAGGCTCGGTCATGCACAGAGACATATTGCTCACAACGCCCATCCCGGAGGATGACAAAGTGGCTCGACACCTTCAGATGTGCGATCGGACCGAAGTACGGATGCCGCGTCGCGTCCAACCGGTTGGTGAACAGGGCTTGAACATCTCTGCCTCCATATTCGCCTGGCGGAAGGCTGATGGAGTGCACCACCAAGAGATCGATGGGCACGTCTTGCGGTCGTGCGTCGAAATTTGGGCTGGGAATGTGCGCGGCATGGCGCCACCAACCACTAGACCACTCAGGCGTGTCAGATTCGCTCATCGGCTTGCGCGCGGCGGTGCTCATCGGTGCAGTAAACGCCCTGCGTACCCTGGACCATATCTTCCCGGTCAGCGTGAAGGCCGCAATGGCGGCAAGTGGCCATTTCCCTGATTCGGGCGGCTCTTGGCGCTTTCGCAGGGATTGGACGCTCTTGCTGTTTGGGCGCGACGCGATGGCTGCGCCACCAGTGGTATCCCAAGCCCGCCACCACCGCCACCAACAGCCATTTGATCAGGAGGCTCATGCTCTACTCAACACCACATCGAGGACAAACCGCGAGCCCACATAACTCAACAGCAGAAACGTTGCGCCCACATAGAGCACTCGTACCGCCTGCGCTCCGCGCCAACCCCAACGCCAGCGACCGACCAATAACACCAGCACAGTGAGCCACGCCAAAGCGGCAAACACCGTCTTGTGATCCCATCGCCACGCCACACCCAAAAGCGCCTCAGAAAACGCCGCCCCCCCGACCAAAGTCAAGGTCAACAGCCCAAATCCAACCGACACAAACCGAAAGGTCATTCGCTCCAATTTAAGCAAAGGCGGTAAATCGTCATCTGGCGTGGCGTGTCTCATCGCTGCCTCAGCGCGCTGCAACAACCAGGCGTGAAACACGGCGACCGCAAACAACCCGTAAGACGCAAACCCCAAGACCCAATGCACAGTGAGCCAAGGCGAGACAAGCGAAGGGTGGTGCTTACCTGGGAAAAGCCAGCTCAACACCACACTCAGTGCGCCCAAAGCGGCCAGAGCCCAGCGGGTTCTCAATTGAGGATACAGCTGAGTCTCAATGCCATACAAGGTGGCGACCACCCACGCCATGACGCTGACAGCAAATGCAAATCCGAAAAGCATGGGGCGCTGCATGAAATAGCCAAGCAAGCTCATGCCGTGCGCCGCCCAAGCCAGCGCAAAAATCCATCGCGCACGTTTGGCATCGAATACTTTGTGGCCCCACGCCAGTGCGGCGTAGGAGAGGGCAGCCACAACAGTCATGCCAGTGAATAAAGGGTTGATCGCTACAATCATGTGTGCAGTTTAACGATTTGCCGCGCTTTTGATTACCCCATGCCTGTGCATGGAAGCGCCCTACTCTCCAAATACATCATGGCATCAGTCCTTTCCGAACGCTTTTCACGAATTGTCAAGCAAATGCGTGGGCAAGCGCGCATCACCGAAGACAACATTGGAGAGATGTTGCGCGAGGTGCGCATGGCATTGCTTGAAGCGGACGTCGCGTTGCCGGTGGTCAGGGAGTTCATCGCCCGCGTCAAAGAAAAGGCGCTAGGGCAAGAAGTGGTCGGTTCCCTGACTCCTGGGCAAGCCTTGGTGTCCGTGGTCAACCGTGAGCTGATTGCCACGATGTCCCCAGCCACGCCCAAAGACGGCGAGTTGAATTTGGCGGCGCAGCCGCCCGCCGTGGTACTGATGGCAGGTCTACAAGGGGCGGGTAAGACCACCACCACTGCCAAGCTGGCCAAGCTGCTCAAAGACAAATACAAAAAAAAGGTGCTCACAGTGAGTGCCGACGTCTATCGACCAGCAGCGATCGAACAGCTCAAGACCGTCAGCGCTCAGGCTCAGGCGGAATGGTTTCCTAGCCAATCCGATCAAGCGCCGGTCGATATCGCCCGGGCCGCACTCGATCACGCCAAACGCCATTATTTTGACGTCCTCCTGATCGATACCGCAGGTCGACTGGCCATTGATGAAGTGCTGATGCAAGAAATTCAAGCCATTCACCAGGCTGTGAATCCGGTGGAGACCTTGTTCGTCGTCGATGCCATGCAAGGCCAAGACGCCATCAACACGGCCAAGGCTTTCGGAGCAGCACTGCCACTCAGCGGCATTGTGCTCACTAAAACGGATGGTGATGCGCGGGGCGGCGCAGCATTGTCGGTGCGGCACATCACCGGGGTGCCGATCAAATTCGCTGGCGTGAGCGAAAAGTTAGATGGTCTGGAAGCCTTCGACGCCGAGCGCCACGCCAATCGCGTGTTGGGCATGGGTGACATCCTGGCGCTGGTCGAACAAGTCACCGCCAATGTCGACATGGCTGCAGCCCAAAAATTGGCGAGCAAAGTCAAAGGCGGCGGCGGGTTTGACTTACAGGACTTTCTGGAACAAATTCAGCAAATGAAAAACATGGGTGGTTTGTCGAATCTAATCGATAAGTTGCCCGCTGAGATGGCGGCCAAAGCGGGACAAGCCGATATGGGCCGCGCTGAGAAAGAAGTGCGACGCAAAGAAGGCATCATCTGCAGCATGACGCCAAAAGAGCGCCAAAACCCCGCTTTGATCAAAGCCACTCGCAAGCGGCGGATTGCTGCGGGCGCTGGTGTTCAAGTGCAAGAAGTGAACCGCCTACTCAAAGAGTTTGAGCAAATGCAAGGCATGATGAAAAAGATGAAGGGCGGCGGCCTCATGAAGATGATGAAGCGCATGGGTGGCATGAAGGGTATGCCCAAGCTCCCTGGGATGTGACCATGCCCATTGACTGGGCCATCTGTGGACTTTTGCTGATTGTTGCGGTCTGGACTAAGCCGTGGCGTATGTGGCGTGAGGCTCTTCTGACGCCGACACTTGCCGCAATGACTTTGTTTCCTTTGGGCTGGCTGTTGCCGGCTTGGACACCAGAGAATCTCCCGCTTCAGTGGTCGGGGGCCTGCCTACTTGTCCTGGTATTGGGTTGGCCGCTGGCTTGCATCGCGCTCACGCTGGTTGCAGCCGAAGTGTGGCTGCTAGGGCCCCTGAGTCTGGCAAGCGTGCTGGACACTTGGGCCTGGCTCGGCATTTTTCCAGCGACCTTGGCCATGGCTTTGGGCGCAGCGATTCGGCGATGGCTCCCAGACCACGTGTTTATCTACATATTAGGGCGTGGGTTTGCGGGCACTGTGGTTTGCCTATTCGCCTCGGGTGCGCTAGAGCAATGGATTCACCCAACCTTGCAGTTGGGGTTTGAAGACGTGTTGCTGGCCAAATGGTTCATGGCCTGGGGGGACGCCTTCATTACCGGCATGGTGGTTGCTCTGGCCGTGGCTTTCGCGCCGCAGTGGCTAGCGACCTGGTCGGATCAGCGCTATTTGCGCCGATCTCCTTGACCAGCACTCACTGGGGACCAAGCGTCACGACTTCACCCCTCAGGGAATGGGGCAAGGCACTCGTGATGCGCACATCCAACATGTGTCCAATCAAACGGTCTTTGCCGGCGCCCGCTGCAAAGTTAACGATTCGATTGCACTCGGTGCGTCCCATCAACTCGTCCGCACTTTTGCGCGATGGGCCTTCCACCAAAATGCGCTGAACCGAGCCCACGCGGCTTTGACTGATGGCGTCAACTTGCTGGTTGAGCAGCGCCTGCACAGCGTGCAAGCGCTTGAGCTTGACCTCGTGCGGCGTGTCGTCACTCAGGTTGGCTGCAGGCGTACCGGGACGTGGACTGAAAATAAAGCTAAAGCTGGCGTCATACCCGACGTCTTCGATCAGTTTGAGCAACTTGTTGAAATCTTCCTCCGTTTCGCCCGGAAATCCGACGATGAAATCGGAACTCATGGAGATATCAGGTCGCACCGCACGCAATTTTCGGATGGTGCTTTTGTACTCCAGCGCGGTGTATCCCCGCTTCATCGCCATCAAGATGCGATCGCTCCCGTGTTGCACAGGCAGGTGCAGGTGGTTCACCAACTGCGGCACCTTGCCGTAAACATCGATCAGCCGTTGCGTGAATTCATTCGGGTGACTGGTCGTATAACGGATGCGCTCGACACCGGGGATCGACGCAACATATTCAATCAACAATGCAAAGTCGGCAATCTCAGCGGTACCGCCCATGGGGCCGCGATAGGCATTCACGTTTTGACCCAAAAGCGTGATTTCTTTAACTCCTTGAGCCACCAACTCCGCCACTTCTGTCAGGACATCATCCAACGGGCGATGGACTTCCTCGCCTCTTGTGTAGGGGACTACGCAATAACTGCAGTACTTCGAGCATCCCTCCATGATCGACACAAACGCCGACGCGCCGTCCACCCGCGCAGGAGGGAGATGATCGAATTTTTCGATTTCCGGGAAACTGATGTCAACTTGGGGCTTCTGCGCGCTTTGGCGCTCTTTGATCATTTCAGGCAAACGATGCAAAGTCTGCGGGCCGAAGACCAGGTCCACATAAGGAGCCCGAGAAATGATCGCGTCGCCCTCTTGTGAGGCCACACAGCCGCCGACGCCAATCAGCACGCCCTTTTCTTTGAGGTGTTTCACGCGGCCCAGATCGCTGAACACTTTTTCTTGCGCTTTCTCACGCACTGAGCAAGTGTTGAACAGGATCAAATCCGCTTGTTCGACGTCGTCGGTGGGCTCATAGCCCTGAGCAGCACCGAGTACATCCGACATTTTTTGCGAATCGTACTCATTCATTTGGCACCCAAAGGTGCGAATAAAAACTTTTTTTGTCATAGGCGAAGGCGCGGGCTGCCTCCGACATGGCGCACCTGGGGCGCACATGTGACAAGAGTACAACCCGGCAAATCATGGTGTAGAGCCAGTGGCCGGGAAAACGCTATTTTACCGCGCTGACTTCCAGCATTGGGGATCCACTTCAATCAATCCGGCATCGCTGGACAAGCTCAAACTACCGTCTTGAATCGTGGCCTGCAGCGCCATGGTTCTTGCAAGCATGGTCTCGCTGGCCTGCGCAAAGCCATCGCCCAGGTACCACACACTCAACTTATCTAAACGGCTGACCTTGTTTTCCAAGCCCTTCCACCACACGTGGGCAGTGTCCAAATACGCGTACAACTCCATGCGATCTGACTTGCTACAGGCTTTGGCCAGCGCCTTGTCATCACTTTGGCCCACATCGATCCATAACCGGGTGGTCTGCGTGTAATCCACCAAGGCGAGGTCTGGCGTACCGGGCTCACTGAGGCCTCGGCCAAAATCAAAATGGGCGTCTCCACTGCACATATCTTGAATCTGATGCGCATTCAACGCATAGGCGACCAATCGAGCCATCAAACGCGAGCCAGATTCGCTCGGATGCATGGCAAGCGTCAACGCATGGTCAGCGTAGTACCCGTGGTCAATATCGGCCACGCTGAGGGCGGCTTTGTAGATCGTTGCGTTCAAAGCCATGCGGCGCTCTTTTCTGGGTAATGCTCACAGTGAGCAAGCTTCGGTGATTTGCAGACCGTTGTCGCGTGCAAAGTTGATGACAAAGTCCCAAGCCATGGGCTCAGCTTCCCTTAATTTTTGGTTGACCACGACACATTTGACCCCGCCGATGGCCGTTGGGAAGCACCACGGCGAGTACTGAATGTGGCTGCCCAAAGACGCTCCGCCGGGGCGAAAATGGCACATCACACCAGCCAAACGCTCGGCCCAATCGCTGGGTCGGAATGGCTTCCCTTGGGCATTGATACCCAAAATGAAGATTTCCTTGGCGTTTTCTAGGTCCATGGTGTGCGGGTGGCAGCAGTCGAAATCTGAGCCGGTTTTGCCTGCTCAGAGGTGGGGGATAAGCTTGGGTATTCTATCTTATATAAGAGTTAACCCTAACCTCAGACTGCGTTGCCAACCCATTCCCAGTACCCGCTCGGGTGTGTCGAACGCCCCACTCGCATCGATGCGGCAATTCGCTCACCTCTACAATATTCTCTCAACGGCTCAACTCGCGTTGGGCTTTTTTGTTTGCCGGAGTTCATATGTCGACCGCTGTACACCCATCACCTTCAGAACCTCACGTCATGACCACCTACGGTCGCGTGCCTCTCGCGGTATCCCATGGGAAAGGGTGCCGATTGTTTGATGTGAACGGCAAGAGTTATTTGGATGCTCTGGGCGGCATCGCCGTCAACACCCTGGGGCACGCACACCCCGAGTTGGTCGCCGCACTGCAGGACCAAGTGGCCAAGGTGATTCACACGTCCAACTATTACTATGTCCCCAACCAAGAGGTGCTCGCGGCCGAGTTGGTCAAACTGTCTGGCCTTGAGAACGTGTTCTTCTGCTCAACCGGGCTGGAAGCCAATGAAGCCGCCATCAAACTGGCGCGCAAGTTTGGCTATCACAAGGGCATCACCCACCCCGAAATCGTGGTGTACGAAAAGGCCTTTCACGGCCGATCCATCGCGACCCTGGCGGCCACTGGGAATGAAAAACTCAAAGAAGGTTTTGGCCCGATGCCCCAAGGCTTTATTCGGGTGCCCATCAACGATGTCCAAGCCATCCGAGAGGCAACGGCCAACAACCCCAACGTCGTGGCTGTTTTCTTCGAAGCCATTCAGGGTGAGGGCGGTGTGCACCCCATGGACGATGAGTACATGAAGCAGGTGCGGGCCCTGTGTGACGAGCGCGATTGGCTCTTGATGATCGACGAGGTGCAATGTGGCATTGGGCGCACAGGGAAATGGTTTGCTCATCAGTGGGCAGGCATTCAGCCCGATGTGATGCCACTGGCCAAAGGCTTGGGCTCAGGCGTCCCCATCGGCGCGGTGGTCGCTGGCCCCAAAGCGGCCCACTTGTTCCAACCAGGAAATCACGGGACGACGTTTGGAGGCAATCCGCTGGCGACTCGGGCGGGTGTTGAAACACTGCGGATCATGCAAGCGTCTGGGCTGCTTGAGAACGCGGCTGATGTGGGTGCGTATCTGAAATCCGGGCTGGAAGACGCGTTGCACGGCGTCGCTGGTGTGCAAGATATACGGGGCCGCGGCCTCATGCTTGGGATTGAACTCGATCGGCCTTGTGGCGCTTTGGTGGGTCAAGCTGCCAATGCTGGGCTTTTGATCAGCGTCACAGCGGACAAGGTGATCCGCATGGTGCCTCCGCTCATCCTCTCTACAACGGAAGCCCAAGAAATCATTGATATCTTGGTGCCCCTGGTCAAAGGGTTCTTGGCTGAGGCAAAAGGTTAAGCATGAAACACTATCTGCAATTCAAAGACTTTGATGCGAGCGAATACGCCTATCTCTTCGAGCGGGCGGCGCTGATCAAAGCCAAGTTCAAAGCCTACGAGAAGTACCAACCTTTGAGCGACCGAACACTGGCCATGATTTTCGAAAAAGCCAGCACTCGCACCCGCGTGAGCTTTGAAGCCGGCATGTACCAAATGGGCGGCAGCGTGGTCCACCTCACGACAGGAGACAGTCAGCTGGG
>JBEAPX010000070.1:0-13172 GCA_041164205.1 Pseudomonadota bacterium
GGTCATTGAAGTCGAGCTTGAAGACGAGCACGACCAATGGCTCTACGAACTCAAAGTGCTGAGTCCCGAAGGTTTTTTGATCAAACTAGAGGTCAACGCCGTTGACTTAAGCATCCGCAAAAAGGGAGTCAAGCGATGAAACTGCTGCTCGCGGAGGACGATTTTGATTTGCGCAGTTCACTGACCCGTACTTTGCGTTCGGCTGGATTCACTGTAGACGCGGTGGACCACGGCATAGATGCGCTTCATCTCGGACAGCACTCACCCTACGACGCTGTGATCCTGGATCTTGGCCTGCCGCAATTGGATGGACTGTCCGTACTCAAACGTTGGCGCTCGTCAAACGTGCGCACTCCGGTGCTGATCCTGACGGCAAGAGATCACTGGAGCGAGAAGGTTGCGGGCATTGACGCGGGCGCAGACGATTACCTCACCAAGCCGTTTCATAGTGAGGAATTGCTGGCACGCGTTCGCGCCCTCATTCGTCGAAGCCAAGGCGTCGCCACGCCAACGCTGCAATGCGGAGAGATTGAACTTGACCCCCGATCTGGCCAAGTGCACCACGCGGGTGTCAGCGTGACACTGACTGCCCAAGAATACAAGCTGCTTCACCACCTGATGCTCCACGCCAACCAGGTGGTCAGCCGAACTGAGCTGACCGAGCATTTGTATGAGTTGGATATGGATCGAGACTCCAACACCATTGAAGTATTCATTGGTCGCTTGCGCAAAAAAATCCCTAAGCAATACATCGAGACCCTACGGGGGTTGGGCTATCGCTTGGTTTGCAACGGTGATGCGCCCGTATCCGGCTTGAGGGGCTGAAGTGGTGACACAAGGCATTCGCCCATGGCGACTCCGCAATCGGCTTTTGGTTGCCATGATGGTGGGAATGCTGATCGCGCTCAGCGTCACTGGCGCCGTCCTGTCTCGCCTTTTTGAGCAAGAGTTAGAGCAACAAACGCGCAGCGAACTACTACGCTACCTTGATCGGGTAACCGCGCAAGTCAACCTCAGCCCTTCGGGTCCTGCAACGGTCAACACACAAGGTTTATCGGACCCCAGGTGGCATCAACCCTACTCAGGACTGTATTGGCAATTGAGCGCCAACGACGGCTCTACCGAACTGCGCTCGCGTTCAATGTGGGACCAGCACCTGCGAATCAGCATCGAAGACCCACAACCCTCTAAGCTGCTCCTTTCGCAAGTGCCAGGCCCACAGAGTCAGCAACTCATGGCACTTAGCCGCACACTCCATCTGCCCGATGTGCCGAAGCAATCTTGGACATTAAGCGTCGCACTCGACCATGCAGAGCTACACAGCGCGACTCAGTCATTCAACGCGACACTGGTGTTGGCCCTGGGTCTCTTGTTCGCATTGATGCTGGCGTTAGGTGGATTACAGCTCTTCATGGGGCTGTCGCCGCTCGATGCATTGCAAAGGGGACTCCAACGCTTAAAAAATGGTGAAAGTGACCATTTAGAGGGGCACTACCCCGCGGAGCTCCAGCCATTGGTGGATGACTTCAACCAAGCACTGAAGCAGCAATCGGACTCTGCCCTCTTGGCGCGCGAACAGGCCGGCAATCTAGCGCACGGAGTGAAAACGCCTCTCTCTGTGATGCAGCAAGCGGCGCAAAGCCACCCCAATCATCCGCTGGCGATGACAGTGCAAGACCAAGTCACTCAGGCCAAGCGCCAAATTGACTGGCACCTCGCCAAATCCCGCGCTGCCGCCGCCCACCACCAAATTCACGAAGTCAACGCCGTCACCCCTCTGATTGAGCGCCTGATTCACGCCATGACGGTTGTGCACGCACAACGCGCCTTGACGATCCATTGGCAACAGGCACCACTCAACCTTGCATTTATGGGTGCAGCCCAAGACTTTCAGGAAATGCTGGGGAACCTGCTAGACAACGCCTGTCAATGGGCGAAGACAGCGGTTTGGGTCTCACTGAATCAGCAAGGGACGAACCGTCTGGCATTGCATATTGACGATGATGGCAATGGCCTGAGTCAAGCAGAGATCAAGCAAGTCACTCAAAGAGGGACCCGAATGGACGAGCGACAGCCAGGCAGTGGCTTGGGGCTCGCCTTCACTCAAGATTTAGCCATCACTTACGGGGGGCAACTGGAACTCAGTCACTCGCCCCACGGGGGCTTGCGAGCCTCCCTGATCTTGCCTGCACGAACGGTGGATTGAACGCCCTCGCCGGGCCGTCACAAAAAAACCCCTGACCATTGCTGATCAGGGGTTGTATTTGGCGGAAGCGGTGAGATTCGAACTCACGGAGGGCTCTCACCCTCGCCGGTTTTCAAGACCGGTGCATTCAACCGCTCTGCCACACTTCCGAAGCCTCGTATTCTAACCAAAAATCGGTTCGTTTTTTCGCGAGCCGAGGTCAGTACGGCGAGCGCAGGCAAGGCCTCACGTTTTGGGTAGAAAAAGACTTTGCAAATCCGATAGGAAGTTCACGCCCAAGGCCGTCGGAACCACGCGCTGCCAGTCGCGTTGAATCAGGCCTTTGGACTCGGCGATCTCCAACTCGTGTTCGATCTGAGTGACCGGCAGGCCTGTTCGGTCGTTGAAATCCTGCAACTTAAACCCGTCGAGTAACCGGGTGGCATTCAGCATGAACTCAAACGCCAAATCGCGGCGGGCCAACTCTTCATGGCTGGACAAGGCTCGGCCAGCCAGTGCCGCTTGGATGTATCTTTGCGGGTCTCGGATCTTGACCTGACGAGTGATGCGATGCGCAAAGCTGAGCTTGCTGTGGGCGCCCGCGCCAATACCGATGTAATCTCCAAACTGCCAGTAGTTCAAGTTGTGTTGGCAGCGGTGGCCGGGTTTGGCAAACGCCGAGGTCTCATAGCGCACCAAACCCGCAGAGAGGTTGCCTTCAATGATGGCGTCCATCATGTCAAAGGCAGCGTCTTCATCTGGCAGCTCAGGTGGGTACTTGGCGAAATACGTGTTGGGCTCTACGGTCAAATGGTAGATGGATAAATGGGGGGGCTGGTGACGCAGCGCTTCGGTCAAATCAGCCTGACAGGCTTCTCGACTTTGCCCCGGCAGCGCGTACATTAAATCTAAGTTGAAGGTGTCAAACGCCTCACGCGCTTCGACCAGTGCGGCGTGGGCCTGCTCTGCCGTGTGCACCCGGCCCAAGGCGTGCAAGGCTTCGTCATTGAAAGACTGCACACCGACCGATAGCCGGGTGACCCCAGCTGCCGCAAAAGCCCTGAAGCGGTCCTTTTCAAATGTGCCGGGGTTGGCCTCGAGCGTGACCTCTGCACCTGGCACCATATCCAGCCGAGCGCGTACGCCCGCCAGCAGCGCATCGATCCACTGTGGCTCAAACAGGCTCGGCGTCCCGCCTCCGATGAACACGGTGTGAACCGGCCGACCCCACACCAACGGCAAAACGGCCTCTAGGTCGGCCATCAGTGCCTGTATGTAACGCTCCTGAATGGCATGGTCCAACTGCTCGGGTGCAGCGTGTGAATTGAAGTCGCAGTACGGACACTTGCGAAGGCACCAGGGCAGGTGGATGTATAGCGACAGGGGTGGCAAGGCCGTCAACATCAAAGCACCATCGCGCATGAGGTGCTGAAGGTCAGGCTGAGGCTGCCCGCTCGACTCCTGTGCCAACCAGGCGGCCTGCTGAATCAACTGGTCTTGAGCCATTGCTGTCGAATCAACTCCACCATGGCACGGCTGGCCTGCCCTCTGTGACTGATGGCATTTTTTTCTTCAGTGCTGAGTTCGGCCAGGGTCTTTCCACGACTTGGCAACCACATGACTGGATCAAAGCCAAAGCCGCCCTCACCTGCCGGCGCGAGCGGAACTTGGCCCTCGACCCGTCCTGTCGCAACCAAGGGTTGAGGGTCCTCGGGGTGGCGCACAGCCACCAATGTGCTCACCAGCGCAGCGCGTCGATCAGATTGACCTTGCAACTGCTCTAAAAGTGCTTTGACGTTGTTGGCGTCGCCTTTGTCATAGCCAAACTGTGTCGCGTAATAGGCTGTATCGACACCGGGCAGCCCACCAAATGCTTCGACACACAGGCCCGCATCGTCTGCCAACGCGGCCAAACCGGTGTGCTTGGCTGCGTTGCGCGCTTTGGCCAAAGCGTTCTCTAAAAAGGTGCAATGAGGCTCGGGAGCCTCTGGCACGCCCAGTTCGCCCTGCGCAATCAACGCCACACCAAGCGGTGCGAGCATGGCCTGGAGCTCGCGCAATTTGCCCGCGTTGTTGGACGCCAAGACCAGCTTCATGCCAAAGCAGCCTTTTGCGCGATGACCAGTTCAGAAATGCCTTTCTCGGCCAAATCCAGCAACGCGTTCATTTCTGCGCGAGAAAAAGACTCGCCCTCTGCGGTGCCCTGAATCTCGACAAAACCACCCGATCCGGTCATGACCACGTTCATGTCTGTGTCACACGCCGAATCCTCGGTGTACTCCAAATCCAACAATGGCGTGCCTTCGACGATACCGACCGACACCGCCGCCACTTGATCTTTGATGGGGTCTTGCTTGATCGCGCCACTGGCCATCAGGGCATCCACCGCGTCCCGCGCAGCCACAAATGCCCCCGTGATGGCCGCCGTTCGGGTGCCGCCATCGGCTTGGATCACGTCGCAATCCAAAGTGATGGTGCGCTCGCCCAACGCCTTGAGGTCAAACACTGCGCGCAGACTGCGTCCGATCAGCCTTTGAATTTCTTGTGTGCGACCGCTTTGTTTGCCCTTGGCCGCCTCTCGCGAGCTGCGCGTGTGCGTGGCACGTGGCAGCATCCCGTACTCTGCAGTGACCCACCCCTCACCTGATCCCTTTTTGTGCGGCGGCACACGCTCTTCGACCGAAGCCGTGCAAAGCACTTGTGTGCGCCCAAAACTGATCAACACAGAGCCTTCAGCATGAATGGTGAATTGGCGCTGGATGTGAACCGGGCGAGTGGCGTTGGGCGCGCGGCCCTCAGAGCGTGCGTACATATTGGCTTTCTCAATGGTTGGTTTGAGGGTTTGCGATAATCCGGGTGAAACGGGGCTACCCATCCTGCGTTCTGGTTGCAGCGCCCTGACAGCGCAACGCAAAGAGCCACATTTGACCCTTAATGAGCTGCCGAAAAGGCTGGCCCGAAAGAACCCAAACAGACATGTCAGTTTACAGTATGACCGGATATGCAAGCGCCCAATCTGCGCTTGTCAGCGAGGGCGAAGACACCCGCAACGCGCCACAGCTTCGCGTCGAGTTGCGCTCCGTCAACAACCGGTTTTTAGATCTGCACATCAGGCTTCCTGAAGCGCTCAACGCCAGTGAGCCGGCGGTTCGCGAGCGCATCAGCCAGCAATTGCGCCGTGGCAAAGTCGATGTCCGCATCAACTTGGAAGCGCTGCGAACAGGCGTGGTCGCCGAACCCAGCGAAGCCCTCTTGACTGCACTGGCGGCCGCACAGGCTCGGGTCCATGCCACCCTGCCCCAGGCGGCCGGCCTGAGCGTGTCGCAAATCTTGCAATGGGCCCAGCAGGCACAACCCACCGAAAATGACTTGAGCCCCACGCTCATGACGCTGCTGGACGAGGCGCTGGCTTTGCTAAAGGCATCCCGCGCGCGAGAGGGGGAACGCTTGGTGACGATGCTGCTAGAGCGCGTTCAAGCGCTGCGTGCCCTGGCGCAACAGGCCATGCCGCTGATCCCCGAATTGGTGGAGCAGCAACGCGCGAAATTTTTGTCCAAATTTGAAGCAGCACTGGGCGACACCTCCGGCATCGACACCGACGCGGCACAGGAGCGCGCACTGAGCGAGGCCGCCGCCTTTGCCATTCGGATCGACGTGGCCGAGGAGCTGACCCGTTTGGCTTCCCATCTCGATGAAATCGATCAACTCTTGCGTCAGGGCGGCGAGCTGGGCAAGCGCCTTGACTTTTTGATTCAAGAGCTGCACCGTGAAGCCAACACGCTTGGCTCCAAGTCTTCGACCCTCACGCTGAGCCGCATTTCTGTTGACATGAAAGTGTTGATTGAACAAATGCGTGAACAAGTACAAAACATTGAATAAGGCATCCGCAATGCAATCCGTGATTGGCAACCTATTCGTCGTCGCAGCCCCCAGCGGAACGGGCAAATCTAGCCTGGTGAAAGCACTCATGGAGTTGGACGCCCGCGTCATGCCCTCCATCTCCCACACGACCCGAGCCCCCCGCGGTCAAGAGAAGGAAGGCCGCGAGTACTACTTTGTCGACGAGGCGACGTTCGACCAAATGCTGGCCGATGGCGCCTTCATCGAATGGGCGCACGTCCATGGCAAGCGATACGGGACCTCGCGCCTGGCCATCGAAAGCACCATGGCCAGTGGCAACGACGTGGTCCTTGAAATCGACTACCAAGGTGCCCTGCAAATTAAAGAGCAATTTCCTCAGGCGATCTTGGTCTTTATTTTGCCGCCCAGCTGGGAAGAGCTGGCCGCCCGCCTCCGCCGCCGGGGCGAGGATGACCCAGAAACCATTGAGTTGCGGTTGCGCAATGCCCGCGATGAGATTGCCCAAGCCCAGCACTTCCAATTCGTTATAATCAACGAATTGTTCGAGCGTGCGCTTTTTGACCTCAAAAGCATCGTCCACGCCCAGCGCCTCCGATTCGAAGCCCAGCGCAAACTGCGCGAAGACACCTTCAAATCGCTCGGCTTGGATCACTGAACACGCCCCTTTACTCATATTGAAAGCAAGCCATGGCACGCATTACCGTCGAAGATTGTCTGGAAAAAATCCCTAACCGTTTTCAATTGGTGTTGGCCGCGACCTACCGCGCTCGTATGTTGAGCCAAGGCCATACCGCCAAGGTCGAGACCAAAAACAAGCCAGCCGTCACTG
Source organism: Pseudomonadota bacterium (assembly GCA_041164205.1). Lineage (GTDB taxonomy): Bacteria > Pseudomonadota > Gammaproteobacteria > Burkholderiales > Burkholderiaceae_C > RS62. The sequence continues at coordinate 6,876 of JBEAPX010000070.1, forward strand.
CCCTGCGCGAAATCGCTGCGGGCGAAGTGGGCTTGGAGATGCTGCGCAAGGTCCCGACCTAAGCCCCATTGGGCTGCCGTCGCACGGCACAAGACCCAAGCAGAAGGCACCCTTGTGGTGCCTTTTTTGTGGGTCTTTTTCACAATGTGACTCGATATCGGCCTGAAAGCGCTAAAGTAAAGGGATGAACAAACTCGTCCAACCCGGTCCAGCAGACTCCGTCGAGCGTGCAGCGCACACGGCGGCGGCGGCTAGTTTCGCCGGTTTGGTCGACAAGCTGAACTACCTGAGCGAATCGGAAATCGAGGATATCCGCCGCGCTTACCGGTTCGCAGACGAGGCGCACCTCGGTCAAATGCGAAAGAACGGGGACCCCTACATCACGCACCCCATCGCTGTCGCGGGGCTGTGCGCTGAGTGGAAGCTAGATGCCCAAGCGATCATGGCGGCGTTGATGCATGACGTGCTCGAGGACTGCGGCATCACCAAAATAGAAATGGCCGAAAAATTCGGCCTCACGGTGGCGGATTTGGTGGACGGCCTCACCAAACTCGATAAGCTCGAGTTCACGTCGCGAGAGCACACGCAGGCAGAGTCATTCCGCAAGATGTTGCTGGCCATGGCCAAAGACGTCCGCGTGATGCTCATCAAGCTGGCGGACCGCAGCCACAATATGCGCACCATGGGCGATATGCCCCGCAGCAAATGGGGCCGAATCTCGCGTGAAACCCTCGAAATTTACGCGCCGATTGCTTACCGCCTGGGACTCAACCAAACCTACCGTGAACTTCAAGACCTCGCGTTTCGCTTTGCCAACCCGTGGCGTTACGAGACGCTGAACAAGGCGGTGAACAAGGCTCGGCGCAGGCGCATCGATCTTGTCGACAAAGTCAAAGGCGAAATCACCGAGGCCCTGCAGGCCCAAGGTTTGAGTGCGCGAATCATTGGTCGAGAAAAGCCGCTCTACTCTGTCTACAAAAAGATGGTTGAGAAGCACTTGACGTTTTCCCAAGTGAACGACCTCTATGGGTTTCGAGTGGTGCTGCCCCGGTTGATCGATTGCTACACCGCTTTGGGCGTGATGCACCACCTATACAAGCCTGTGCCAGGTCGATGCAAAGACTACATTGCCATCCCAAAGGCCAACGGCTATCAATCCCTACACACCACATTGGTGGGTCCGGTTGGCATCAATATCGAAGTCCAAATGCGCACCGAGCCAATGGATTTGGTGGCTGAATCTGGCGTGGCAGCCCATTGGCTCTACAAAACGCACGATGACACCGAGGCATCCAAAGAGCACCTGAGTGCCAAGTGGCTGCAGTCGTTGTTGGATATCCAAGATGAGACACGCGACGCGGCTGAGTTTTGGGACCACATTCGGGTCGATCTGTTTCCAGATGCGGTGTATGTGTTCACGCCCAACGGCAAAATTTTGTCGCTGCCACGCGGCGCGACTCTGGTGGACTTCGCCTACGCGATTCACAGCGATATTGGCGACCGCGCCATTGCGGCCACGATCAATGGCGAAGCCGCCGCGCTGCGCACCGAGGTCAAAAATGGCGACGTGGTTCAAATCATCACCTCAGAAGCCTCGACACCCAATCCGGCATGGATCAACTTTGTGAAAACAGGGCGCGCCCGCTCTGCCATTCGCAATCACTTGAAGCAAATGGCGCAAGACGATACCCGCTTGCTGGGTGAAAAAATGCTGCGGCAATCGCTTCGTGCAGAGGGCTATACGCAAGTCCCGCCAAACAACGAAGCCTATGCTGAGTTCTGGGAAAAGTTGCTCCGATTCACCGGCAATAAATCTGTCGACGATTTGATGATTGACATCGGTGTCGGGCGCCGGTTTGCTGGCATGGTGGCCAAAAAAATGGGGGGAATGTTGGGTGACGACATGGGACACACTCCCGATATGTTGTTGATCTCAACAGAGCGCTTCATTCAAGGCGAAGGCGACCACCCGACTCAGGGTGTCCTCACCTTAGATGGCACAGAGGGCAGCTCGGTGCAATACAGCGTGTGTTGCTCTCCTATACCGGGTGACGACATCGTTGGTTATTTGGGGCGCGGCGAGCACCTGGTGGTGCACACAGACGACTGCTCTTCCATGCGCAAGCTGATGGACAGAGACCACGAGCGATTCATGAGCGTGGGTTGGGCAGAAGAACCGCAGCGTTTGTTTGATGCGCGCATTTTGATCGTTGCCGAGAACGTCAAAGGGACTTTGGCCCGCATCACGGCCACCATCGGTAACGCGGAGGCCGACATCGTCCACATCGACATGGGCAACGACCGCGACCACGTGTCATTGCGCCTGACCGTGGGGGTGCGTGATCGCGTTCACCTCGCCCAACTGCTGCGAGCCCTCAAGCGCACGCCACGCGTACTCAAGAGTCAGCGCATCAAACCCAAACAACAGGGCCAAGCCTGACGCCAGTGATGCCGGCCCACCCAGCCAGATGGGGGCTCAAGTGGGCATCGACCGCTAGGACTCCATGGGCTTCGGGTAGGTCACTTCTAGGACCTCAACCCACTGCCACCCGCCCGGAATCTGCAATCGCACCTCGTCACCCACGCGAGCACCCAGCAACGCTTTGGCGATTGGGGAAATCCAAGACACCTGGTGTTGTAGTGGGTCGACCTCATCTATGCCCAGGATGGTGATGGTCGTTTCGCCTCCATCCTCACGCGCATAGGTCACCGTGGCACCAAAGAAAACTTGGTCGCTCCCGAAATGGATACTCGAATCAACGACCTCCGCGATTTCCAAACGCTTGGTCAAAAATCGAATGCGGCGATCGATTTCGCGCAAACGCTTTTTGCCATAGAGGTAGTCGCCGTTTTCAGAGCGGTCGCCGTTTTTGGCAGCCCACGAGACAGCCTCGACCACCTTGGGCCGCTCCTCATCCATCAAGCCCAACAACTCGCGGCGAAGGCGCGCATAACCTGGCGGTGAAAGGTAGTTTTTACCGGAATGATTGGGGGTGGATTCGACACCATCCACATCATCATCATCTGCGCCATCAGATTCCGAAATAAACGCTTTGCTCATGAGGCGAAAGCTTACCGCATCATCCAACGTCTTGCCCGTGACAGACACCCCTCTTCTGGCGTGACAGCATGGTGGACATGAGCATCAATTCAGCACTTGGATCAGCCAGCCCATGATCACCCCCATCACCTTAGATACGCCTTTCATGCCAATCGCGGAACGTGTGCGGGCGTATGCTCAATTTCAGCCCGACCGCCCTGCTTTGGACGATGGCCGCGACGCACTCAGCTATGGCCAGCTTGACGCGTGGATGGATCGGGTAGCAGCGGCGTTGCAAGCCGCAGCGGTGCACCCCGGCGAGGCGATTGCTTTGTGTGCTGACACCTCGGTGTTTTACGCCGCGACCTACCTCGGCGCGCTGCGGGCTGGAGTGGTGGTGGCGCCGCTGGCCCCCTCTTCGACACCCGAGACTTTGTGCACCATGGCCAAGGATGCCCAAGCCCGGTACGTGTTCATAGACGCGTCGACCGCGCACGCTTTTGCAGACTTGGCCACTCCTCAAGTGAATCTAGGCGTCATCCCCGTAGAGGGTGCAATGCCCGCCAAAGACTGGCTTGCGCCTGAAGGTGTCGCCCCCAAAGCCGTCAAGGTAGAGCCTGACTGGGCATTCAACATCATCTATTCGTCGGGCACCACCGGCACGCCCAAAGGCATTGTGCAGTCCCACGGCATGAGATGGGCGCACGTGCGCAGAGGCTCACGCTATGGCTATTCGACCGATACAGTCACTTTGTTGGCGACCCCGCTGTACTCCAACACGACGCTGGTGGTCTTTTTCCCGACACTGGCATCGGGTGGCACGGCCCTGTTGATGTCCAAGTTCAACACCAAGGGCTACTTGCAATGGGCGCAAAGCCGTCGCGTGACGCACACCATGTTGGTGCCCGTCCAATACCAAAGGCTCCTGGCTGACCCTGACTTTGGTGACTACGACCTCAGCTCGTTCCAAGCCAAGTTCTGCACCAGCGCACCATTTCGAGCCGAGCTCAAGCGCGACACCTTAGACCGGTGGCCAGGCGGCCTCATCGAGTTCTACGGGATGACCGAAGGTGGTGCCTCCTTCATCCTGAACGCGCACGAGCACCCTGACAAACTGCACACTGTGGGGCAAGTGGCGCCAGGCTGTGAGGTGCGCATCATCGACGAGGATGGTCGGGCCTTGCCAATGGATGCGGTTGGTGAGGTGGCGGGGCATTCCGCGGGCATGATGCTCGGCTACCACCGACAGCCTGAAAAAACGCGCGAAACAGAATGGTTCGACGAGCACGGAAAGCGCTACATCCGAACGGGTGACATTGGTCAGTTGGATGCCGATGGCTTTTTGACCCTGATGGATCGCCGCAAAGACATGATCATCAGTGGCGGCTTCAATATTTACCCCAGTGACATCGAGGCGCAACTGCGTCAATACCCCGGCGTGGCCGATGTGGCTGTGGTTGGCGTGCCATCGAATGAATGGGGCGAGACCCCAGTCGCCTTCGTGGTTGCGGGCTCCAATGGCTTGGATGAAGACGCACTGCGCCACTGGTACAACGACCGCACCGGCAAGACCCAGCGGCTCAGCGCCGTGCGGGTCATCGCTGAGCTGCCCAGAAGCGCGATTGGCAAAGTCCTCAAGCGCGAGCTCCGCGACCAATTTGTCCAGCTATCCAAGCCTTGAGCCGGGCAGTCGCCAGTTCATGCGCCGGCGCCCTCTTGGTTAAGTGAGGCCTACGAAACAAAACGGGTTAGCTCTGAAGAGAGCTAACCCGTTGTTTTTTGGTGCGGCTGGCAGGATTCGAACCCACGACCCCTTGGTTCGTAGCCAAGTACTCTATCCAACTGAGCTACAGCCGCGAAGCCTTGCATTATAGGAGGAAAAACACGCTTGTGACAGTTGCCTAGAAAAATATATTTATCATCGACCCATCAGGCGTTTCCCGTCTGCCGAAAGCCCACATGTCTGCAAACGCCCCTCGAGCCTGGATTGGCATCACTGCTGCGCTGATCACCATTGCGATTTGGACCTCTTTTATCGTGGTCGCGCGCGCATCGGCGTCCCATACCCTGCTGCCCCTGGATATTTTGGCGCTGCGTGTGCTGGGGGCCGCCGTCATTTTGGCGCCCTACGCTTTTTGGCAACGCCGCAAGGCACTCCGATCTGCTGATCTCGCGTCCAGCACCTCTTTGCTGGGTTGGTCCCCCCTCCCGCTCAAAGAAACCGCGGTGGTTGGTGTGCTGGCTGGTTTTCTGTACAGCGGCCTGGCGTATACCGGCTTCTTTTACGCACCAGCCACACACGCGTCTGTGTTGCTGCCGGGGACCCTCCCCCTATGGACCGGCTTGCTCTCGCTGATTTGGCTCAACGAAAAGTTGTCGCGCCAACGCACCATTGGCTTGTTGTGCATCCTCGCAGGAGGCGTCTTGGTCGGGTCGCGCAGCCTACTGGTGCCCGATGACACGGGCACCGCTTGGATCGGAGACCTGTTGTTTTTGGCGGCGTCGGCCACTTGGGCCACCTATGGCACGGCAGTGCGCAAATTCCAACTGGACGCGGTCAAGGCCACGACCGCCCTGGTCGTCGCAGCGACGTTTGTATACCTGCCCGCATACGGCCTAGGCTTGTTGCTAGGAATGCGTTCACACCTGAGCATTGCGCCGTGGGAAGAAATGGTGTTTCAAGCGGTCTACCAAGGCGGTGGCACCTTGGTGATCGCAGGGATTACCTTCAACATCATGGTCAAACAATTTGGACCTGTTCGAACCACGATGATGACCTCGGTGGTGCCTTCTTTGTCCGCCATCAGTGCTGTGATCCTTTTGGGCGAGATATTTACCTGGCAATTGGCGGCAGGCTTGGCCTTGGTTACCTCAGGGATCTTGGCGGGCGCTTTCAAGCGGTGAGTTAATCGCCCAGCGCTTGCCCTGCCCTCAAGACCCCTGGTTACTCAGTGCTCGACTTGAATCGGGCGCGCCTGGCATGGCGCACCAACCCAATCAATGACCAAGCAGTGACTTCAGCCGAGCCACCGCTTCTTGCAGATCAGCCATCGAACTCGCGGTAGAGAACCGCACGTGGATGCCATGATCTCGATCCGAAAAGTCTTGGCTGGGAGTCAACACCAAGTGAGCTTTTTGCATGACAAGTTCGACAAACTCACTGCTGTTTTTCACACCCAGTGGCTCAAAAAACATGGACGCGTCTGCCCATGCGTAAAACGCACCATCCGGCATCACGGGGACACCAAATCCCCAGT
>JBEAPX010000071.1:0-3805 GCA_041164205.1 Pseudomonadota bacterium
TTGCCTTTCATGTCGGCCAAGGAATTGATGGGCACCTTAGAGTGAATGATGTTGGCATCGTGCTGGATCGTGCCGACGAAGTACATGCCGTGCTTGGCATAGATGTCTCGGGCCATTTGCAACATACCTAGGCCGTAGAACAATGTGTCCCACTGAGCGGGTTGGTCAGGGCCCATGGGGTAGCTGGACAAAAATACGGTTGCTGGAATCTTGCCAGCCCAATACAAGGTCCAGGGGTTCATGCCCTGCAACACGCCTGACTTCACCGCTTCGAAGAGTGCATTGTTGTCTGCAGCCACCGACTTGGCGGGGAAAGGCTTGATCGTCAGCTCGCCACCAGACTTTTCCTTGAAATCGTTACACCAAGCTTCGAACAAGCGGTAACCCGTGGTTCCCGCGTCCCAAGTGGATTGCACTTTCCAAGTTTGGCCGGCTGCTGCTTCTGCGTTGCCGATGAAAGGGGCTGCCAAAGCGCCCACAGCGCCTGCTTTGAGCAAGCCGCGACGAGACTTCAAATCCATGATGTGGTCCTCAAAAAAGTGAGTCAACATGACCCGGGAACGCTCAGTATTGGGGGAAAGATATTGTCCAAGACATAGTATTTACCCTGAGCCAGATGGCTTTGAGTGACACCACGGTTCGCCGCTGGCACGCGCAGATGATGATAAATATATGATTTAGCGCAGAAAAATATCTGGATAAACAAGTGCTCAATTAATTGAAATTTAGTTAATCGACTGCCTTGCAGACACCTTGATCGACGCCATGGGCGGCTTAGTTGAGGCGTTGTGCCCTTAAATGACTCGTTTGCTCGGCAAGGATGTCGCAGATGTGTGCGGTGACGGCACTCATGGGGCGCTCCGATTGCCAAATCAAGCCGACTTGATCGGCGATTGGGTTGGGCGTGTCGACCACTGAGCGAATAGACCCGGTGGCCAATCGGTCTTCGACAACGCCTCGCGAGATCATCCAAAGGCTATCGGTGCTGGCTACGAAGTTGCGCCCGAAGGTGTTCGACACGGTTTCGATCAAGGTTCGTGGCTCTGGGGCGGACATCGCTCTGAGCGCCGCCTGAGCGGTGGCGTAGATACTCGTTTCCGGAGGGGGCAGCAACAAAGGGTAGTCCGCTATGGCGGCGATGCGTTGTGCGTGATCTGCCACCTGGAATATGGGGTGACCATTTCGCCCGACCAAAATCAGAGACTCGGCATACAGTGGTTTAAAGGTGAGGCCGCGCATCTGGTGTGCGTCGCCTTGTCTGGCAACGGCGATGTCAAACCGCCCCTTGGCAGTCGACTCCAGAAGCAAACGGTTGTGTTCGGTTGATAGCGAGATATGGATGCCGCCTGAGTAAGCCGACAGCAATGCGTTGATCGCAGGGGTCATGAAACGTGCGGCCACTGTCGGCAACACGCCGATGCGCAATTTGATGTCTGGCGCAAAGGGGTCCTGGCTGTTGACATTCAACCCCCGCTCAATGGCGCTCAAACCCGCGCCAAGGTGCCGCACCATGGTCTCGCCCTCGGGGGTGAGTGAGAGGCCGTTGCGACTGCGCGCCACCAGGGGGTGGGCAACGATCTGTTCCAGCTCGGCCAATGTCTTGGAGACGGCTGCTGGCGTGACGTGCAGTGCCTGTGCGACTTCGTTTAGGTACCGGTGCTGGCTGGCTTGAACCAAACACTCGAGATGGCGAAGCTTGATGCGTCTGTCCATGACTTAACGTTGAGTTAATTGAGATTGATGACGCCAATGATAGCTACTCAGGGTGGTGCACCTTCAATGGCTTCATGGTGTGCCGCATCCACCGCCAAGGTCCGGTGGTGTACCCTTATTTGCCAAAATATGTCTAAGACAATTGACGCATTTTGAGCCGTTGGTGGGGCCATTCTGGCGATCAAGCACGGTTCAAACGGAAGTCTGCAGCTGCTTTAACTGCGCGCCGAGTTGGCGCCAACGTTCGAGGGCCTTGGGATCGTGTTCCGCATCGGCAATGGCTTGGGCCTGCAGTTCCATCAAGCGTTCGATGTGCATACGCTTGAGGACTTCTTGCATTTCTTGCCCCCAGTCGGAGCCATCGTCATTGGCCACTTCACTTGACTGCAACAGGCGCTTGAGCCAGCTTTCAAAGGGCTGACCCTGCAGAGCGACATCAAGCACCGCCCATGCTTGGGGGCCATGCTCGTGCCATTGGCCCTCCAGCCATGCGAAGAATTCGCCGTGTGGCGCCGGCCAATCGGCCAGCATATGTTGATCCGCGCTAGAGAGCGTTCCCCAGGCATCTGGCCTTTGCACCAGCAAGCGCACGACAACATCCGCTCGGCCGGGGACCGCTGCACGCGTGCGGTTGCGCACCAGACGCTGAGACCGTTGGAAGTGCGTGGTGTTGCCAGGGCGCGTGGTGTGCGCAGCGTGGTCTCGCGCTTGCGAAGGCTGGCTGGGTGAATGGGGCTTGGGCTGGGTGGCGGCTGAGTGGCCTCGCACCTTCCACAAATCAAGTACCTCGTGCGATCCCAACCCCACCAAATCGGACCACTGGGCCAGCAGCTGCCGCTTGAGTGCCCCGTCCGGCAAGGACTGCCACAAAGGTTGCGCGGCGGCAAGACATTGGGCTCTGCCTTCTGCGCTGTCCATGTCGAGTCCCTGGGTGGTGACTTCTAGTAAAAATTTGCTCAGCGGCATGGCCTCTTGAATGGCTTGCTCAAACGCGGCCTTACCGTGCGCGCGCACAAAGCTGTCGGGGTCATGCTCACTGGGCAAGAACAAAAACTTCAGCGTGCGGGTGTCGGTGGCAAACGGTAGGGCGGCTTCCATGGCTTTGCGCGCAGCGCGCCGACCGGCACCGTCGCCGTCAAACGAGAACACGATCGTGTCTGTGAAGCGAAACAACAAGCGCACATGGTCTGGTGTACAGGCGGTGCCAAGGGTGGCGACAGCCTGTCCAATCTCCATTTGCGCCAGCGCGACCACATCCATGTAGCCTTCCGTGACCAATGCGTGGCCAGAGAGGCGAATGTCGGTGCGCGCTTCAAACAGGCCGTACAGCTCGCGGCCCTTGTGAAACACTGGGGTTTCGGGTGAGTTGAGGTACTTGGGCTCGCCCTGACCCATCACGCGGCCGCCGAATCCGATGGTCTCGCCTTTCACATTGCGGATGGGAAACATCACTCGGTCGCGGAAGCGATCGTAGCGTTTGGCGCTTTCGGTGTCACTGGACTCTTCGTCACCAATCACCAAACCACATTGCACCAGCTTCGTGTCTTGGTAGTCGGGAAACACGCTCGCCAAGTGGCGCCAACCGGGCGGTGCATACCCAAGGCCAAATCGCTTGGCCACTTCGCCAGTCAACCCGCGTTGTTTCAAGTACGCGATCGCTTCTGGTGATTGTTTGAGGGCCTTCTGATAAGCCGTGGCCGCTTGAGCGAGCACGTCGCTCAGGGATTGTTGTTGCTCCCGCACTTGGGCAGCGCGTTGCCGATCTTCAGGTGTGCGGTCGTCTTCAGGCACGACCATACCCACCTCTTGCGCGAGATCTTTGACGGCCTCGACAAAGCTCATGCCGGCGTGATCCATCAGGAATCCAATGGCGTTGCCATTCTTGCCGCACCCGAAGCAATGAAAGAACTGCTTGTTTGGGCTGACGCTGAACGATGGTGATTTTTCCCCGTGGAATGGACACAGGCCCATGAAATTCGCCCCCCCCTTTTTCAGCTGCACATAGCGCCCAACCACGTCAACGATGTCGACGCGCGAGAGGAGGTCTTGCAGAAAACTTTGGGGAATCGCCATGGATTGATTTTCGTTCAAA
>JBEAPX010000072.1:0-9910 GCA_041164205.1 Pseudomonadota bacterium
ATGGCTCAGGTGCCGGTTGACCTTGAAATCTACGCGGGCGTGGTGCATGGATTCATTCAGTGGGGGCGAGCCATTCCCGAGGCGCTCCAATGCCACCAAGACGCCGCGGCGTCCTTGCGCAAAGCCTGGGGTACCGAGGTGTCTGCGCTGGGCTGAACCTGGGGTGTGAGTCAGCTCATTGACCGGTGTTTGAGCCAGGTCAATGCAGAGAGCGGTGAGTTTATATATAATGAGAATCATTCTCATTTAGACTCAGCACTCAAGATGCTCCACCTCAACCAAATCCCGCCCCAAGTCTGGCATCGCATTGATGGCCACGCCGTGGTCAACCCGCGCCTGGCGGCACTGGGATTCCTGCCAGCAGAGCCCGTGCGGGTGCTGCGCCGCAGCTGGTGGAAGCGAGGCGCCTTGGTGGTCCAAGTCGGCAATGCGACCTTTGCATTGCGGGACAACGAAGCCGCACAAATCGCGGTGGAGTGCGCGCCATCATGACCGCTTCACAACCCATAGATATCAGTCGGATGGCCCCCAAACGCATCGCGTTACTGGGTAACCCCAACTGTGGCAAGTCGGTGCTGTTCAATCGCCTGACCGGAAGCCGTCAAAAGGTCGCCAACTACGCGGGTGTCACGGTGGAACTCAAGCGTGGATTGACCCGCACACCAGCGGGGCACGCCATTGGCGTGGTGGACCTGCCGGGCACATACAGTCTGCTGGCCAACAGCGAAGACGAGATGGTGGCTTGCGAGGTGGTGTCAGGCGCCAGTTTGCAAGAGCCAGCGCCTGATTTGGTGTTGGTGGTGGTGGACGCCACCCGGTTGCGCCGCGGTCTGCGGCTATTGGCAGGCGTCAAGCAGATGGGTGTGCCATGCGTCTTGGTGCTCAACATGATGGACCGTGTGCGCGCCCAAGGCCAGCACATCGATGTCACACGCCTTGCTGGCGCAGTGGGGGTGCCGGTGGTTGAGGCCACAGGCATCGAGCCGCATGGTGCGCAGGCTTTGCTCGAGTTGTTGGATTCGGACGGCGTCTGGACTGTGCGGCCGTCTTCCCAGCTGGAGCAGGGCGTTCAGGGCTCAGGAGCGGTTGCAGAAGATGCTCAGGCACGGGCGTGGCTAGAGGCCGCCGGCATAGATCAGGCCCCGCAAGCACACCCTTGGAGCCAAAGGCTCGACGGCTGGTTGCTGCATCCGGTGATGGGCTCTGCCGTGTTGATGTGTGTCTTGTTCCTGATTTTTCAGGCGGTGTTTGCGTGGGCCGAAGCGCCGATGGATGCCATCGAGGCAGGGGTGGGCGTGCTGGCTGAGGCGCTGGACGGGGTGCTGCCCGACGGCCTGATCAAGAGCTTGGCGATCGATGGGGTCTTGGCCGGCTTGGGTGGTGTGGTGGTGTTTTTGCCGCAAATTTTGATTTTATTTTTCTTTTTGTTGATTTTGGAAGAGTCGGGCTATCTGCCGCGCGCGGCGCTGTTGCTGGATCGATTGATGGCAAGTGTGGGTTTGTCGGGGCGTTCGTTTATACCGCTGCTGTCAAGCTTTGCTTGCGCCATCCCGGGCGTGATGGCCAGCCGCACGGTGGCTGATCGCCGCGATCGTTGGGTGACCATTTTGATCGCGCCGCTGATGACTTGTTCTGCGCGTTTGCCTGTTTATGCGCTGTTGATCGGCGCGTTTATTCCCAATCAAACGGTGGCGGGCTTGAACTTGCCGGGGCTGGTGTTGTTTGGCTTGTATGGGCTGGGTATTGCATCGGCAGTGCTGGTGGCTTGGGTGGCCAAAAAGTTTTCGCTGCAGGCATCACAGGCGCAGCTGATGATGGAGCTGCCCGATTACCACTGGCCACGATTGCGTGATGTGGCCTTGGGCTTGTGGCAGAGGGCGTCTATTTTCCTGCGCAACGTGGGCGGCATTATCTTGGCACTGACCGTGATTTTGTGGTTTTTGTCGACCTTTCCCCACCCACCCGTGGGATACACAGGCGCAGCGATTGAGTACAGTTTTGCGGGTCAAATCGGGCGCGCATTGGCACACGTGTTCGAGCCCATTGGGTTCAATTGGCAAATCTCAGTGGCCCTGATTCCGGGCCTTGCAGCCCGAGAGGTCGCGGTGAGTGCGTTGGGCACGGTCTATGCGTTGTCCAACGCGGGCAGTGATGTGAGCGTGGCATTGGGGCCGATGATCGCGGCAGACTGGTCTTTGCCGACGGCTTTGTCGCTGCTGATTTGGTACGTGTATGCGCCCCAATGCTTGGCCACATTGGCGGTGGTTCGCAAAGAAGTGGGCGGGTGGCGATTGCCGCTGCTGATGGCGGTGTATCTCTTTGGTTTGGCGTACGCGGCGTCATGGCTCACGTATCGCTTGAGCACGATGTGGTGGGGGTAAGCATGGATATGCAATGGATTGGCGTGATGGCTATCACCGGTGCTGCGGTGGTCTATTTATGGCGCAGGTATCGGCGTGTGCAACAAGGCCTGGCCCCCATGTGCGGCAACTGCGACAACTGCAGTTGCGATTCAAAGGGGCGCTGAGTGCAGTCCCGCGCGAGCGGGGTCACAGGCGTGAACCCACGCGCGTGCCGTCGCGAGTGGCAACTCTTGGACCATGTCGGCCAGCATCTCACCGCCCCAGGCCGCCAGGGTCAGGCCGCGCGAGCCCAAGGCCGTCAACGCGTATAAGCCAGTCTGACGAGGCACGGCCTCTAGGCCGCCGCGGCTCGGTCGGGGCAAACGCAAGTCAGGGACCGCTCCGATCAAAGGCATCCGATCTGGGCTGGCACAGCGCACACCCACATAGGCCTTGAGGTCACCGCTGGCCCGTTGCGCGTCAAATCGGTCCAAGCCCTCAGGGCACAAACGGGCGAGGCAGTCGCGATTGGCATCGTGGTCTTTGTCGGTGGGTTGCGGTGCGGTGATGCCACGCCGGTAGGTCGATCCCACAGCCCAAATCCTGCCATGGCTGCTTTGAAAATCGGGGCTCACCACCCCATGAGAGCGCCGCACCTCGGGCGCCAGTGCCGCCTCGTGTGCTTCGAGCGTCCCCCAGCTCATTTGCCCAGCGACGCCGCGCAATGCTTGCAAGGTGTCTCCCAGCAACGCCCGGGCGCCCCACGCATTGGCCACAACGGCGATGTCACAGCGAGCGAGCAAGGTGCCATCGGCATCCAGTGCCGCCCATCCAGCTCCTTCGCGTTGCAAGCGCGCGACCTGTGCCCGTGCGCGGAAAACCACGCGACCGCTGCGCACCGCTGCATCGCCCCAGGCGCTGACCAGTGCCTTGGGTTCAATCAACCAAGCGTCCTCTGGGTGTGTCGTCTGACCGGCATCGTCCACCCGAACCACCGGCGTGGATTGCCAACCCTGTCCGTCGGGCAATAGCGCGTCTAAATGGGCGTGCGTGCAGTCGAGCCCCAACTTGGAGAGCTCGCTCATAGGGGTGGGGCTGGCCGTGGGGTGGGGGCTCAGCAAGCCCACTGGCAATGCCGAGGCGCCTTGCGCCCAATGCGAGTGGCCGTCCAGCCATTGCACCTGCCAACCCCGTTGAGCCAAGTGATACACCGTCGATGCACCCGCCAAACCCGCGCCAATCACCAAGGCTGTAGAGGGCACAGGCGATGGCGCGCAGGGCGTAGGCCAACGCGGGCGGTGTAGGGCGTCTATGGCTGGATGGGATCCGTCGGCAGGAGGCGTCACCCAACCGTGCGCTCCCCATCCATTGGGTTCGTTCATCCAGGCGTCGCTCGATGACGCGCCGTGCGATTCGCCAGCCAAGGACTCGGCAATCAACCAACTGTCTCGCCACACGTGGCGGCGCAAGGCCTGCGCCAATGCACCAGACCGGAGCCACGAGGCTTCAGAGATCCACACCCCGTGGAATCGCCCCACACCGGACAAATAGCCCGTGGTCGGTAGATCACCCCAATCCACCCAAGAGACGTTGCCGCACAAGCTGAGCGCCCGGCCACAAAAGGGCTCGGGCTTGGGCGCGTGCGGTGCGTCTATGGCGTTCAGCGTCACCAACCTAAGGTGTGGCGCACCGGTCGGCCATTGTTTGGCAATCTCGTGGACATGAAGGGCACCACTGCCCACCAGCAGCAGGTGTGTTGCGCTAGCGCCAAGTGACGCCCGCGCAAGGGCCGCAGATAGCCGACGCACGGTCTAGAGACCGTTATTCTGTGGGTGGGACGTAGCCTTGTGCCGCGTCGGCACCATCACCAAAAAAGTGGTTTTCCATTTGGCGCGCCAAGTATTGGCGAGCGCGCTGGTCGGCCAAATTCAAGCGGTTTTCGTTGACGAGCATGGTTTGGTGCTTCAGCCAATCGGCCCAAGCTTGTTTGCTGACGCTCATGTAGATGCGTTTGCCCAGTTCACCGGGGTAGGGTGCAAAGTCCAAGCCTTCCGCTTCAGTCCCCAGTTTGATGCATTGAATCATGCGAGCCATCGGTTATCCTTTTCAGTTGTGCGGTTGCAGTCCAAGTAAGGGCTGCTCACCCTGAACTGTAACAATCTCTGAAAATCCTCGGCGTTTCGAGGGCAGACCATCGCCGAGACCTGCGAAGCACTCGGGATCAAGCGCCCCGACGCGAACCGACCATGACGAGGCCCATCGATGCCAAACATCTTCACAGAACGAGCCCTGATTCCGCGTTGGCGCAACCCCATCACTTTTGCGGCGTTGTGGTGTCTGTGTTTGCTCGCCTACGGCCTGTATTTGCAGCACGTCGAGGGCTTGATTCCGTGCCCAATGTGCATCGTCCAACGCTATGCTTTGGTGCTGCTGGTCGTGGTGCTGGGTGTGGTGGTGTTGTTTCGAGACGGCGCGGTTGCCATGGCGTTTCAGCTCATCGGATTGGTGGTGGCTGGCGGGGGCGCGTTCACCGCGGCGCGCCAAAGCTGGTTGCAGTGGTATCCCCCTGAAATCCTCGCTTGTGGCCGAGATTTCTACGGCATGATCGAAGCATTTCCATTGCAGCGTGTGATCCCGATGCTGTTCAAAGGCAGCGGAGATTGCTCTGCAGTGGACTGGACTTTTTTAGGACTGACCATTGCCAACTGGTCATTTTTGAACTTCGTGTTGATTGGGGTGGTCGTGGTGCGTGAACTGCGCCAAAACCACCTGCGCAACATCAAAGCTTTTTAACCAAAACTTTGCTGCGCCTGTCCCAGTTGTATTGATTGCGGCGAGCGGGTGGCAGGGCCTCGGTGTTGGCTTCGGTGAACCCCCGCTTGATGAACCAGTGCATGGTTCTGGTGGTCAGCACAAAAATTTGTTTTAAACCCATCGCACGGGCTCTTTGCTCAATGCGCTTGAGCAAACGCTCGCCATCCCCTTGGGCCTGGCTGTGGGGTGACACCGTCAGTGCGGCCATCTCGCCCGCCCGCTCTTCTGGGTAGGGGTACAACGCGGCACATCCAAAGATCACGCCATCGTGTTCAATGATGGTGTAGTTGCCGGCATCGCGCTCAATTTCGTTGCGATCGCGCTTGACCATCGTGCCGTCTTGTTCAAAGGGCTCAATCAAAGCCAAGATCGCCGACACGTCGTCCATCGTCGCTTCGCGCAGGCTCTCGAGTTTTTCGTCCACCACCATGGTGCCGATGCCGTCGTGGGTGTAGATCTCTTGCAAGATCGCGCCATCTTCGGCGAACGGCAAAATGTGGCTGCGCTCAACGCCGCCCTCGCACGCCCGGATGCAGTGCTTCAAATAAAACGCCAAATCAGGTGCGTTTTCGTTTTTGGGCAGGTCAATCAAAGTCTGCCTGGCCTGCTTCAATGGCAGTTCGGTATCGATGGGGGTGCTGGTGTCCAAGGGGTCTTGATGCACGCCGTCAAACTCGGTCAAGAGCAGAAGCTTCTCGGCTTGCAAGGCGATGGCGCAAGATGTCGCCACGTCTTCCATCGACAGATTGAACGCCTCGCCGGTGGGTGAAAAACCAAATGGCGACAACAGCACCAAAGCGCCCATATCCAACGCCGAGGCAATCCCCACTGCATCGACCTTGCGCACCAGTCCAGAGTGCAAAAAGTCTTTGCCGTCAATCACGCCAACAGGACGCGCTGTGATGAAGTTGCCGCTCATCACGCGCACCGTTGCGCCGGCCATGGGTGTATTGGGAAGCCCCTGGCTGAATGCCGCCTCAATCTCAAAGCGAAGTTGCCCTGCCGCCTCCTGGGCACAGTCGAGTGCCACGCTGTCCGTCACCCGCATCCCGTGCGAAAACTCGGCAGGGTGACCCTTGGCCATGAGCTGTTCATTGACCTGAGGCCTGAACCCGTGCACCAACACAATGCGCAAGCCCATGCTCTTGATCAGTGCCAAGTCTTGTGCAATCAGCGGCAACTTGCCCGCCGCGATGGCTTCTCCGGTGACGCCAACCACCACCGTTTTGCCCCGGTGCATATGGATGTAGGGCGCCACAGATCTAAACCACGGCACGAAAGTGAAATCAAATACTACGGACATAAGTCGGCGGGCACACAGAGGTTGGGATAATGCACATTTTGACGCATTTGCGCCCCTGATTTAGAACTTGTTGTTGACCGCGTGACGATTACCCCCCAAACACCGCCTGCTTACCAGCTTGAATTCCCGCCGGAGTTGCCGGTCAGCGAGCGTCGCGACGACATCATGGCGGCGATTCAAGCGCACCAAGTCGTGGTCGTGTGCGGCGAAACGGGCTCTGGGAAAACGACGCAGCTGCCCAAAATGGCCCTGGCATTGGGGCGAGGCAAAGCCAATGGCGGCGGATTGATTGGCCACACGCAACCGCGCCGAGTGGCCGCGACCAGCGTGGCCAAACGCATCGCGCAAGAGCTCCAAACCGAGTTGGGCGATGTGGTGGGTTACAAGATCCGGTTTCAAGACCGGTTGAGCAAACAGGCCTCCATCAAGCTCATGACGGATGGCATCTTGCTTGCCGAAACCCAGCGTGACCCGCTGCTCAAATCGTATGACACACTGATCATCGACGAGGCGCACGAGCGCAGCCTGAACATTGATTTTCTGTTGGGCTACCTGCGTCAGTTGCTGCCTCGCCGGCCCGATCTCAAAGTCATCATCACCTCAGCAACCATCGATGCAGACCGCTTCGCGCAATACTTTGCGGGGCGACAAGGGCCCGCACCGGTGCTCATGGTCAGTGGGCGAACCTTTGACGTTGAGGTGCGTTGGCGGCCGTTTCTTGAGTCTAAAGATTTTGATTTGAATGCGGCGATCGCCGATGCCGTCGATGAGCTCTGGCGCGGCGGCGCCCATGGTGGCGACATTTTGGTGTTCTTGCCGGGGGAGCGCGAAATCCGCGAAGCTGCGCACCATCTCACCAAACACCTGAGCCACCAACCCGCGTTGCGCGATTCCGAGGTGTTGCCCCTTTTTGCGCGCTTGAGCCAGGCCGAACAAGATCGGATTTTCAAGGCCCACGCCAAGCGGCGCATTGTGTTGGCCACCAACGTCGCCGAGACCTCGTTGACGGTGCCCGGAATTCGGTACGTCATCGACTCAGGCCTAGCGCGAGTCAAGCGCTACAGCTACCGACAAAAAGTGGAGCAATTGCAAATCGAGCCGATCAGCCAGGCCGCTGCTCAGCAGCGCTCGGGTCGCTGTGGGCGGGTGTCCAACGGCGTCGCTATTCGCCTGTATGAAGAGGCCGGGTTTGCGCAGCGCCCACGCTTCACCGATCCTGAAATTTTGCGCAGCTCTTTGGCGGGCGTGATTTTGCGCATGAAGGACCTGGGTCTGGGTGCGGTACAGGACTTTGCCTTTATTGACCCGCCCAAGCAGCGCGCCATTGCCGATGGTTACCAGTTGCTGGTCGAGCTCGGCGCCATGGGCGAGGACCAAGAACTCACCCCCCTGGGCAAGACCTTGTCGAGGTGGCCGCTGGACCCGCGCGTGGGACGAATGTTGCTGGCGGCCAAAGACCACGGCGCCTTGAAAGAGGTGCTGATCATCGCTGCGGCACTCAGCGTGCAAGACGTGCGGGAGCGCCCGCTGGACAAACAAGCCCAAGCCGATCAAGCCCACAAACCATTTGATGATCCCAAGAGTGAGTTCGCGGGCATCTTGCGCTTATGGGACTGGGTGCACCAATCCCGAGGTGGTCAGTCGACGCAAGGCAATGACGCGCACAAGCTGTCCAATCGCCAATACGAACAGTTATTGCGAGACCACTTCATCAATGTGCGTCGCTTGCGCGAGTGGCGTGACGTGCACACCCAACTGCACACGGTGGTTGCAGAGCACGGCTGGAAGCTCAACACACAGCCCGCAACCTACGAGCAACTGCACCTGGCCTTGCTCACGGGCCTCTTGGGCAACGTGGGGTGCAAGAGCGACACCGAAGACTGGTACCTCGGTGCTCGGGGGATCAAGTTTTGGAAGCACCCCGGGGCGCACCTCAACAAAAAGCCTGGGCGTTGGTTGGTCGCCGCCGAGTTGGTCGAGACGACGCGCCTGTTCGGGCGTGGGCTGGCAGCGATTGAGTCAGCGTGGTTAGAGCGCGTGGGCGAGCATTTATTGAAAAAGCAAGTCCTCAACCCGCGCTGGGAAAAAAAGGCGGGGCGTGTGGTCGCGGACGAACGCGCCACGCTGTATGGCTTGGTGGTCTACAACCAACGGCGTGTGGACTTCAGTCAAATCGATTTGCCTTTGGCGCGAGAGATCTTCATTCGCGAGGCCCTGGTCGCAGAAGAATTAGAGACGCGTTTGCCATTCATGTCTGCCAACAAGCGGATGGTGCGAGAGGTCTTGGAGCTAGAACACAAGTCGCGCCGCCAGGATGTGATGGTCGACGATGCATTGATTGAGGCCTTTTACGACGCCCAAATTCCAGCGGATATCTGCGATCAGCGCAGCCTCGAAGCCTGGTGGAAGCGGGAGTCCAGGCAAAACACCCAGTTGCTGCGTTTGAGCCGCGAAGACTTGATGCGCCACGAGGCATCGGGTGTGACCGCGCAGCGTTTCCCCTCGCACCTCAAGCTGGGCGGCGTCGACTGCGAGGCCCAGTATCTGCACGAGCCTGGCCACATTCGGGATGGCGTCACCGTGAGCGTGCCTTTGTTTGTGCTGAACCAGGTCAGGGCCGAGACTTGCGAGTGGTTGGTACCCGGATTGTTGGGTGAAAAGGTGTTGGCTCTGCTCAAGACCTTGCCTCAACGACCGCGCGCCCGATTGGTGCCGCTGCCACACACAGCGGCTGAATTCACCGAGGTCTTGTTGCCGCCAGAGCGGTTTGGTCAAGAGGGGTTGCTGCAAGCCTTGTTGCCTTTGCTCAAGGCCAAAACCGAACTGGATGTGAAGGCGAGTGATTTCAAGCCTGACCAACTGCCGGCTCACTTGCAGATGAACATCCGCGTGGTGGATGAACACGGGCGCCAACTTGGCATGGGACGCAGCTTGTCAGCCTTGAAGGCTGAATGGGGCACTCAAGCGCGGGGTGCATTTCAAGCGCTCGCGGCGCTCAAAATCCAGTCCCCTCAGCGCCAGCAACCCTCTCCATCCCCCGCACATTCAGGTGCGGCGCAAGCCGCCAAGTCGCCTGCTGCAGCGCCGGCAGGCAAGCGCCAAGCGCAAGGGGAGGCCAAGCCGGTGGCCCAACAATCGGGCGCGGCCGCTCCCGCTGATGGTCACACTTTGCACACGGCATGGACCTTTGGCGAGTTGCCCGAGTTGATGGAGATTCGTCAAAAAGGCCAGACCCTGATCGGCTTCCCAGCGCTGGTTGACGCCGGTGATGGGGTGCATATCCACGTGTTTGACCTGCCAGAAGATGCCCAAGCCAAACACCTGCAAGGCCTGCGGCGTTTGTTTGCCTTGGCGGTCAAAGACGCCATGAAATTGCTCACCAAAGGCATGGCCGATCAGCAAAGTATGGGCGTGGCGTTCATGCCGCTGGGCACACTCGATGAGTTAAAGG
>JBEAPX010000073.1:0-8366 GCA_041164205.1 Pseudomonadota bacterium
GCTTGTTTGCTGGCTTGAATGCGGCGTTGAAGGTGAAGGGCGAAGCAGCTTGGTGCCCTGGACGAGATGAGGCCTATCTTGGGGTTTTGGTCGATGACTTGGTGACCAAAGGGGTCACGGAGCCCTACCGCATGTTCACTAGCAGGGCAGAGTTTAGGCTGCAACTTCGGGAAGACAACGCAGATCTTCGTCTCACTGAAAAGGGTCGTCAGTTGGGTTTGGTAGGAGACGAACAATGGGAAATTTTCAGTCGCAAAGTGGATGCGATTGAAAAAGAAAAGCAACGGCTGGCAAGTACATGGGTGAGACCCAGCACATTGCAACCGGGCGAATCGTTGCGGGTGATTGGTCAAGAAATCGACCACGAGTATTCCCTTGCCGATTTACTAAAAAGACCAACAGTGACTTATTCTGGTTTGGTGTCGCTCAATGGAGGGGAGTTTGCGGCGGAACATCCCGTGTTGACTGTTTCACGTGAAACATGCACCGAGATGGATTGGCAAATCAGATCTCAAGCGATTGATCAGGTAGAAACTTCAATCAAGTATTCAGGGTACATTGATCGCCAAAAAGAAGAAGTTAAGCGGGCCGCTCATTTTGAAAAGCTCAAGTTACCAGCAGCAGTGGATTACATGGCCATAGCGGCCCTCAGTATTGAAGTGCGGCAAAAACTACAAAAGGCGCAGCCAGAAACGCTTGGTCAGGCCAGTCGTATCTCTGGTGTGACCCCTGCCGCGGTGTCTTTGCTATTGGTGCACTTAAAGAAACTGGGTTTCAAAGTGCAGGTTGATCACGAACTTGAAACCCACGCATGAGTGGGTTAGACATGACTGATGGGCAGGTGATCCAAGCGGCAGCAGCCGTTGGCGTATCTCTGACTGACACGCAAGCTCAAGCAGTGCGGACTTATGTTGCGGGATTGGCTAAGTGGAATAAGGTGTACAACTTGACTGCCATTCGCAATCAAGATGAGGTGTGGTCGCATCACGTGATGGACTGTTTGGCAGTGGTACCTCCCATACAAAAGAGATTACCTGGACTCACTGAGATCTTAGATGTTGGTTCTGGGGGCGGTTTGCCAGGGATTATTCTCGCAATCACAGAGACTGCTGAACGGGTGACGTGTGTGGATGCGGTCGCAAAAAAGGTGGCGTTCATTAACCAAATGTCAGCCGTACTTTCCGATATTCCTACCCGATTGCGTGGTGTGCACCATAGAGTGGAAGAGTGGACAGGTAGTTATCCGTTGATCACGTCTCGAGCATTTTCGTCTCTCATTGACTTTGTTCAATTGACGAGACATCTGCTCTCACCGAATGGCGTGTGGATGGCCATGAAGGGGAAGATCCCCGAGCAGGAAATGGCCAATTTACCCGCAGACATCGATGTGTTTCACGTGGAACAATTGAGTGTGCCAGGGCTGAACGAAGACAGATGTTTGGTTTGGATGCGGCAACGTTAAATAGTCCCGAAGACCGGCCAAATTTTTCCACTAAACTTGGCCTCTTGTTTCACGGCCTCATCACAGAGGCCAACTTCAAACCAAAGCAGGTTGTATGGCCAAGATTTTTTGTGTTGCCAATCAAAAAGGCGGTGTTGGGAAAACCACAACCACCGTCAACTTATGTGCTGGATTGGCAAAAATCGGCCAAAGAGTTCTGTTGATCGACTTGGATCCCCAAGGCAATGCCACCATGGGATCGGGCATTGATAAACGCGCTTTAGAGCATTCGGTCTATGAGGTGTTGTTAGACGACGTCTTGATCGCGAAGGCTCGAATCAAGAGTGAGGCGTGTGGTTACGATGTGCTTGGTGCCAATCGCGAGTTGGCAGGCGCTGAAGTAGAGCTTGTGAATCAACCCATGCGTGAAAAGCGCCTGAGACACGCCCTTGCACTGGTCGGTGATCAGTATGACTTTGTCTTGATTGATTGCCCACCCTCTCTCAATATGCTGACCCTCAATGGTTTGTGTGCCGCCAATGGGGTGATTGTGCCTATGCAATGTGAGTATTTTGCGTTGGAGGGGCTCAGTGACTTGGTGAATACCATCAAACAAGTGCACGCCAACCTCAACCACGACCTTGAGTTGATCGGCTTGCTCAGGGTCATGTTTGATCATCGCATCACGCTTCAAAAGCAGGTGAGTGATCAAATCAAGGCGCATTTTGGAAACAAGGTGTTTGACACGGTGATTCCGAGAAATGTTCGTCTTGCAGAGGCGCCCAGCTACGGGTTGCCTGGTGTGATCTTTGACCCTCATGCCCGGGGCTCGCAAGCGTTTTTAGAGTTTGCTCAAGAAATGGTCGACCGCATCGACACCATGCGATGACAGCGTTATTGAGTGCTGAGCCGGAGGTGTTTCACGTGAAACACCCGGGTTGGACCGGATTGATTCTTCCCGGGTGGCAAAATTCTAACCCTGACCACTGGCAATCCTTTTGGGAGCACCAGTGGGGATATTTGCGGGTAGAGCAGGCCGACTGGAATAAGCCTTTGCGAGGGGACTGGCAAATTGCCCTAGAGGATTGTTTGTTGACTTTGCACGACAAACATGAGCAGGCCCATTCCGGCCAACCTTTTCAGGTGGTGCTCATCGCCCACAGCTTGGCTTGCCATTTGGTTTCCACCTGGGCCCATTTTTCTCGCCATACCTCCTGGATCAAGGCGGCTTGGTTGGTGGCGCCCCCAGATTTAAGCCGATCAAATATTCCCGGCGAGCTCAGTTCTTGGCGTCAGCCGATACTGGAGCCTTTGCCTTTCGCCAGTCATGTGGTTTTCAGTGACAACGACCCGTTTTGTGACGAAAAGGCAGCGCTTGGGATGGCAGAGGCTTGGGGTAGCAGTACCCATTGCAAAGGGGGTGCTGGACATTTGAACGCCGACAGTGGGTTAGGCGATTGGCCTGCTGCCCATGAGGCGTTGCTTGAATTTGTGAATGCGTTGAATTGAAGGAATAAATATGGCGATCAAAAAATCAAAAGGCTTGGGGCGTGGATTGGAAGCACTGCTTGGACCAGATGCAGCGCTATCGGCCGAGGCCGCCTCACAAATTCCAACTGAATTGCCATTGGCGCAACTCCAAGCGGGCCAATTTCAACCGCGGACCCGAATGGATGAGGGCTCGTTGTACGAGCTGGCCGAAAGCATTCGTACGCAAGGCATCATGCAGCCGCTCTTGGTTAGACCCGTCGATAACAACGGCCAATATGTGCCCCTGGCTATGCCTGTTGCCACAGATCAAAAGTTTGAAATCATTGCTGGCGAACGCCGGTTCCGTGCTGCTCATTTGGCGGGATTGGACCGCGTGCCCGTATTGATCAAAGAGGTCAGCGACCAAAACACCGCGGTCATGGCTTTGATTGAAAACATGCAACGCGAAGACCTCAATCCCCTAGAGGAAGCCCGCGGTATTCAACGGTTGATTCGCGAGTTTGGTCTAACACACGAAGATGCGGCTCAAGCCGTTGGGCGTTCGCGCAGTGCAGCCAGCAACTTGTTGCGTTTGTTGAACTTAGCGGAGTCGGTTCAAACGATGTTGATGGCCGGTGACATTGATATGGGTCACGCCCGCGCCCTTTTGAGCTTAGATCGCGCGACACAGATCACCGCAGCCAATCAAATTGTGGCTAAAAAAATGTCCGTGCGTGAGGCAGAAAGTTTGGCGAAAAAGCTGGGTGCTGAATTCAGTTTGGTCGCCGTGAAGCCCAAACGAGACAAGTCACGGGATGTGAAACGGGTTGAAGAAGAGTTGTCTGACTTGTTGGTTGCCCAAGTCGAGGTGCGGGTGAAAAAACAAGTCAAGCGCGGCGGCAAAGTGTTGGATCAAGGTGAGTTAGCCATTCAATTCAGCTCACTTGATGAGCTAAATGCATTGATCGACCGAATTCGGCAACAAACATGAGTGTGCGCACACTTATGTTCTGAGGTTCTCTAAAAAGGGAGCGCGGCGCTTTGGCCGCGACTGTGTCAAAAGATTTTGCCGGGGTTCAGCAGGTTGTGAGGGTCCAACGCTTGCTTGATGGTTCGCATGACATGGACGGCTGTTTCGCCGGCTTCTTTGACCAAGAACTCTTTTTTGTGAAGCCCTATCCCGTGCTCGCCAGTGCAGGTTCCCCCCGACAGCAAGGCCCGTTGCACCAGTTGGTGATTGAGGCGTTCGGCCATTGCACGCTCTTCGGGCAGTGCCGGGTCAATCAGGTAGCCGACATGAAAGTTGCCATCTCCAACGTGGCCCACTAAAAAGTAGGGGATGCCAGCTTCGTCTACATCCCGCAATGCGGCGGTCACATTTTCGGCCAGCTGGCTGATGGGAACGCAGGTGTCGGTCGTGATGGCGACGCAACCAGGGCGCGATTGCAGCGCCGCAAAAAAGGCGTGGTGCCGTGCTGTCCACAGGCGGGTGCGTTCTTCGGGCGTGCTGGCCCATTGAAAACCATCGCCGCCGTTGTCTTGGGCCAATGACTGCACGGTTTCGATTTGTTCCTGTACTCCGGCGGGCGAGCCATGAAATTCCATCAACAACAAAGGGGCGACAGGCAAGTCGATCTTCGAATACCGGTTCACCGACTCGACCGAGTGTGCATCCAACAATTCGCACCGGGCAATCGGCACGCCCATCTGGATGATTTGTTGAGTCGTCAAGACCGCATCGGCCACCGTCGGGAAGGAGCAGGTGGCCGCCATCACGGCTTCAGGCAACGGATACAGGCGCAGAGTGATCTCGGTGAAGATACCCAATGTGCCCTCGCTGCCAACCATCAAGCGAGTCAAGTCATAACCAGCGCTGGACTTGCGCGCGCGCGAGCCGGTGCGCAGCAAAGAGCCATCGGCACACACGACCTCTAAGGCCAACACATTTTCTTTCATCGTGCCGTAGCGCACGGCATTGGTGCCAGAAGCGCGGGTCGCGCTCATACCACCCAACGACGCATTGGCCCCCGGGTCAATCGGAAAAAATAAACCTTGATCCCGAACAGCGGCATTCACGGCCTCGCGCGTCACTCCGGGCTGCACGGTGACGGTGAGGTCTTCTGCGTTGATGGACAGGACTTTGTCCATGCGAGACACATCGATGCTGATGCCCCCCTCAATGGCCAACAAATGGCCCTCTAAAGAAGAGCCCACACCATAAGGGATCACAGGCACGCGGTGTTCGCTCGCCAGCTTCATGGCGTCGACCACGTCTTGCGTGGACTCAGCAAACACGACCGCACTCGGCGCCGGAATGTGAGTGAAAGCGGACTCATCGCGACCGTGTTGCTCGCGAATGCTCTGGGCGGTTGAACACTGCTTGCCAAACCGAGCTTGAAGTGCGGGAACAAACGCTGCGGGAATGTCGCGTAATTTCACCTCAGGCAGGTCAATCACAAACTCGGTCATTTCGGGCCCTTTCTATGAATGCGGAATAATGCAGATTATCAAACAGAGTGAGAAAAAACATGGGCAACCGCTTGACACAAATCGCCACCCGAACCGGAGATGACGGCACCACGGGAATCGCCGATAACACAAGGCTTCACAAAACGGATATTCGCATCCAAGCCATTGGCGATGTCGACGAGCTCAACTCGCACTTGGGAGTCCTTTTGAGCGAGTCTTTACCCGGCGATGTCAAAGAGTTGCTGCTGGATATCCAGCACCAGTTGTTCAACCTCGGCAGCTGCTTGGCGATGCCTGGTTATGACGCGCTCAAAGACGACGCGGTCTTGGCCCTCGACCAAGCCTTGGAGCACTACAACGCGGCATTGCCGAAACTGCTGGAGTTCATTCTTCCAGGCGGCAAGCGCGCTGCAGCCCAAGCCCACATCTGTCGAACGGTGGCGCGACGCGCAGAGCGAACGGTTCATGGTTTGGCGCAAACCACCGAGTTATCGCCCTTATTGGCCCAGTATTTAAATCGATTGAGCGATTTGATGTTTGTGCTTGCCCGACACCTCAACCGCGCAGATGGTGGTGACGATGTGTATTGGAAAAGCGAGCGCCTCACAAGAGACCAGGCTTCTCAGGGAGGCTGACCCCTTGGGGCCATGAAGCTCGACGGGCGTCGCGCTTGTGCCCGTCGGGTGTCCAAGCGTTGGTGGCAGTGGTCTAACGGCGATTGACCAGCCAGATGCCGAGTGCGACGCCACTCAACGCCAATACCAGCTGGACACTCAGCGGCTCGTTCAACAAACTCACGCCGAAAAGCAGCGCAAACACGGGCGATAAAAATGTGAATGAAGCCATGCGCGTTGCGGGGTAATGACGCAACAGCCACATCCAAGTCAGATAGGTACCAAACGCGCCCACAATGGTTTGAATGGCCAGCGAGCTCCAGGCATGGGTGCTGTAACTCAACGACCATGCCTCACCCAGAGCCAACGAGACAAAGGGAGCAACCACGGTGGTGGTCGCCACTTGGTAAAACAAGGTCTTTTCTGCAGACAAGCTTGCCATGCGGGACGCGCGCATCACCACGGTGGTCAACCCCCACAGCACACCAGCGGCCAGGCCAAATGCATCGCCTCGCCACTGACCGTTTTCGTACTGCATCAAACCTTGGCCAAAGGCGAGTGCTACCGCACCGAACGCCAAAGTCAACCCCACCCATTGGACACGCCTGAGTTTTTCGGCCGCCACGAAATAGGGCAAGACCAGCGACACCCAAAACGGTGATGAATACAAAAAAACCGTCAATCGCGAGGCCGCTGTGAACTGAAGACCGACGTAGATGCAAATGAATTCACCGGCGAACAGCACCCCGGCCAACAGGCCTGGCCACAAAGTGCCATCTCTCTCAAAGAGCGCGACACCCCGCCACCATGACCACAGCATCAAGCACACCGTTGCGCCCAAAAACCGAATAGATGCCTGCCAAATCGGAGGCACCTCGACCACAGTTGACTTGATCAAAATTTGCTGAAAGCCCCAGAAGGCGCAGCAAAAAATCAGGATCGACATGGCCCGTCCATCGAGTCGGGTGTGGCGCGTGGGAGCGTTCATTTCAAAGCGCCTCCGAAGACGCAAAGTGCCCAAACATTGGCCGCTCAGTCATCTCGAGACTTGTTGATCAAGTGTGCAAGAAACGGCGTTGGTGATACACCAGAGCGGAGCCGGTGCTTGAGGTGTGTGTGGTCACGACCTGACCCAAGTAAATTTGGTGGTCACCGCCCTCAAGTGTGTGATACCGCTCACACTCAATCACACTCAGGCAGCCAGGCAGAATGGGCAGGCCGCGGCTGTTTTCCTGAAGCGCAACCCCTTGAAAGCGCTGGTCAGGTGGGCCCGCGAATTGCATGGCCAGACTCTGCTGATCGGCAGCCAGCACATGCACGGCGAAAAAAGGATGGCCATCAAAAGCCTCTCGGCAGCTTGAGGCATTGCCAAGGCACCACATCACCAATGGTGGCGACAGAGACACGGAACTGAAAGAGTTCACTGTCAAGCCCACGGGCGCACCGTTGCGATCTCGTGTGGTGACGATGGTCACGCCCGTTGCAAAGGTGGCCATCGCATCGCGCAATTCTTGGGGGGTGGCTTCGCTGGTGGCCGTCAGAGGGTGTCGCATGGTCGCCACTTTAATGGAAACCACGGCTCATGCCGTGTCACGCGCGCAAATTCTCACGCGCACACGGATTCAAACCTTTCTGACCAACATCAAATGCAACGCTTCAAGCGCATTGCATACTGCGGCCATTAACCACTGATGGCACGCCGTTTTGCGCTTTACCAAGGAAACACCATGAGCACATTTGACCACGTCGAGTTGATGAAACACATCAATGGCGAGCTGGGTCCGTTTCGAAAATCCCAGTCAGCCGCCATGCAGGGCTTTGCGCAGTTGGCCGCGGCAGCCATGGCGCCAGGCGTGATTGACACCAAAACGAAGGAGCTCATTGCGCTGGCCATTGGCGTCAGCACCCATTGTTCGGGTTGTATTGCGTTCCACACCAAGGCCTTGATCAAGCTGGGCTGTACCCGCGATGAACTCGAAGAAATGTTGGCGATTGCGGTGTACATGGGCGGCGGGCCCAACTTGATGTACGCGGCCGAAGCCTTGAGTGCGTTTGACCGTCAAAGCGAGCCTCGAACAGTCGCCTAAGACGCAGCCTTGTGCACTAGCGCGCGGTTGATGCGCGTTTGATTTGTTGTCGCAGCCACGCCTGAGCGGGCACGTCGTTGCTATCGTGGTGCCACAGCGCGTCAATGTGGACGGTTGGCATCGCCAGCGGAATTTCACGCACCACCAAGGCGTCACTGACGCCAGTGGCTGTCACAAAGTCTTCCGGCAGGACGGTGAGCAAATCGGCTTTGGCCACCGCTTGCCCAGCGGTGAAGAACTGGTTGACGGTCATCACCACCCGGCGCGATCGCCCGATGGCAGAGA
>JBEAPX010000074.1:0-12742 GCA_041164205.1 Pseudomonadota bacterium
GTAGCCGATTTGGCGCCCCGGGCTCTGTTCGGTGTAACGCACTGCGCTGGGCAATAGCACCCGCCCCTGCTCGTCAGGGAGACATTCGGGAACGCCGTGGCGCATCGCGGCCACCAAAGAATGCGTGGTCCCCAAGTCGATCCCAATGGCCAGCTTGCGCTGGTGTGGATCTGGTGAATGCCCAGGCTCAGAGATTTGTAGCAATGCCATTTATTCGTCCAACTCGTCCAGTCGCTGAGCAACCGAACGTGAAAATTTGTCAATAAACATCAGCGCTCGCACGCCATTCGCCGCCAGCGCCGCATCGCCTTGCTCGTCTAGCGCCTGCGCGAGGTCGAGCAAGTACTGGGTTTGAACAGTACGGGTTTGCACCCACAGTTTTTGCAACTCACCCGCATCGCCCGCAGCCTCTTCTAAGGCTTCGCGCCACTCCATTTGCTGCATCAAAAATGCAGCTGGCATGGCCGTGTTGTCTTCTGCGCGAACAGGGTGCCCACGCAACTCACAGAGGTATGCGCCACGGGTGATTGGCGCCTTGAGTCGCTGGTAAGCCTCATTGATCCGGACCGACCATTGCATACTGAGGCGCTGTGCCGCTTGACCTTGAGCGGCAAATTTATCGGGGTGGATTTGAGTCTGGAGGGCCTTCCAACGCTCTTCAAGCTGTTGAGCGTCTACCTCGAACTGCTCAGGCAAACCGAACAGTTCAAAGTCGTTGGACTGCAGGTTCAGCCCCTCACCACCCACCACGGCCACGTTAAATCCGGAACGATTCGCCGCAACCGCAGCGATCTCGCTCATTCGGGTTATTGAACTTAAAACCCTCGTTCAAGCCCTCGCGGACAAAGTCGAGTTGTGTGCCTTGGATATAGGCCAGGCTTTTGGGGTCAACCAACACCTGCACGCCCTGGTCTTGAAACACAACGTCCTCAGGCGAGACGTCATCTGCGTACTCGAGCGTGTACGCCAGCCCAGAGCAACCCGTGGTTTTGACACCCAGACGCACCCCAACCCCTTTGCCTCGACGGCTCAGGTAGCGCTGCACGTGGCGAGCTGCGGCTTCGGTGAGGGTCACACTCATGGGGCTTCCTTAGGCTGCGCTGTGCTTTTTGCGGTAATCGTCCACGGCTGCTTTGATGGCGTCTTCGGCCAAAATGGAACAGTGAATTTTGACTGGGGGCAAGGCCAACTCTTCTGCAATTTGGCTGTTCTTGAGTGCTGCTGCCTCGTCTAAAGTGCGGCCCTTGACCCACTCGGTGACCAGCGAGCTTGACGCAATGGCAGAGCCGCACCCATAGGTCTTGAATCGCGCGTCTTCGATCACGCCTGTCTCTGGGTTGACCTTGATTTGCAACTTCATGACGTCGCCACAGGCGGGCGCGCCAACCATGCCGGTGCCCACCGAATCGTCTCCCTTTTCGAAGGAGCCAACGTTGCGGGGATTCTCGTAATGGTCAATGACTTTTTCTGAATAGGCCATGCGTTTCTCCTGTCAGTGGGCAGCCCACTGGATGGTGCTGATGTCGATGCCGTCTTGGTGCATTTCCCAAAGCGGCGACAACTCGCGTAATTTCTCAACGTTTTGCTTGATCGCTTCAACCGCGTAATCAATGTCTTGCTCAGTCGTCCAACGCCCGATCGTCATGCGCAAACTCGAGTGCGCCAACTCGTCGCTGCGCCCTAGAGCCCTCAGGACATAACTGGGTTCGAGAGAGGCTGAGGTACAAGCTGAACCGCTGGAGACGGCCAATCCCTTGATGCCCATGATCAAAGACTCACCTTCGACGAAGTTAAAGCTCATGTTCAAGTTGTGGGGAACCCGACGCTCAGCGTTGCCGTTGATGTAGACCTCGGGCACATCGCTCAGCGCGTTCACCATGCGATCGTGCAACGCTTTGATCCGGCGGTTTTCTTCTGCCATTTCCAATTTGGCGATGCGGTAGGCCTCGCCCATACCCACACATTGGTGCGTTGGCAACGTACCAGAGCGCATACCGCGCTCGTGTCCACCGCCGTGCATTTGCGCCTCGATGCGAATGCGTGGCTTGCGACGCACATACAGGGCACCGATGCCTTTGGGGCCATAGGTTTTGTGCGAGGTCAAGCTCATCAGATCCACAGGCAGGGTTTTCAGATCAATATCTACCCGACCGGTTGCCTGAGCCGCATCGACGTGGAATACGACGCCCTTGGCGCGGCAAATTTGTCCGATCGCCGCGATGTCCTGAATCACGCCGATCTCGTTGTTGACAAACATGACGCTGGCCAAAATCGTATCGGGTCGAATCGCCGCCTCAAAGGCGGCCAAATCCAACAAACCGTCTTCTTGGACATCCATGTAGGTGACTTCGAAGCCTTGGCGCTCTAACTCACGGCAAGTATCAAGCACCGCTTTGTGCTCGGTTTTGACCGTGATGATGTGCTTGCCACGCGACTGATAAAAGTGGGCCGCGCCTTTGAGCGCGAGGTTGTCACTTTCAGTTGCGCCGCTGGTCCACACGATTTCGCGTGGATCCGCGCCGATCAGGTCGGCGACGTGGCCGCGCGCGGTCTCAACCGCTTTTTCGGCTTCCCAACCCCACGCATGGCTGCGTGAGGCGGGGTTACCGAAATGCTCGTAAAGCCAGGGCACCATGGCGTCCACCACCCTGGGGTCGCAGGGGTTGGTCGCGCTGTAGTCCATATAGACCGGCAAATGGGGGGTCATGCTCATGTTGGGGATCAGGTTTTAGACAGACTGGCAGCCAAGGCAAACACCGAATTGGGCGCATTGACACGGATGGGCTTCACCACCTGCATGGGGGTGATGGCA
Organism: Pseudomonadota bacterium; assembly: GCA_041164205.1. Taxonomy (GTDB): domain Bacteria; phylum Pseudomonadota; class Gammaproteobacteria; order Burkholderiales; family Burkholderiaceae_C; genus RS62. The sequence continues at coordinate 2,813 of JBEAPX010000074.1, forward strand.
CGCTTGATTTGCGGCAGACTCTCTTCGACCACCACGCCCTTGTCCAACTGTTCTTTGACCAGTTGGTCCAGGGTGATGCCGCTCAAGAAGTCGTACATCCGGTCGTTCAGAGCTGACCACAAGTCGTGGGTCATGCAACGCACGCCCTCGCCGCCGCAATTTTCTTTGCCGCCGCATTGGGTCGCGTCCATCGGCTCATCGACCGACATGATCACGTCGGCGACGCTGATCTCGTTGGCCTTGCGGGCCAAAGAGTAGCCGCCGCCCGGACCCCGGGTCGACTCGACCAATCCGTTGCGGCGCATTTTGCCGAACAGCTGCTCCAGGTAGGACAGTGAAATTTGTTGCCGCTGGCTGATGGCGGCCAAGGTGACAGGGCCATGGGCTTGGCGAAGCGCCAAGTCGATCATGGCGGTGACGGCGAACCGGCCTTTGGTGGTCATACGCATCTCGTTCTCCTTTCACTCGGGTATCCGACTGATTTGATCGAGTATATCACATAGCCAACTCTTTTACTCAACTTTAGTAGGGTTTTTACGAGGTAATTCCTAGAGAGAAGAAAGATTCACGTCAGTAAAAAATGCATTTTTTATGTGGTTCACAGCACCCCTGGATCATGGCTGGGCGCACCAAAAAATCTGGCCTTGATGACCTGCAGTTGATCCCGAACGGCAGCGGCCTGTTCAAACTCTAAGTTCTTGGCGTGCTCGATCATGAGCTTTTCGAGCCGCTTGATTTCTCGAGCCGCATCTTTTTCGTTCATGGCATCGGCTTGTGCCCGCAACTCGCTCTCGCGCACCAACCGGTTGGCTTGGTCTTGCGCCTTCTCGCTGTAGACGCCGTCAATCAAGTCCTTGATGCGCTTCACCACCGATTTGGGCTCAATGCCGTGCGCGAGGTTGTGTGCGATTTGTTTGGTGCGGCGGCGCTCGGTTTCGCCGATCGCGCGCTCCATCGAATCGGTCATTTTGTCGGCATACAAAATGGCTGTGCCATTCAAGTTTCGCGCGGCCCGTCCGATGGTCTGGATCAAAGAGCGTTCAGACCGCAAGAATCCTTCTTTGTCCGCGTCCAATATGGCCACCAAGGAGACCTCTGGGATATCAATGCCCTCTCGCAACAGGTTGATACCCACCAGCACATCGAACTCGCCCAACCGCAGGTCGCGCAGAATTTCAACCCGCTCAACCGTGTCCACATCGCTGTGTAAGTAGCGGACTTTGACGCCGTTCTCGGTGAGGTATTCCGTGAGCTGCTCAGCCATGCGTTTGGTCAACGTGGTGATCAACACACGCTCGCCAACGTTCACCCGAAGGCGAATTTCTTGCAGCACATCGTCGACCTGGTTCGACGCAGGACGCACATGAACGACGGGATCAACCAACCCCGTGGGGCGAACCACTTGCTCGACCGTGTGGCCAGAGTGGTCTCGCTCGTACTGCGCTGGGGTGGCAGACACAAAGATGGTTTGGCGCATCCGCTGCTCAAACTCTTCGAGTTTGAGCGGCCGGTTATCGAGCGCACTGGGTAAGCGAAACCCATACTCGACCAGTGTGGTCTTGCGGGCCCGATCGCCGTTGAACATGCCTGAAAATTGCCCCATGAGGACATGGCTTTCATCCAAAAACATGAGCGCGTCTTTGGGCAAGTAATCGGTCAACGTCGCCGGAGGGTCGCCGGGGGCGGCGCCCGTCAAGTGGCGAGAATAGTTTTCAATTCCCTTGCAGTGCCCCACTTCCGTCAACATCTCTAGGTCAAAGCGGGTGCGCTGCTCCAGCCGCTGTGCTTCGACCAGCTTTCCCATATTCAAGAGCTCTGCAAGCCTATCCTTCAATTCAACTTTAATGGTTTCAACAGCCGCCAAGACTTGCTCCCTGGGCGTCACGTAGTGGCTGCGGGGGTAGACGGTGAAACGACTGATCGGCTGTTTGATTTGACCCGTGAGTGGGTCAAAGAGCTGCAAGCCTTCAATCTCATCATCAAACATCTCGATGCGCACCGCCAGCTCCGAGTGCTCCGCCGGAAAGACGTCAATCGTGTCCCCGCGCACTCGAAACGTGCCGCGCGCAAAATCCATGTCGTTGCGCTGGTATTGCATCCGCACCAACTGAGCAATCAAGTCACGCTGGCCAAAGGTGTCCCCTTTGCGCAGCAGCATGATCATTTGGTGGTAGCTCTCTGGGTGCCCGATGCCGTAGATGGCGGAGACCGTGGCGACGATGACAACGTCACGGCGCTCCAACAGGCTTTTGGTGCACGACAACCGCATTTGCTCAATGTGCTCGTTGATCGCCGAGTCTTTTTCGATGAACAAGTCGCGCTGCGGCACATAGGCCTCAGGCTGGTAGTAGTCGTAGTAGCTGACGAAATACTCCACCGCGTTGTTGGGGAAAAACTCTCGAAACTCAGAGTAAAGCTGGGCGGCCAGCGTCTTGTTGGGCGCATACACGATGGCTGGGCGACCCAACCGCGCAATGGTCTGCGCCATGGTGTAAGTTTTGCCCGAGCCTGTGACACCCAGCAGCGTCTGAAACATCTCGCCGTCGCGCACGCCCTCGACCAACCCCTCAATGGCTGCGGGCTGATCCCCGGCGGGTGGGAAAGGCTGGAACAGCTCGAACGGTGAACCGTCAAAGCGCACCCATTCACCGGCCTGTTGCTGCTTGTCCTCAGTCATGTCTACTTTCAATGTTCGGTGTTCGGATGCCATGGGGGCGAATTAGAATACGAGGTTTTCTCACACACAGCCCGTAAGGATAGCTTGACTATGTCGTTTCTTTCAGCCGTACCCATGGCACCCCGTGACCCCATCCTGGGTTTGAATGAACAATTCAATGCAGACTCCAACCCCAACAAAGTGAACTTGGGCGTGGGTGTGTATTTCGATGAGAATGGCAAGCTTCCCCTACTCAAGTGCGTGCAGGCAGCGGAAGCCCAGCTGATGGCCACGCCGAAACCAAGAGGTTACTTGCCCATCGATGGCATTGCAGCCTATGACGGCGCCGTAAAAGGGCTGGTATTCGGAAACGACAGTGACGTGGTTCAAAACAGCCGCGTGGCCACCGTTCAGTCCATCGGTGGCACCGGTGGCCTGAAAGTTGGCGCCGATTTTTTGAAGTCAACCCAACCCAACGCCAAGGTGTTGATTTCTGACCCCAGCTGGGAAAACCACCGAGCCATCTTCACCCAAGCGGGTTTTCAAGTGGAAACCTACCCGTACTACGATGCGAGCAACCGCGGCGTCAACTTCCAAGGCATGATCGATGCGCTGGCGGCGTCCGAAGCTGGCACCGTCGTGGTGTTGCACGCGTGCTGTCACAACCCCACAGGTTACGACCTGAGCCACGATCAGTGGACACAGGTCATCGAGGTGGTGAAAGCCAAAGGCTTGATCGCCTTCTTGGATATGGCCTATCAGGGCTTCAGCGAGGGCATTGCCGAAGACGGCGCTGTCGTCAATCGCTTTGTTGACGCCGGTTTGCCGATTTTGGTCTCTACTTCGTTTTCTAAGAGCTTCAGCCTCTACGGTGAGCGCGTGGGCGCCATCAGCGTGGTGTGCGACTCTCAAGAGGAAGCTGCCCGAGTGCTGTCCCAACTGAAAATCATGGTTCGCACCAACTACTCTAACCCCCCTATTCATGGCGGCTCCATTGTGGCCACCGTGCTGGGAACGCCCGAGTTGCGCACCCTCTGGGAAGAAGAGCTTGGCGGAATGCGCAATCGCATCAAAGCGATGCGAGTGGCCTTGACCGATGGCCTGAAGGCTGCCGGCGTGACGCAAGACGTGAGTTACATCACCCAGCAGATCGGGATGTTCAGCTACTCCGGCCTCAGTAAGCCTCAAATGGAGCGTTTGCGCAGCGAGTTCGGGGTGTACGGGGTGGACAGCGGTCGCATTTGCGTCGCAGCCCTGAACTTGCACAACATTGGCCACGTCTGTCAGTCCATGGCAACGGTGATGCGCTGATCTAACACAGACACCGCCGAAGCGGTGGTTTCGGTAGGCCATTCAACTGGCCTCAAAGCCCTCATATCGAGGGCTTTTTTGTGTGCCATGAGCGCGGCCTGAGCCCCCATTTCCCGAGGAACCTTGCCGCTTACACGCCCTGCCCACTCAGATGCACACGCCGATGTGACTCAAAAGACAATAATTGGAGTCTAAACCCCACAAAATAGCCGATAAGGCTGATATATTGCACTGCACCATTTAGTGATCTGAACAGGACCGACCCCATGCTTTATCAAATTTACGATGCCCAGCGCTCCATGCTCGAACCCTTCGCAGATTGGGCTCACGCGGCATCTAAACTGTTCACCACCCCGGTCTCACCCCTCAGTCACGTCCCTGGCGCTGATCGCATCGCCGCAGGGTATGAATTGTTTTATCGCCTCGGCAAGGACTACGTCAAACCGGCTTTTGGCTTGCACACCATCAACATCGACGGCGTCGATGTCGCCATCCATGAACGCGTCGAGATGGACAAGCCCTTCTGCGAGTTGCGCCGCTTTAAGCGCTATTCGGACAACGAAACCACGCTCACCACAATGAAGGCCCAGCCTGTGGTCTTGATCGTGGCTCCCCTCTCGGGTCACTACGCCACGTTGCTGCGCGACACCGTGAAGTCGATGTTGCAAGGGCACAAGGTCTACATCACAGACTGGCGCAATGCCCGCTTGGTGCCAGTCGAGGATGGTGAATTCCATCTCGACGATTACGTCAACTACGTGCAGGAGTTCGTGCGTTACCTGCAAGACACCCACGGCGAGTGCCACATCATGAGCGTGTGCCAACCGACTGTCCCTGTCTTGGCTGCCATGTCTTTGATGGCTGCACGCGGCGAACAAATGCCCCTATCCATGACGATGATGGGTGGGCCGATTGATGCCCGCCGATCACCCACCGCTGTCAATACATTGGCCACCCAGCGCAGCCACGAATGGTTCGAAAATAACGTGATCTTTAGAGTCCCGCCCTCATTCCCTGGGGCTGGGCGCTTGGTCTACCCGGGCTTTTTGCAACACGCGGGCTTTGTCTCGATGAACCCAGATCGCCACGCGCAAAGCCACTACGAGTATTTCCAGCAGCTCGTGCGAGGTGACGACGGCAGCGCTGAAGCCCATCGCCAGTTCTACGACGAGTACAACGCCGTGTTGGACATGGATGCAGACTACTACCTCGAGACCATCGAAACGGTGTTCCAAAAATTCAAGCTGGTTGAGGGAACATGGGACGTCAAAAACGCCAAGGGCAAAGTGGAGCGCGTACGACCTGAAGCCATCACCAATGCTTCCCTCATGACCATCGAAGGCGAATTGGATGACATCTCTGGCAGCGGACAGACTGAAGCGGCGCATGATTTGTGTCGCAACATTCCAGCCAGCAAGCGTCAGCATTTCGAAGTCAAAGGCGCCGGCCACTACGGCATTTTCAGTGGCAGCCGTTGGCGCAACATCGTGTACCCAAAGGTGCGCGAATTCATTCTGAATGCCCAACAAGCGAACAGCTCACTCGCATCTGCCAAGCCTGCGCTGCGCAAGGCCGCACCGTCCCAAGCACGTGCGGCAGTCAAGGCCAAAACGGCCACGCCCACCAAGGCCCCGCGCAGAGCAGTGAAAGCCAAGCAAGCCTAAGTGGTCTTGGCTGAGCACACGCAAAGCCGACTGCACCGTCGCCGAATACGCCCATGCAAAACCAGGTGATCCGCATCCACCAAGCATTGCCACAAACGCAATGCCAGCGATGCGGATACCCAGATTGTCTGGGCTATGCACAAGCGATTGCCGATGGCGACGCAGCCATCAACCAGTGCCCTCCCGGCGGCGAGGAAGGGATTCATCGGTTGGCAAAGATCACCGGCCAAGCTTTTCAACCACTCAATCCAGAGCACGGTTACGAAGGCCCCCTCACCGTCGCGTACATCGATGAAAACTGGTGCATTGGCTGCACGTTGTGCATCAAAGCTTGCCCAACCGACGCCATAGTCGGCACCAACAAGCATATGCACACGGTGATCGAGTCTGAGTGTGTTGGCTGCGAGTTGTGCATTCCTGCCTGCCCGGTCGACTGCATTGAACTCGAACCGGTAGACCCGTCTGTGACCGGTTGGGCTGCCTGGACACAAGCCCAAGCCGACCACGCATTGCGGCGCTACGAGGCCAGACAAGCTCGCCTCCAGCGCGAAGCCATTGAACATGATCAGAGGCTCGCAGCCAAAGCCCAAAGCAAGCTCAACGACCTGGCCCAAGCCAGCCTGCATACAGAGCCCGCAGTGCTCGACCAGAAGCGAGCCATCATCGAAGCCGCGCTGGCCCGGGCCAAAGCGCGACAACAGCAGCGCTGACCTGGGCACATTCCGCTAGCCACCACACACCAATTGCCCCCTGCTCTGCAGGGCCGGCGCCCGCTCAAGTGAGGCCTGTGCTCGGTTGAACCGACGGGGTGTGAGGAGGCGGTAGGGCCGCGCGCGGTCAGCCCAGCGCGGCGATCACTTCGGGTGGCGCTTGGACCAGCTCAATCAGCACGCCCTCTCCAGCGATGGGAAATTCGTCGTTGGCTTTGGGGTGCAAAAAGCAAATGTCGTATCCAGCCGCTCCTTTTCGAATGCCACCCGGCGCGAATCTCACGCCTTGAGAGGTGAGCCACTCGACTGCGATAGGCAGGTCATCGATCCATAGCCCAATATGGTTGAGCGGCGTCGTGTGCACCGCTGGCTTTTTGTCCATATCCAGCGGTTGCATCAAATCGACTTCGACTTTGTATGGGCCCTTGCCCATGGCGCAAATGTCTTCGTCCACATTTTCGCGTTCAGAGACAAAAGTCCCCGTCACCTCAAGCCCCAACATATCCACCCACAAGGCTTGCATACGCGTCTTGTCTGGGCCACCAATGGCCACTTGCTGGATACCGAGTACTTTGAATGGGCGATGGCTCATGGGGATTCCTCACTCAAATTCAACAATGGGTTGATCGACCACAAGGTTGTCACCACGGGCTGCGACGACCTTAGCCACCACGCCATCGGCGGCTGCAAACAACACGTTCTCCATTTTCATGGCCTCGATCACGGCAACGCGCTCACCTGCTTGCACCTTTTGGCCGACTTGGACCGCCACATCAACCAACAAACCGGGCATGGGAGACAACACATACTTGCTCATGTCCGGAGGCGCCTTGAAAGGCATCATTCGATGCAAATCGGCCATGCGGCGAGAGACGACCATGGCTTCAATTTTTGTGCCGTTGTGTTGCACCACCAAAGCCAATGGGTTTTTGGCTGTGCCTCGCTCAACCTGTGCCACAAATTTTTCACCATTGCATTCACCCACGATCTTGATGTCGCTGATGCGTGAGTGAGAGGTGATCTTGTAGGTTTTAGACCCCACCGTCACTTTGGCGTAACCCACCTCGCCTGTGAACTCATCCACATGAACGTCCACATACTGGTTGGCACCTGCGGCAGAGTCGATGACGATGACGCTGTAGTCTTGCCCCACTTTCACGCCGTACCCAGGCAGCTGCCCAGAGATACCTGCCGTACGCTCACGCGATTTTCGGCGTACGAAGGCAGCCAACGCGACCAAGAATTCAGAATCATCGTGCGGCACGTCCTCTGCCTTGAACCCGTGGGCATAGTGCTCAGCGATGAAGCCAGTGTTGAATTCCCCTGTCACGAACTTGGGATGTGCCAGCAATGCCGCCTGAAACGGGATGTTGCTGTTGATCCCGCGAATCACAAACTCATTCAACGCTTGGCGCATCTTGGCGATCGCCTCGCTGCGATCTTTACCGTGCACGATCAATTTCGCAATCATTGAGTCGTAGTACATCGGGATTTCACCCCCATCGTAGACACCGGTGTCTACCCGCACGCCGTACTTATGGGTGGTGTCGCCTTGCCACATGGTGGCTTCTGGCGGTGAGAATCGAACCAAGCGGCCCGTGCTCGGTAAAAAGTTACGAAACGGATCTTCCGCGTTGATCCGGCATTCAATCGCCCAACCGTCACGCTGGACATCGGATTGCTGAATCGCCAATTTTTCGCCTGCGGCCACGCGAATCATTTGTTCAACCAAGTCCAAACCGGTGATGCACTCGGTCACCGGGTGCTCCACTTGGAGGCGTGTGTTCATTTCTAGGAAGTAAAAATCTTGATCCTTCCCGACAACGAACTCGACAGTGCCAGCGCTTTGGTAGTTCACAGCTTTGGCCAGCGCGACAGCTTGCTCGCCCATTGCCTTGCGTGTCGCGTCGCTGATAAAAGGTGACGGTGCCTCTTCAATGACCTTTTGATGGCGCCGCTGAATCGAGCACTCTCGCTCATTGAGATAGACCACATTGCCGTGTGCATCGCCCAGAATTTGGATCTCAATGTGGCGAGGTTCCTGCACAAACTTTTCAATGAAGATGCGGTCGTCACCAAAGCTGTTGCGCGCCTCGTTTTGGCAGGCGGTGAAGCCCTCCAATGCTTCCTTGTCGTTGTAGGCCACTCGCAAGCCCTTGCCACCGCCGCCCGCTGAGGCCTTGATCATGACGGGGTAGCCAATGTCTTTGGCAATGCCCACGGCCTCTTCGGCTGTGGCAATCGGGTCGTTGTAGCCTGGAATCGTGTTGACCTTGGCGGCTTCAGCCAATTTCTTAGACGCAATTTTGTCGCCCATGGCCGCGATGGCCTCGAACTTTGGTCCAATGAAGGTAATGCCCTCGGCCTCGACGCGCTTGGCAAACGCCTCGTTTTCCGACAGAAATCCGTAGCCTGGATGAACGGCTTGGGCTCCGGTTTGGTGACACACTTCGATGATTTTGTCGGCCAACAAATAAGACTCGCGACTTGGCGCAGGACCAATGCAAACAGCTTCGTCTGCCAGGGAGACGTGGCGGGCTTCTTTATCGGCCTCGGAATACACGGCGACCGTGGCGATCCCCATTTTGCGAGCCGTGGCGATGACGCGGCAGGCAATTTCGCCACGATTGGCAATCAGAATTTTGGTAAACATTTTTTTGTTCTCCTTGATGCTCACAGCGGGATGTTGCCGTGCTTGCGCCATGGGTTTTCAACCTTCTTGTCCTTGAGCATGACCAAGCTGCGGCAAATGCGTTTGCGCGTGTTGTGCGGCAGGATCACGTCATCGATGTAGCCGCGGTTCGCCGCCACAAAGGGGTTGGCAAAACGAGCCTTGTACTCAGCCTCACGCGCGGCGAGCTTTTCAGGGTCGTCTTTGTCTTGGCGGAAAATAATCTCGACAGCGCCTTTGGCACCCATCACCGCAATCTCGGCATTGGGCCAGGAAAAGTTGACGTCTCCTCTCAAATGTTTGGAGGCCATCACGTCGTAAGCGCCACCGTAGGCCTTGCGCGTGATGACGGTGACTTTGGGTACCGTGCACTCCGCATATGCATAAAGCAACTTGGCGCCATGTTTGATGATGCCGCCAAATTCCTGGCTCGTTCCAGGCATGAAGCCTGGGACGTCAACAAAGGTAATGACCGGGATATTGAAGGCATCGCAGAACCGCACAAAGCGCGCCGCTTTGATCGAGCTCTTGATATCCAAACAGCCGGCCAACACCAAAGGTTGGTTGGCAACAATACCGACCGTTTGCCCCTCCATTCGTGCAAAGCCGATCAGGATGTTTTTCGCATAGTCGGGCTGGAGTTCAAAGAAATCGCCGTCGTCGACCACCTTGGTGATCAACTCGTGCATGTCATAGGCTTTATTGGGGTTCTCGGGCACCAGCGTGTCCAAGCTCATGTCCACCCGATCTGCAGGATCTCCACTGGGACGCACCGGCGCCTTTTCGCGGTTGCTCAACGGCAGATAGTTGTACAACCGACGGAGCATCAACAAAGCCTCTACGTCGTTTTCGAACGCCAAGTCCGCCACGCCACTCTTGGTGGTGTGCGTGATCGCGCCACCCAATTCTTCAGCCGTG
>JBEAPX010000075.1:0-10093 GCA_041164205.1 Pseudomonadota bacterium
CCGATAGCATGCTGGTGGAGGGAGTTGGATTCGAACCAACGTAGGCGTAAGCCAACAGATTTACAGTCTGCCCCCTTTAGCCACTCGGGCATCCCTCCATAGCGAGCCAGAGATTATGCCACGAAAATTCTAGGTGCCGCTAGCCCAGACCGCTTTTTGCGATTTGGGGGCCGCGAATCCCTCAAACCCACCTACCAACGGATGGGGGCCTGCCCTTGATCAACCAGCCAGCGATTGATCTGGCTGAAGTGCCCACAACCCACAAACGGTTGGGGCGGTCGTCTGGCAGAGAGGGGAGAGGGGTGATTGGCCGTCCACACGCGGTGCTGTGGTGCATGAATCATGGGCGCCAGCTTTTGGGCATCGGCACCCCAAAGCACGAACGCGACGGCCCGGGTTTGATTGTGAACGGCTTGCAACACCGCGCGGCTCAACGACTCCCAGCCCCAGCCCCGGTGGCTTGCCGGCGCGTCTCGTTCTACCGTGAGCACGCTATTGAGCAGCAATACCCCTTGAGTGGCCCACGGCTCGAGTTGGCCATCCAAGATGCAGGTTTGCCCACAATCACGAGCCACTTCCTCAAGGATGTTGCGCAAAGACGGCGGGCGCTTTTGTGCCGGTCCCACCGAAAAAGCCAAGCCATTCGCCTGCCCTGGCTGGTGGTAGGGGTCTTGGCCGACGATGACGACTCTGACGGCGTCGAGTGGCGTCAAATCCAGGGCTCGCAAAGGGCTTGGGGGATAAATTTGTGTCCCTTGCGCGAGCGACTCAGTGAGCTTGGCTTTCAGGGATGCGCCTGCATCGGCTTGCCAAAAGTCCTTCACGAGCTGACTCCAACCATTGCTGGGCAATGGTGCGCTCAAGGCGCCGACCGATAAACCGGCGTTCTCAGTGGCCCACAAAGAGGGTTGTCCTGTCATGCGCAGAGTCTATTCAGAGCCAAAGGCGCGAGCCACTGGTGAGGGTCAACACAACGTCACGCGCTAAACAACTCTTGGAGCGCTTGGCCGGGTTGCGGCGCGCGCATGAACGCTTCACCCACCAAGAAGGCATGAATGCCCTCCTCCCGCAGCCGCCGGACGTCCGCTACCGAGCTGATGCCGGATTCTGTGACCAGCGTCTTGTTGGCGTCACACATTTTTTTCAATGCCACGCTGGTCCCGATGTCCACTTCGAAGGTTCTCAAGTTGCGGTTGTTGACGCCCACCAACGGCGTATTGAGTTTCAGTGCGCGCTGCATTTCCTCTGCATCGTGAACCTCGACCAATACCGCCAGCCCCAATTCATGTGCCAATGCCTCCATGGATTTCATCTCGGCGTCGCTCAAACACGCTGCAATCAATAAGATGCAGTCGGCGCCCATGGCTCTGGCCTCCCACACTTGATAGGCGTCGATCATGAAGTCTTTGCGCAACACAGGCAGGGCACAAGCGGCGCGCGCTTCTTGCAAGTACGCCACAGACCCTTGGAAAAAATCGCGATCGGTCAGTACAGAAAGGCAGGCCGCTCCACCCAGCTCATAACTCTGCGCGATTGCGGCGGGCTCGAACGGGTCGCGCAACAGCCCCTTGGAAGGGCTTGCTTTTTTCACCTCTGCGATGACCGCTGCCACACCCTGGCTTGCACGCGATGTCACAGCATTCACAAAATCTCTCGTCGGTCCGGCTTGGCGCACTTGGGCCTGCACCTCGGCGAGTGGGGTGCGCTGCAAGGCTTCAAGCACTTCTTGCTTTTTGCGGGCCACAATGGTTTGCAAGATATCGCTCATGGTGAACTCCTCTGGCCTCAGGCGGCTTGGCAAAACACGCGCCAGTTGTCCAAGACTTGCAGCGCTGCGCCGCTGTCCAATGCCGTCTCGGCCTTGCGCAAACCAGATTCGATCGAATCGCAGACGTTGGCTGCATACAGCGCAACGCCGGTGTTCAAAACCACAATGTCGCGCGCGGCACCACGTTCGCCCCGAAGCACTCCCATCAGCATGGCTTGTGATGCCTCGGGCGTATCCACTTGAATGGCGCGCTGCCCCGCCATTTGCATTCCAAAATCTTCCGGGTGAATTTCATACTCGGTCACTTGTCCATCTTTCAATTCGCCGACCAAGGTCGAGGCCCCAAGCGTGACTTCATCCATGCCGTCACGGCCATACACCACGATGGCATGGTCAGCGCCCAAGCGCTGCAATGCACGTACTTGGATACCGACCAAATCGGGATGGAAGACCCCCATCAGGATGTTGGGGGCACTGGCCGGATTGGTCAGCGGGCCGAGGATATTGAACAATGTGCGCACACCCATTTCCTTACGGACTGGGGCCACATTTTTCATGGCTGGATGGTGGTTGGGCGCGAACATAAAGCCCAGTCCAATCGATTCGATGGACTGCGCAATCCGTTCGGGTGACTGAACGATGTTGATGCCCAACGCCTCCAGCACATCCGCACTGCCAGACTTGCTGCTCACGCTGCGGTTGCCGTGTTTAGAGACCTTGGCGCCCGCGGCGGCGGCAACAAACATCGAACACGTGGAAACGTTGAAGGTGTGTGAGCCATCGCCGCCAGTGCCAACGATATCGACCAGATGGGTTTTGTTTTGTACCTCCACCTTGGTCGAAAACTCGCGCATCACTTGGGCGGCAGCGCTGATTTCGCCAATGGTTTCTTTCTTCACTCTGAGGCCCGTGATGAGCGCGGCTGACATCACAGGCGACATTTCGCCTTGCATGATCAGTCGCATCAGATGCAGCATTTCGTCGTGAAAGATCTCTCGGTGTTCGATGACGCGTTGCAACGCTTCTTGGGGCGTGATCATGCGGCCTGCTCCTGTGTTTTAGCTTGCTGGGCTTGGTTCAAAAAGTTCTGCAAAAGGGCGTGCCCATGCTCAGAGAGAATGGACTCAGGATGAAATTGCACGCCTTCAATCTGCAGGCTGCGGTGTTTCACACCCATGATTTCTCCGTCGCTCGTCCACGCCGTGATTTCCAATTCATCAGGAAAGTCGTCTCGCGCGATGGACAAGGAATGGTAACGATTCACGGTATACGGAGAAGGCAGTCCGGCGAACACGCCTTGACCGGTGTGCTCGATCAAACTGGTTTTGCCATGCATCAGTTGTTGAGCGCGAACAATGCGCCCACCAAACACCGCGCCAATGCTTTGATGCCCAAGACACACGCCAAGGATGGGCATTTTCCCGGCAAAGTGCGTGATCGCGGCCATCGATATGCCCGCTTGAGGCGGGTCACACGGACCCGGTGAAATCATGAGGCAATCACCGCGTGCTGCCTCGAGGTCCTCAAGCGTCACCTCGTCATTGCGAAACACCAGGACGTCTGCGCCCAATTCACCAAAATACTGAACTAAATTGAATGTGAAACTGTCGTAATTGTCGACCACGACGAGTCGAATCGAAGGCTCTGTCATGGCTTACTCCAATCCTCGCTCAACAAGCTCCGCCGCCCGCAATAACGCGCGGGCCTTGTGTTCGGTCTCTTTCCACTCCATCTCTGGAACAGAGTCAGCCACCACGCCAGCGGCCGCTTGAACATACAGCGTTTGATTTTTAATCACCCCGGTGCGAATGGCGATCGCGACGTCCATGTCCCCAGCAAAGCTCAAATACCCGCACGCACCGCCGTAGACACCCCGCTTGTTTCTTTCCAGCTTGTCGATGATCTCCATGGCGTGCACTTTAGGGGCCCCTGACAGCGTTCCGGCGGGAAAGCACGCGCGCAAGACATCCATATTGTCCAGGCCTGGACGCAACACGCCTTCCACGTTGCTCACAATGTGCATCACGTGGCTGTATCGCTCGATGCCGAACTGCTCGGTCACTTTGACACTGCCTATTTGTGCGATGCGCCCAATATCGTTGCGCGCCAGGTCAATGAGCATCACATGTTCAGCGCGCTCTTTGGGATCGTTCAACAGGTCCTGCTCTGCGGCCAAGTCAGCCTCAGGGGTTTCGCCGCGAGGTCGGGTGCCTGCCAATGGACGAATCGTGACTTTTTCACCAGCAGGCGTGTGCTCTTGCCGCACCAAAATTTCGGGCGATGCCCCCACAACTTGGAATTCACCAAAGTCGTAAAAATACATGTATGGGCTTGGATTCAGGCTGCGCAAAGCGCGATACAACGACAGGGGTGGCGCCACAAAAGGCTTTTGCAATCGCTGGCCAATCACGACTTGCATGAACTCGCCGGCTTCAATCAAAGACTGTGCCTCTTGGACTGCAGCCTCGAGTTCAGCCTTGGGATAATCACGCATCACTTCTGTTGGCGCGAATCCGCCCAATGGCGGGGGCGTGATCGGCTGGGACAACCGGTCCATCAATATCGACAAGCGCGACACCGTGCGTTGATAGGCATCGGCCTCCTCGGGATTGGCGTACGCTATCAAATACAAACGTCCCGACAAGTTATCGATAACCGCCACCTCTTCGGTTTGGACCAAGTAGATGTCGGGTAGACCTAAGTCATCTGGCGGGCAGGTGTGTGTGAGTTTCTTCTCGATGTGCCGCACCGTGTCATAACCAAAGTACCCCGCCAGGCCGCCGCAAAATCGAGGCAAGCCCGGAATATCCGGCACCTTAAAGCGCGCCTTGTACGCAGTGATCGCGTCTAAAGGGTTGCCACGCAGGGTTTCAATCACAACGTCGTCGTGAAAGATGTCGGTCTTCGCCTCTACCCCGAAACCAGACGCACACAACCAAGTGCGGGCAGGAAGCCCGATAAAGCTGTATCGCCCAAAGCGCTCACCACCGACCACCGACTCTAAGAAGAAACTGTGTCGCCCGCCATCAGACTGGGCAAGCTTGAGGTAGAGGGAGAGTGGGGTTTCTAAATCTGCGAACGCCTCCGCCACGAGCGGAATGCGGTTAAACCCTTGCTGGGCAAGGGACAGGAATTCTGATTCTGAAATCATGATGCACCTAAAGAGAACAGTCGGTATTCGTGTGGCGACGCCATCGCAGGAGCGTCGCCATGAATTGGCTATAGCCAATTGACGTGGCTGGCCACGTCACCCCAATGTCAGGCTCGCCAGGGCCAAGCTCCCCGGTCGTGCTGACCTGAAGCGATACTTTGGTGCATAAACATGGTTAAAGTTTAGCCGATTTATGTGCTGGTATTTCCACCCAAGCTTGGGCGCATTCGCTAGCGACAATCGCTGAGCAGACACGGCTGGGGTGCCCCACTTGCCTCGACCAGTGGCGTGCACCACTGAATTTGGCGGCTAGAATGTCAGTCATGCGGGCGTAGTTCAATGGTAGAACTTCTGCTTCCCAAGCAGACAGCGTGGGTTCGATTCCCATCGCCCGCTCCACATTCTCGATCCACAGTTTTGAACGGCTCAAGCCGCGCAGGCGCAGCCTGCTTTAACCCGCCTGAATTTGGTGCGGCTGGCGGGGATCGAACCCACGACCCTCGGCTTCGGAGGCCGATACTCTATCCACTGAGCTACAGCCGCTTGCTGTTGGCGCATCCATCCACGTATTCAGACACGCAGAACGGAAGTGAAGCCATGATTCTATCAGTGGCATCGCTATAATCTGTGGCTTGTGTTGGTCAGCCAAAGGGTTTGGCCAAGTTTTATTTTGTTGTTCCCTGAGGACCTCATGAGCGATCACCACACCGGCCCCATCACGACGCCCAAGCAATTGTTTTGGGTCTCATTCCTCGCATTCATCGTGCCCGTCTTGATCATCGTGGCATTGGTTAAGTATGTGGTTGCTGACGCCACGCCTGCAGCAGGCGCAGTGAATCAGGAATTGGCGCAAGCCAAGCGTTTGCAGCGGGTGGGTAGTGTGGAGATTCGCGATGCCAATCGCCCCCTGCGGGACGGCGTTGAGGTGTTCAAGAACCAATGCGCGGCCTGTCACATGACTGGCGCAGCAGGCGCTCCTAAGTTGGGAGACAAAGGTGCTTGGGCGGCGCGCATTGGCCAAGGCTACGAGGCGCTGTTGACCAGTGCGCTGAAAGGCAAGGGGGCCATGGGTGCTCAAGGTGGCGGCGAGTACAACGATTTGGAAATTGGCCGTGCAGTGGTTTACATGGCCAATGAGGTGGGCGCGAAGTTCGCAGTGCCTCAAAAGCCCAACCAGTGAGCTTCTACTGACGAGACTGAGCCGGCTGATGCCGGCTTTTTTATTTGTTCGGATGTCGCACGTAGGCAAATTGCTGTTCCAGCGCGGCGAGGTTGGTCTCACTCATCGGCCAGTGGTGGCGTTCCCACTCTTCTACAAACAAACCCATGTCTTGCGAACGCACCGCGCCGATGTGCCGCTGATGGCTGAGATATACCCGACCGTTCTCATCTGTCCATGCCTGTTCGACAGTAAACGGCTGGCCGGTGTGGGTCACGACGCGGCGTTCGGGGTCGAATTGAAGGATCCACGGGGTGAGCTCGAGCTCGACAAAGACTTGCTGAGGTCCATTTTGGAAATACCACCGTCCGCGGTCATCACAGAGGTAGTTTCGGCCGATAAAAGCGATCAAGCCATTGTGTTGCAAGCGTGACCCTTTGGCGGTAGGAGGGGCCGCGTGGTCCCCGAATCGGCCTGCCAACTGGGCGGCATCGTCTCGCATATACCAATCGCCTTTGGCGTCCAGTCCCAGCCAGCCGAAGCAAGCGGGCACATTGGGCCATTTCTTCATGGCAGCGGCGACCAAATCATCCATGCCCTATCCCCTTTGATCTAGCCAGTGCAGCAACTCTTCAGCCATAGGCTGCAGGCTACCACGCCATGCAGACCCCGTGGCCACGCTGGGGTAGCCGACATGGCCTCCAGCATTGGGATGACAAACGGTCACATCCGCCGACACCGCGGCGCCGTCTGTGACGCTTTGCCAAGGCACAAAGGGGTCGTTTTTTGCGTTCACCAATAAGCAAGGGATGCGGATCTGATGCAAGTGGGACTTGGCAGACGCTCGCTCGTAGTAGTCCAAGACACCATTGAATCCGTGCAGCGGTGCCGTAAATGCGTCGTCAAATGCAGCGATGCTGGCCGCACGTTGGGCTGCGTGGGCATCAAAGGTTCCCGGAAAGGCCTGGGCTTTGGCTCGCGCCTTTTGTTTCATGGTGCGCAAAAACATGGGGGTATAGATGTAACGGTTGGCGCCACGATGAATGGCGGCCCCGGCCGCCTTTAGGTCCAAGGGTGCCCCCAGTGCAACCATGGCACTGATGGCGGTTTTGGCCTCAGGCCCCTGTTCGCCCGCCCACAAGGTCAGCGCATTGCCACCAAGTGAGGCCCCCAAAGCGACATGGCGCTCAGCCGTCGAATAGCGGTTCGATGCTCGCAACATCGCATCGATATCCCGTGTATCTCCTGAGTGATAGGCGCGTGGCAAGCGGTTCGGCTCGCCCGAGCACCCCCTGAAGTGAGGAACGGCGATGCTCCACCCCATCGCGATGGCGGCGTCAGCGAGGGCGAGCGCGTAATGGCTTTGGGAAGAGCCTTCTAAGCCATGGAACAGGGTGAGGTGTGTCGTCGGATCAATAGGGGACGCAACATCTAAGTCAAAAAAATCGCCATCAATCAATTCAATGCGATGCCGTCGCCAAGCCGCTGCAACGTGCGACCGTTTTGAACTGCCGTGGTTGACACTGCCTGTGCGCGCCAACACCGCAGCGCCGATGGTCTGGAGATGGCCACCGATCATCCACCACGGTGGGAGATGCTCCATGCAACGGTCCACGGATACCGTCAATGAATGGTGGTGGGCGGGGCGGGCTGCCCGGCCGTCTGAGCTTGGGACAGCCGGATCCTACCAGGCGTGGCGTGGTGCACCTGGATGCGCCAGCCGCGGCTTGTCTTGACAAATACATTGGTCGCAAAAACTTCTGCGGCAGCGGGTCCTTGATCCGAGCTCACTTGGACCTCTTCCACGACCGTGTGAACAGCATATGCCAGGTGGTCCATGCGATGGGTTTCGAGCACCGCGACGCGCACGGGCCCATTGGCGAACAGTGCCGCGAACAATTCGCGAACCGCGGTGAGGCCAGTTAATAACTCTCCGCCGGGTGGGATGCACACCACCTCTTCCTCATCCGTCCAACACGCCATGAGCAGCTCAAGATCACCATGGTTGAGAGCATCGTAGAACTGCTGTTCGACGTCTTCGGCTGAGGAAAGATGAAGCGTTGGCTTGGGCATGGACAGAGTTTATCGCTTCAATTTTGCAAAAAAAAGGCCGAATGAATATTCGGCCTTTTCTGTGAGCGCAAGGGCTGCTTATTTATTGCGGAATCGACGCAGGGCAGCCAATTGGGCTGCCATGACAGCGAGTTCAGCCTGAGCCGTGGCCACTTCGACTTCGCTCTTGGCATTGCGCAAGGCCTCTTCGGCTTGGCGCCTTGCCTCAGTGGCACGGGCTTCATCCAAATCACCGCCACGGATCGCGGTATCGCTGAGCACGGTCACTTTGTGTGGCTGTACCTCAAGGATGCCGCCTGCCACGAACACCAACTCCTCGCCACCGTCTTTCAGTTCAATGCGAACTGAGCCCGGCTTGATGCGAGAAATCAGCGGAACGTGACCCGGCAAAATGCCCAACTCACCTGCTTCACCAGGCAGTGCCACAAATTTGGCCTCACCGCTGAAGATGCTTTCTTCTGCGCTAACGACATCAACGTGAATGCTGTTCATGCTTAACTCCTGTGGATTGCTTCACGGGGCTGCGGCCTTGCAAGCCGCACGCCCACCGTGCATTAAGCAGTCAGTTTCTTCGCCTTCTCAAAGGCTTCGTCGATCGTGCCCACCATGTAGAAAGCTT
This sequence comes from Pseudomonadota bacterium, assembly GCA_041164205.1. GTDB lineage: Bacteria > Pseudomonadota > Gammaproteobacteria > Burkholderiales > Burkholderiaceae_C > RS62. The sequence continues at coordinate 8,771 of JBEAPX010000075.1, forward strand.
GCTCAGGCAAATGGTCACACTCGCCGTCCACAATCATCTTGAAACCACGGATGGTTTCAGCCAAAGACACGTACTTACCAGGGGTGCCGGTAAACACTTCTGCGACGTGGAAAGGCTGTGACAAGAAACGCTGGATCTTACGAGCGCGAGCCACCACCAGCTTGTCTTCAGGAGCCAATTCGTCCATGCCCAAAATCGCGATGATGTCGCGCAGTTCTTTGTAGCGCTGCAACGTGCCTTGCACGCCACGTGCCACGGCATAGTGCTCTTGGCCCACGACATGGGGGTCGAGCTGACGGCTGGTCGAGTCCAAAGGATCCACAGCAGGATAAATACCGAGTGCGGCGATGTCACGGGACAACACCACGGTAGAGTCCAAGTGAGCAAAGGTCGTTGCAGGTGATGGGTCGGTCAAGTCGTCAGCAGGCACGTACACGGCCTGAATCGAGGTGATTGAACCCACTTTGGTCGAAGTGATTCGCTCTTGCAGGCGACCCATTTCTTCTGCGAGTGTTGGCTGATAACCCACAGCTGAAGGCATACGACCCAACAGGGCTGACACTTCGGTACCGGCCAATGTATAACGGTAAATGTTGTCCACGAAGAACAGCACGTCACGGCCTTCGTCACGGAATGATTCAGCGATGGTCAAGCCAGTCAACGCCACGCGCAAACGGTTACCAGGGGGCTCGTTCATCTGGCCGTACACCATGGCCACCTTGGACTCGGGCAGGTTCTCCAAGTTCACGACGCCGGAATCTGCCATCTCGTGATAGAAATCGTTACCTTCTCGGGTACGCTCACCCACGCCAGCAAACACGGACAAACCGCTGTGCGCCTTCGCGATGTTGTTGATGAGCTCCATCATGTTCACGGTTTTGCCCACACCGGCGCCACCGAACAAGCCCACCTTACCGCCTTTGGCGAAGGGGCACACCAAGTCGATCACCTTGATGCCGGTTTCCAGCAACTCTTGCGAGGGTGACAGTTCGTCGTATGCGGGAGCCTTGCGGTGAATTGACGCGGTGAGTGTCTGGTCAACAGGACCACGCTCATCGATTGGGGTACCCAACACGTCCATGATGCGGCCCAAAGTGGCCTTGCCCACTGGAACCGTGATAGGCGCATTGGTGTTGTAAACCTGCATACCACGGCGCAAGCCGTCGGATGAGCCCAACGCGATGGTACGCACGACGCCGTCACCCAGCTGCTGCTGCACTTCCAACGTCAAGGCAGAGCCTTCCATTTTCAGGGCGTCATACACGCGGGGCATTTGATCGCGGGGAAATTCAACGTCAACCACCGCACCGATGGTTTGAACAA
>JBEAPX010000076.1:0-8965 GCA_041164205.1 Pseudomonadota bacterium
TCTGGTTGATCGATTCCAAAAGTCCAAGCTTGACAGCCCTGGACTTGCTCACTGCGGGCGACAAGGCGTGCTTTCCACAGCTCATGGAAAGCATCGCCATGTGGAAACACGCCCACACCGCCCGAACGCAGGTGTGCAAAGACCGAGGCGTTCTCCTCAGCAACTGCTTGCACGCTGCTCATGAATTCTTGGTGTTCGCGCTGTGCGTTGTTGACCAACGCGACGTTGGGCTGCGCGATGCGCGCGAGGCCATCGATCTCCCCTGGGTGGTTCATCCCCAGTTCGATCACCGCTGCCTGCTGTTCGCCGCGCAGACCGAGGACCGTCAATGGCACACCGATATCGTTGTTGTAGTTGCCTTGTGTGGCGTGCATCTTCGCGCCGTAGGCCTGGCGCAGGATGTGGGCCACCATCTGGGTGACGGTGGTTTTGCCGTTGCTCCCCGTGATCGCAATCACAGGCATCGCCATTTGCTCGCGCCAGAGCTTGGCCCACTCACCCAAGGCGACCCGTGTGTCACGGACTTCAACGCCGCTCAGCCCGCTACTGGCAAGGCCCTCCTGTGCCAACGCCAAGCGCACCTCTGCGTCTGCAAGCTCAGGCAGGAAAGTGTGGCCATCAAAGCGATCGCCGCGCAGCGCCACAAAACAATCATTGGCCTCCAGCGTGCGGGTATCCGAGTGCACCCGGTGAAGGACTTGATGGGTCAGGTCCCCGACGACACGCGCACCGGGAATCATGTGCATCACAGACAGGGGCGTATGGCTCATGCGCGTCCTCCTGTATGCATCCGCAGTTGCCAGGCAGCCTGCGCCACATCGGCGTCGTTGAAAGGCAATCGTTGGCCCTTCACCTCTTGGTAATCTTCGTGACCTTTGCCAGCGATCACCACCACATCGGCATCTTTAGCGTGTGCAATGGCGTGTGCAATGGCTTGTGCGCGATCGACACCTAGCCACTCCGGCGGGCGACTCAAGCCTTCTTGCATGGCCAACAAAATGGCCTCGGGATCTTCGTCTCGTGGGTTGTCGCTGGTCAGGACCACGCGTTCTGCATGGGCTTCAGCGGCGGCTGCCATGGGCGCACGCTTCGATGCATCGCGATTGCCACCGCAGCCTAGGACGCACCACAGTTGACCCCCACGGCTCTGGACCGCAGGTCGCAATGCCTGCAACACTTGCGCAACGGCGTCGGGGGTATGGGCGTAGTCCACCAAGACCCAGGGGCCTTGGTCACTTTGTTGGATGCGTTGCAGCCGGCCAGGGACTGAACTCAACCCAGAAAACGCTTCGACGGCTTTGCGCAACGGCACACCCAAAGCGCGCAATGCCGCCAGCACTTGCAGTGCGTTGCTGACGTTGAAGGTGCCAGCTGCCCGAATGCTCATCTCAGCACGATGTGCCTGCTGAGCGTCGCGCTCGGTGACCACAAAATCGGTTCCTTGTGGAGTCACGGTGATGTCACTGGCGCGCAATCGGGCATCACCCTCAACGCTGGTGGTCCACAGTGTTGCGCTGCCCGACCAGTCGCGCGCCAATTCAGCGCCATGAGCGTCGTCGATGTTGACCACCGCGTGTCGCAATTGAGGCCAATGCATCAACTGTTTTTTGGCGCCCCAGTAGTTCGCCATGTCACCGTGGTAATCCAGGTGGTCTTGCGTCAAATTGGTAAAAATAGCCACCGCAATGTGGGTGCCATTCAATCGGCCTTCTGCGATGCCAATGCTCGATGCCTCGAGCGTGCACGCGGTCAAGCCACCTGTGCGCATATCAGCCAGCGCACTGTGCAACTCAACCGATTGGAGTGTGGTCAAGCCTGTGGTGCGCAGTCGGTCAATCGGCCCTACGCCCAGCGTGCCAGCGATGCCGCAAGGCTGGTCCAGCGCGTTCAAGGCCTGCGCGAGCCACCAGGTGACGGTGGTTTTGCCATTGGTGCCCGTCACCGCAACCAGAGAAATATGCTGACTTGGTTCGCTGTAAAACGCGCTCGCTACTGGGCCAGATTGGTGCTTTAGATCAGCCATGGAAGCCACTGGCAAATCTTTCCAATCCTTCGCCCAATCGTCTTTCAGACCATTGGCTTCAACCAGTGCAGCTTTGACGCCGCTGTTCAAGGCAGATCGAATGTGGTCGCGTGGGTCATGGCGGGCACCGGGCCAAGCCATCAGGCCGTCACCAGATCGTGCGCGACGGCTGTCACTGTGCAGATCAATGCAGCCCTGGGCGCGCAGCCAGTCTGCGGCATCTTGGGGTCGGTTGAAGGCGTGCATCACACCGACTCCTCCACGCCTTTGGCATGGATGTTGGGCTGCACAGAGAGGTCTGGTTTGACGCCCAAAATGCGCAGGGTTTGCTGCACGGTTTCGCTGAACACAGGCGCGGCGACCAGCCCACCGAAATACTCACGGCCTTTGGGTTCATCGAGCATGACCGCCACCACAACGCGAGGTGATTCAATGGGAGCAAGCCCGACAAAGAAGCCACGGTATTTGTCTTTGGCGTATTTGCCATCGACCAGTTTGTGGGCTGTACCGGTTTTGCCGCCAACCGAATACCCCAACGTTTGCGCACGTGGAGCCGTGCCTTCATCGCCAGTCACGAGGTGCAGCATTTGGCGAAGCTGTTCGGTGGTTTTGACGGAAAACACAGGGTCGCCCGTCACACCGCCTTGCCCTTTGACCAGGGTCAGTTTGGCCATGTGACCGTCGGTACCAAAGACGGTGTAGGCCCGAGCCAATTGAATCAAAGAGGCCGAAAGACCATAGCCGTAACTCATGGTCGCCTTTTCGACCGGGCGCCAAGATTGGTAAGGGCGCAAAGCACCCCGTGTGACGCCTGGGAAGGACAACTCAGGTCGCTGTCCAATGCCAACTTCGGAATACATTTCCCACATGGACTGGGCGCTCAGCTTGTCGGAAATTTTCACGGTGCCGACGTTGCTCGACTTTTCAATGATTTGAGCCACGTTCAATAAGCCGTGGACGTGAGAGTCCGAAATTTTGGCGCGCCCAATTCGAATGAACCCAGGCGCCGTGTCGAACACGCTCGATGGGTTGACCAATTTTTCTTCCAAGGCCAAGCCCACCACCAGGGGTTTGACCGTCGAGCCGGGTTCAAAAGCATCTGTGATGGCGCGGTTGCGCAACACAGCGCTCTTCATGGTCCGGCGATCATTGGGGTCAAAGCTGGGATAGTTGGCCATCGCCAAAATTTCGCCATTGGTGGCATCTAACACCACCACACTGCCATGGCTGGCGTTGTGCTTTTGAACCGCCGCTTTGATGCGGTCGTAGGCAAAAAACTGGATGCGGCTATCGATCGACAGCTGAATGTCATGGCCATTCACTGGTGGAATAACATCACTCACGTCCTCAATGACGTGACCTAAGCGATCCTTGAGCACACGGCGCGATCCCGGTTGTCCGGCGAGTTGGGACTGAAAAGCCAGCTCAACACCCTCTTGGCCGCGGTTATCGACACTCGTGAAGCCCACCACGTGTGCCACAGCCTCACCCTCTGGGTAGGAGCGCATATATTCGCGGTTCAGGATGAGGCCTGGAATCTTCAGCTCTTTGATTTTGTTGCCAGTGGCCTCATCCACTTGGCGCGCCAACATGGCCACACGCTTTTCGCGCTTGGCGATGAATTGCCTCAACTGCCTCTCGTCGCGGTTGAGCCATTTCGCCACCTTGCGCCAGCCCGGATGGTTCGGGTCTGCGCCATCAATGCTGATGCCTACAGCGGGCACACTGGTGGCCAAGATCAATCCATTTCTATCAAGGATGCGCCCTCGGCTCGCCTCTAGAGCAACCGTGCGTTGCATTCGAGCATCGCCCTGTTCAAGAATGAAATCGTTGTTCAGTACTTGGACGTAGACCGCCCGCCCAATCAAACCCACAAAAGCGGTCGCCAAGCCCGCCAAAATAAAACGGCTGCGCCACAGCGGCGTGCGCTGAGTCAGGAGGGGGCTCTCGCTGTAAGCGATGCTGCGGCGGGTCATTGCTGCCCCCCTGCCGACTCGCTCGGCTTGAGATAAATCGTGGTCGACGCGTTGGGCGAGCGCATATCGAGCTCTTTGCGAGCGATGCGTTGCACGCGTGCTGGCGCTGCGGCGGCGCGACGCTGGGCGCGCAACGATTCCCATTCAATATCGAGTTCGGTGGCCTGAGCGCGCGCCTTGTCCACCGCCGCATACAAACGGCGAGATTGGTATTGCGTGTGCACCAGAGCAAAGGCCGTACCGAGGATGGCCGCAACGAGTGCAATATTCACGCGGATCACAGAGTCGCCTCCGTGCGCTGAGCCACGCGCATGACTGCGCTGCGCGAGCGTGGATTGGCCTTGATCTCAGCTTCGCTGGCCTTCACGCGCCCCAGGGCCAACAAAGGCATGGCGCGCGGCATCGTCACCGGTGCGCGGCGATCTACAACCTCTTTGGCGTGTTGTGCGATGAACTGTTTGACCATGCGATCTTCAAGTGAATGAAAACTGATGACCACCAAACGCCCGCCCGGTTTGAGCAAACGCAAGCTGGCATTCAGCGCTTGTTGCAACTCCTCAAGCTCGGCGTTGATGTGAATCCGAAAAGCCTGAAATGTCCGCGTTGCAGGGTCCTTGCCCGGCTCGCGGGTTTTGACCGTGCTAGCCACGAGCGTGGCCAATTCAGAGGTGCGTCGAATAGCGCCCCGTTCCTGTCGGCGACGATCAATCGCCTTTGCAATCTGTAGAGCAAACCGTTCTTCGCCGTATTCACGTATCACCTCCGCTATTTGCGCCACAGGGGCTGAGCTCAACCAATCGGCCACCGATTGACCGCGCGTGGGGTCCATGCGCATATCGAGTGGACCGTCGCTTCGAAAAGAAAACCCACGCTCGCCATCGTCGATTTGTGGTGAGCTCACCCCCAAATCCATCAGCAAGCCATCCAACGATCCCGCTGCAAGATCTGTCATGTGGGAAAACGCTTCTTGCTGGATTGAAAAACGGGGGTCTTGTTGGGCGAGTGCCTGACCCACCTCGGCCGCCTGAGGGTCTCGATCGAAAGCCATCAAACGGCCCTGAGGCCCTAGTCGTGACAACAGCAGACCAGAGTGGCCGCCGCGGCCAAACGTGGCATCGACGTAGGTGCCAGCCTCCTGAACATTCAGTGCCTCGATGGCTTCGTTCAGAAGGACGGTGGCATGAGTCCATGTGTGCTCGTGCTCCACCGTCAATCCTAGAAAGAGAAGTCCTTGAAGACGTCTGGCATATCGCCTTGCATGGCTTGCGCCTCTTGCGCAGCGTAGGTCTCGGCGTCCCAGAGCTCAAAGTAGCCACCCATGCCCAGCAACACGGTTTGTTTGTCGATGTTGGCGGACTTTCGCAACTCAGGCGCAATCAGGACTCGGCCTGTGGCATCGATCTCGACGTCCATGGCGTTGCCTAAAAAAATACGCTTCCACCACTGCGCTTGCATGGGCAGAGCGGCGATGCGATCCCGGAAGCGCTCCCACTCAGGACGCGGGAAGATCATGAGGCAGCCGTGCGGGTGTTTGGTGATGGTCAATGCGCCCTGTGCGTCTTGAATCAGGGCGTCACGATGCCGCGTGGGGACGGAGAGCCGACCCTTGGCATCTAGATTGAGCGCTGATACACCTTGAAACACAGTCATTCGTCCTTGATTTGCACTAAGACCCACAAAATTGCACTTTTATGCACTGTATCAGGAAAAATGCTGTGTGCAAGGGAAATTTGCGGATTTTTTTCAATGAAATCAATGACTTATTGCGGTGTTCTCCAAATTTCAGACGTATTTTTTTGAAAAAAATGAACGACTTACGGCAGGTAGTGAAGGTGGCTTCTGCACATTTTGATGGGGATCTGTGGCTCAAAAAAATACCCAACCTGCGCCGCACGCAGATTGGGATGAGGGCTGTTGACCCAGCTCAGTGAGGGCTCTTGGCCGCCGTCAAAGAATGTAGCGAGACAAATCCTCGTCTTGGCTCAAGTCTTTCAGTCGATCGTCGACAAAAGCCCGGTTGATTTTGAGCGTTTGACCTTGCATATCGGCGGCATGGTAGCTGGCCTCTTCGAGCAAACGCTCCATCACAGTCGATAGGCGCCGCGCCCCGATGTTTTCGGTCCGCTCGTTGACCTCGCAGGCAATGGCGGCCAGGCGCTGAATGCCCTCGGCTTCGAACTCCAAGGTCACGCCTTCCGTCGCCAGCAAGGCCTGGTATTGCCGTGTGAGGTTGGCATCGGTCTGTGTCAGGATCGCCTCAAAATCTTCGGCTTTAAGTGACTGAAGCTCCACACGGATGGGGAATCGCCCTTGCAACTCAGGGATCAAATCGCTGGGTTTGCTGAGGTGGAACGCGCCGCTGGCGATGAACAACATGTGGTCGGTCTTCACGGTGCCGTACTTGGTTGACACGCTGGTGCCCTCTACCAATGGCAGCAAATCGCGTTGGACGCCTTGGCGTGACACGTCGCTGCCTTGGTGATCGCTGCGCACGGCCACTTTGTCGATCTCGTCGATGAACACAATGCCGTTTTGCTCGGCGTTTTGAATGGCTTGTTGTTTGACTTCTTCGTCGTTGACCATTTGCCCGGCCAACTCGTCACTCAGGAGCTTGAGGCCTTCAGCCACAGTCACCCGGCGAGTGCGTTTGTTGCCTTGCTGAAATTGCGAAAACATATTGCGCAACTGTTCAGTCATGTCTTCCATGCCTTGCGGCCCCATGACCTCCAGCGAAGGCGCAGTTTCCGACACATCGATCGACACCTCTTTGTCATTGAGTTGACCTTCACGCAGCTTTTTGCGGAACGCCTGGCGGGTGGGGTTAGGCTGTCCGTCGCTGTCGGTGACGCCTGGCAAGAGTGCATCCAAAATGCGCTCCTCTGCCGCATCGAGCGCGCGTTCACGGACTTGCTTCTTGGCTTCGTCACGCGTTTGTTTGATGGCGACTTCGATCAAATCTCGCACGATGCCTTCGACATCCTTGCCCACATAGCCCACTTCGGTGAATTTGGTGGCTTCCACCTTGAGAAAAGGGGCGTCCGCCAAGCGCGCCAAACGGCGGGCAATTTCCGTTTTCCCCACACCTGTCGGACCGATCATGAGGATGTTCTTGGGTGTGATCTCAGCGCGCAAGTCAGGCTCCACCAGCGCTCGGCGCCAACGATTGCGCATGGCCACAGCGACTGCACGCTTGGCCTCGGTTTGACCGACGATGTGCCGATCCAGTTCAGCCACGATGGCCGGGGGCGTTAGCTTCTTCAAGTCCATGGCAATGTCCAGACACGCGTCACGCCGTGACCAGTGTCACGCGTTCAAAGCGTTTCAATCGTGTGATTGTGGTTGGTGTAGATACAGAGATCGCCAGCGATTTTGAGGCTCTCTCGCACAATCGATTCAGGCGATAAATCGGTGTGCGTCAACAATGCTTTGGCAGCTGATTGGGCGTATGAGCCTCCAGAGCCAATGGCGACGATCCCGTCTTCGGGCTCAAGCACATCGCCGTTGCCCGTGATGATGAAAGACTGGTGGCGATCTGCGACGGCCAGCATGGCCTCTAATTTTCTCAGCACGCGATCGGTGCGCCATTCCTTGGTCAACTCGATGGCGGCACGGCCCAATTGACCTTGGTGCTTTTCTAGCTTGGCCTCGAAACGCTCAAACAACGTGAACGCGTCAGCCGTGGCGCCGGCAAAGCCCGCCAAAACTTGCTCTTTGTAGAGCTTTCGGACCTTGCGCGCCGTGCCTTTGATCACCACGTGTCCCAAGGTGACCTGCCCATCACCACCGATGGCGACTTGGTCGCCTCGGCGCACACACACGATGGTGGTGCCGTGAAAAACGGGTGTGGATTCAGACATCAATCACCATACATTTTTTGCTTTAACTCGCGGCGCTGTTGGGCCTCGAGAGAGAGCGATGCGGTGGGCCGCGCCAGCAGGCGACCCACACCAATGGGTTCACCTGTCTCGTCGCAGTAACCGTAATCACCTGCATCGATGCGACTGATGGACTGTTCGATCTTCTTCAGCAGCTTGCGCTCGCGGTCGCGGGTGCGCAGCTCAAGTGCGTGTTCTTCTTCAATCGTGGCGCGGTCGGCCGGGTCTGGAACCACCACGGTGTCTTCGCGCAAGTGCTCGGTGGTTTCACCTGCGTTGGCCAGAATGTCGTTTTTAAGCTGGACCAACTTGGCACGGAAATACGCGGTTTGTACATCGTTCATGTACTCTGATTCGGGCATCGCCAAGATGTCCTCATCCGTCAAATCCTCGAGTGCTTTCTTCTTCCATGCGTTGGCACGTTTAGGGTCTTTGGTGACGGGAGCGAGTGTGGGTGTGATCATTTCAGGTTCTGGGGTCGAGAGAAAGCTCGCTTTTGCAGCGGAGCTGGCGACCACAGTCGACGCGTCAATGCTGGGGGCCATAGGGCCACGCCGAGTTGATTTGCGTCGACCTCCTTCTGCTGGCGCGGCAGCTTTGTCTGCTGGTGAAGCAGATGCCGCTTTGGGAGCAGGGGGCGTAGACGCTGGCTTCGCCGGAGCCGCAGGTTTGGCTGCGGGCTTCTGAGCGGGCGGAGTGGGTGCTGCAGCTTTGCCTTTAGGCGCAGGTGCAGCGGTTTTTTTAGCCGGTGCCGCAGGCTTTTTAGCCGGTGCCGCAGGCTTTTTGGCCGGTGCGGCTTTTTTAGCGGGTGCTGCAGGCTTCTTGGCTGGAGCGGCTTTTTTAGCGGGTGCTGCAGGTTTCTTGGCCGGAGCGGTCTTTTTAGCCGGCGTTGCAGGTTTCTTGGCGGGAGCGGCTTTTTTAGCCGGTGCCGCAGGCTTCTTGGCGGGAACGGCTTTTTTAGCTGGTGCCGCAGGCTTCTTGGCTGGAGTTGCTTTTTTAGCTGGTGCCGCAGGCTTCTTGGCTGGAGCGGCTTTTTTAGCAGGTGCTGCAGGTTTCTTGGCCGGAGCGGTCTTTTTAGCCGGCGTTGCAGG
>JBEAPX010000077.1:0-11534 GCA_041164205.1 Pseudomonadota bacterium
CGTGGGCTTGACCCGCACATGGAACTGGTATTTGGACATGAACCGATCCTAATCGCGATTGCCGCGCTTTGGCAATGACTGGACCACTTTCCAGCGTGCCATCAGGGACATCCCTGCCGCACCTGCCACGCCGGCCTCTGGCGTTGGCTTTGCTCAGGCCACGGCACCTGGCGACACACGTTGTGCACCTGCTTGCAGTGCACACAAGGTCGCCATGATGGCCTGGCTATCTGCCTGGGTGCAGCCTTCAGGGAGCTCGGCCCCAGCAATGGCCGCGGCAAAATCCCGCACCATGTTGGCGTAGGCGTTGCAGGGCTCAAAGGTGTGCAGCGTCGCTTCGTGACTTAAGCCTCCCGCGCTGTACAAGGCTGTCGTCTGCTCTGGCGGATTAAAAGGCACATCCAACCGTGCCCAGCCGCGCTCGCCGGTGACCACGACCGATTGCTGCTTGGCGGTCTGGGTCGACACAAAAAACGCCAGCTCTGTGCGTGCACCGCCCTGTGCCCAAACCAATTGGCCCTGGCTGTGGATGTCGACATTCCACTCTGGGTGGATCTCGCTGTGCAACGCCAAGCGCTCGGGCGTGCCCATCAACCAATGTCCCGCAAACACCGCATAGCAACCGATATCCCAAAGCGATCCGCCACCCATGCTGGCGATGTTTCTGATGTTATTGGGGTCGCGATTGTCGTAGGTGAAATGCACTTGAATGTGCCGCAGCGCACCTAAGTCCAAATCCTTGAGCCACTGCCACTGTGGGTGGTGGCGAACCATGTAGCCCTCTAAGAACACCCGACCGCTCTGCGCCTGCGCGGCAAAGACGGCCTCGGCGTCTTGCATGGACAATGCCATCGGCTTTTCACATAACACGTGGCGCCCAGCGCGCAGGGCACGCACGCTCCACTCGGCGTGCAAGTGATGGGGCAACGCGATGTACACCGCGTCGACGTCAGGGTGCTGGATGAGGCCCTCATAATCGACCCAGTCCGCTCCCAGGGCTTGAGCCCACGCAGCAGGCTGGGTTTGGCGAGACCCCACCGCAACGACTTGGTGTCCAGCAGCTTGAATCGCCGGCACCAGTTGCGTGCGGGCGATCTTGGCGTCGCCCAACACCCCAAATCTCACCGGCGTGGTCATCCCAACATCTCCAGCAATTGACGGTAATCGGTGATGTGCGCAATCACGTGCTCGCCTTGCAGCTCTTCTGGTGGGTGGTCGCTACAAATCGCGATGCAACGCATCCCCGCTCGACCGGCAGCCGCCACACCCGCAATGGCATCCTCAAACACGATGCAATCCTTGGGTTGCACGCCCATCAATTGGGCTGCGTGCAAAAAAATGTCAGGGTTCGGCTTGCCACGCAATCCCATATCGCCGGTGACACGCGCCTGGAAGAAATCTTGCAAACCCAAGGCGTCCAAGATTCGAGCGACGTTGTGGCTCTCGCCGGCTGTGCCCAAGGCGCGGGGGCGCTCGGTCTGCGCCACCCATTCAGCAAACTCCAAAAATCCGGCGATCGGCTTGAGCTGTGTCTGCGCCACCTCCCAAAACAGGCCTTGCTTGTGATCCAAGTGTGCGCGCATGGCTTGCTCGCTGAGGTCCTCGCCAAACAACACCCGCATCGATTCAGGCGTTGTGCGCCCCTTGCTAGAGGCCAAGATCTCTGGGTGGTCTGGGGACAAGCCGTGGTGGGCCCCAAACGCCACCCAAGAGGCTCGATGCGAATCCATGGTGTCAGCGACCGTGCCATCGAGGTCAAAAATCAAGGCAGATTCAGGCAGTGTGTGCGTCATGGCCAGCAGTTTAAGCGCGTCACCTGCACGATAGCGCTCGCGCCAATCCTCGCTACGATGTGAAGTCATCACCGAGACCAACGACATGACCTCAGCACACACATCCAGCGGCGCCCTCAGCGGCCTCACCGTCATCGACTTAACCCGCGTTTTGGGCGGGCCCTACGCCTCCCAGATTTTGGGCGACCACGGTGCCAACGTGATCAAGATCGAACCACCCCAAGGCGACGAGACCCGCGACTGGGGCCCTCCTTTTCACGACTACGACGGCGATCCTGGTGCCAGCTACTACGTGGGCGTCAACCGCAACAAGCGTGCCATCGCGCTCGACCTCACGCGCCCTGAAGCGCGCGAGTTGCTCTTGCAAATGCTCGAGGGCGCCGATGTATTGATCGACAACTTCAAGCCAGGCAGCTTGAAGGCTTGGGGCCTCGATTACGAAGGCGTACTGAAAGACAAATTCCCCCGCCTCATCCATTGCTCGATCAGTGGCTTCGGGGCGACCGGACCACTGGGTGGATTGCCAGGCTATGACGCCGTGCTGCAAGCCATGACCGGCACCATGTCAATCAACGGCAGTCCCGAGTCGGGTGGCGTGCGCGCGGGCACCCCGCTGATCGACATCACCACAGGTCTGAACACCACCATCGGTATCTTGCTGGCCTTGGCTGAACGCGAGAAAAGCGGGCGCGGCCAAAGCATTGACATCGCCCTGTATGACTGTGGGCTGGCCAACTTGCACCCACACGCGGCCAACTTTTTCATGTCCGGCAAGGCCCCCGTGTTGATGGGCAACACCCACCCCAACATCAGCCCCTACGACAAGATGAAGACGGCCACCGTCGATATCTTTGTTTGCGTCGGCAACAACCGCGCCTTTGAGCGGTTTTGCCAGGGCCTCGGGCGCGAAGACCTGCTGCAAGACCCCCGTTTCGTGAGCAACGCCAAGCGCGTCGAACACCGCGCCCCCCTCATGCAAGCACTGCAAGAAAGCCTGAACGCCGTCGACGGCCACGCCTTTTGCACCCAAATGCTGCGCGCAGGGGTGCCAGTGGGCCCCGTCATGGACTTGCCAGCCGCCTTCAGTCACCCGCACACCGAACACCGGGCCATGAAGATCCAGCAAGACTGGTATCAGGGTTTTGGTGTGCCTGTGAAGCTCTCGCGCACGCCGGGTGCCGTGCGCCGGTTGCCGCCCGCGTTCGGCGAACATACCCAAGAAGTCTTGGGCGAATACGGATTTTCAGCAGAGCAAATCGACGCCTTGATTCAACAAGGCGTGGTACTCGATCGGAGGAAGTGATAATGGATTTAGGACTCAAAGGCAAACGCGCCCTGGTGCTTGCTGGCACCAAAGGGCTGGGCGCGGGCGTCGCGCGCGCACTGGCCGCCGAGGGCGTTGAAGTCATGATTTGTGGCCGCTCAAACGCGGCGCAAACCGCCAAACAATTCTCGCAAGACGCTGCTGAAGGCGGCTTGGTGCATGGCATGGACTGCGATGTGTACGACCGCTCCTCACTGGATGCGCTATTGGATGCCACCCTCACCAAACTGGGCGGCATCGACATCTTGGTGCTCAACGGCGGTGGCCCACCCCCTGGGCCGGCTGTGGGAACAGCCGCCACGGACTGGGAGCTGTGGTTCAGCCGAATGTTCGCCAACCTCGTTCACGCGGCCAACCGCTGCCTGCCCGCGATGCGCGAGCGCCAATGGGGTCGCTTGCTGACCATCGCCAGCTCGGCGGCAGTGCAGCCTTTAGAAAACATGGGCCTGTCTAACAGCATCCGCGCTGGCCTGCTGGCATGGAACAAGACCCTTTCTCTCGAAGTCGCCGCCGACGGCGTGACGTGCAATATGTTGTTGCCGGGGCGCATCGACACCGACCGAGTCAAAGCCTTAGACCAAGCCAACGCCACTCGACTCAAACTCAGTGCCGATGAAGTGCGCGAACAAGCGCGGCTATCGATTCCAGCGCGCCGATACGGCACGGCGGAAGAGTTTGGCGCCGTGGGCGCCTTCATCTGCTCGGAGCGCGCCGCCTACATGACCGGCAGCGCGGTGCGGGTGGATGGCGGCTTGATCAAAGCCATGTGATCTTGCCCACCGCTGCAGGCAGAGCGCGACCCAACGGGCGCGCCGATGCCTGGCGGACAGACGCGACATCTGCCCCTCGCCGCTGCCCCTGGCTGCGCTCATAATCCCGCCCATGATCCTTTTCAATTTAGTGGCCCAAGTCGTTTTTGGCTTGTTGGCCATGACGATTTGCCTGCCATCAATGCAAGAGTGGGGGCAAATCTTTGGGCGCGACCAAGCCGACGTGCAGCTCACACTCAGTGCTTTTCTGGTCACCTACGGCGCCATGCAGCTGATTTACGGCCCCATGTCTGACCGTTGGGGAAGGCGCCCCTTGCTCATGGTCGGACTGAGCCTGTCGTTTGTGGCGTCGGTGATCGCCGCCTTGTCCTCTGACTTGAACACCCTCATCGCGGCGCGCGCGCTGTTGGGCGCTGGCTGTGCAGCGGGCATGGTGATCGGCCGGGCAGCTGTGCAAGATGTGTTTCAAGGCCCCGCCCGCACCAAAGCCATGGCCTACATCGGCATGGCGCTGGGCGTGACCCCGCCAGTGGCGACCTTATTGGGGGGACAAATCCACGTGCACTTGGGTTGGTCGGGCAACTTTGTGTTGCTCGCCGGCTTGGCTGCCGTGCTGATGGTGATGGCCTGGCGCTGGCTGAACTTGCCCATTCAATCCAAGCCCTCTTCGCGGCATTGGCTGCTCGACATGGGCGGGGCATATCGGCGCTTGCTGGTGGAGCCGGCGTTTCACCGGTTTGTCTTCATGTTGGCGGCAACGTCGTGCACGTTTTACGCGTTCATGTCGGCGACCCCGGTGGTCCTGGGTCACTACGGCGTCGGTCCCGAGGGGGTTGGCCTGTACGTCATGGTGGTGCCCCTGGGCTATCTGGTCGGCAACTACGCCACCAGCCACTGGGCGCACCGCTATGGCGATATGCCCATGATGTTGTGGGGGCACGCCCTCACCTTGTTGGGTACCGCCACCATGTTGGCGTTCATCGCTGCGGGCTGGGCAACGGCGCTGACCTTTGCGGCCCCCTTGGTGCTGGTGGGCATTGGCCATGGCCTCTTGATGCCGCCCACCTTGGCGGGAACCGTCGGCGTCATCCCTGCGCTGGCAGGCACGGCCGCCGCTTTTGCGGGCCTGATGCAGCAAGTCTCGGGTGCCGGCAGTGGCTACGCCATGGGCTTGTTGCCCCACCACGACGCCCGCTATGTGGGGCTCTCCATGCTGACCTTCACTTCGTTGTCATTGGGAATGCTGCTGTGGCAACGCCGAGCCACGGCGACACCCCCGCCGCTGAGCACTCAATAAGCGCCGGTAAGCAACCGCTGACTCCCTGCCCTTCATTGGCCGGATTTGGCCTTGTGCTCGCAGTTGGGGCGGGTGCAACTGGCGTACAGCGAGAGCGCGTGCTCTTGTAGCTTGAAGCCTCGGGCTTGCGCCACTGCTTTTTGGCGCACTTCAATGGCCTCGTCGAAAAACTCTTCCACGTGACCACAATCCAGGCACACCAAGTGGTCGTGGTGCTGCCCCTCATTGATTTCGTAAACCGCCTTGCCAGACTCAAAGTTATTGCGGCTCAAGATGCCTGCCTGCTCAAACTGCTGCAAGACCCGGTAGACGGTGGCCAAGCCAATGTCTTCTTGGCTATCGATCAGCACACGGTACACATCCTCGGCACTCATGTGGCGAGACTCAGCACGTTGAAACGCCTCCAAAATCTTTAGCCTCGGAGCTGTTGCCTTGAGTCCGATGCTTTTCAATTCGTCGATGTTGGTCATGTGCGTCTTCCCTCTGAGGCCACGTGTGCAGCAAGGGCCCCTGAACTACAATGGGGCGATCATAGACTCTCCACCTTTCAAGGCCGGATTTCACAGTGAAAATGCCCACACCAGCCCAGATCTATCGCTTAGCGCTGCTGAGTTTGACACTGACCCTCGGGGCCTGCGCACAGGGGCCGTCTTTGCAGAACACACTGAACCGAGTTCTGTCGCCTTACCAGCCCGATATTTTGCAAGGCAACGTCATCACGCAGGAACGCGTTGCCCTGTTGCGCATCGGCATGGCTCGCGATGATGTCAACGCCATTCTCGGCACGCCATTGCTGCGCAGCGTGTTCCACGCCGATCGATGGGACTATGTGTTTAGCTTCCAGCGCCAAGGCGAACCCGTGCAACAACGCCGCCTGACGCTATACTTCAAAGACGGCGCTCTGGCGAGCTTTGACGGCGACACCATGCCCAAAGAAGCCGATTTTGTGCAGTCCATCGCGCGCCCCGTACCCACCGTTGATCCGACCCAGCTAGACGCGGCCGCTGCAGTGAAAAAAGCCCCCGAGGCGGCACCCGCCACACCGGCGCCCACCGCACCCGAACCCACCCCCAAGGCCAAGTACCCACCTCTGCAAAGTGGCGCTGGCCTGATTCAGTGACGCCACGCTTATGTTGAAAATTGTGATTCCTGGCGCCAGTGGCCGGATGGGCAAAATGCTCATCGAGGCTGTGCTGGCAGACCCAGACACCACCCTGCACGCCGCCCTTGATCTGCCCAGCAGTCCTGCATTGGGGCAAGACGCAGCCGCTTTCTTGGGACAAGCCCAAGGCGTGGTGATCGGTGCCGACATCGCCCAAGCCGTGCAGGGCGCCAACTGCCTCATCGACTTCACCCGACCCGAAGGCACGCTGGCCCACCTCGAGGCCTGCGAAGCCGCTGGCGTCAACATGGTCATCGGCACCACTGGTTTTGACGACGCCCAAAAAGCACGCATCCAGCAGGCCGCCAAAACCATTGGCATCGTCATGGCCCCTAACATGAGCGTTGGCGTCAACGTCACACTCAAGCTGCTCGAAAAAGCGGCCAAAGCCCTCGCCACCGGCTACGACATCGAAGTCATCGAAGCCCACCACCGGCACAAAGTCGACGCGCCATCCGGCACGGCGCTGAAAATGGGCGAAGTGATTGCGCAAGCCATCGGCCGCGACCTGAAAGACTGCGCGGTCTACGAGCGATATGGCCACACCGGCGAGCGCGACCCCAGCACCATTGGTTTCTCGACCATTCGGGGCGGTGACATCGTGGGCGATCACACCGTGCTGTTCGCGGGCACCGGTGAACGCATTGAAATCACCCACAAGTCGAGCAGCCGCGCAACCTACGCCTCAGGCAGTTTGCGCGCGGTGCATTACCTCGCCACCCAAGGCCCTGGTCTGTACAACATGGATGACGTGCTCGGACTGACCTCTCTCTAACTCCACGGGCAGTGGCTGCGGCCACTGCCTTATGTTGACGGAGCCGCCATTCGGCTCTTTTGCTTTATTGGCACCCCTTCAAACCCCAACCGCCATGCAAGACCAATTTGACCCACAGGCCCTAGAAAAAGCATCCCAAGCCCGTTGGCAAGCGGCCGATGCCTACCGCGTCACCGAAGACCAAAACAAGCCCAAGTACTACGCCTGCTCGATGTTGCCCTACCCCAGCGGCAAACTGCACATGGGGCACGTGCGCAACTACACCATCAACGATATGTTGACGCGCCAACTGCGGATGCAGGGCTACAACGTCCTCATGCCAATGGGTTGGGACGCGTTTGGTTTGCCCGCAGAAAACGCAGCGCTCAAAAACGGGGTGCCTCCAGCGCAATGGACCTACGACAACATCGCCTACATGAAAAAGCAGATGCAGGCGATGGGACTGGCCATCGACTGGTCTCGCGAAGTCGCCACCTGCGACCCCTCTTATTACAAGTGGAACCAGTGGCTGTTCCTGAAGATGCTCGACAAAGGCATCGCCTATCGCAAAACCCAAGTCGTCAACTGGGACCCTGTGGACCAAACCGTGTTGGCCAACGAGCAAGTGATCGACGGCAAAGGCTGGCGCACGGGCGCTGTGGTTGAAAAGCGCGAGATCCCAGGTTACTACTTGAACATCACCGGCTATGCAGAAGAGCTGTTGAGCGCCGTGGCCAACCCTGATGACCCCGATTACTTGAGCGGCTGGCCTGAGCGAGTGCGCTTGATGCAAGAGAACTGGATTGGCAAGAGCGCCGGTGTGCGCTTTGCGTTTACCCACAACATCCAAGGTGCCGACGGCCAACCCATTGGCGACGGCAAGATGTACGTGTTCACCACACGGGCCGACACCATCATGGGCGTGACCTTCGCAGCGGTCGCAGCAGAGCACCCTCTGGCAGAACACGCAGCAGCAGGCAACCCTGAATTGGCCGCGTTCATCGCCGAGTGCAAACAAGGCGGCACCACCGAAGCCGAACTCGCCACCAAAGAAAAAGTTGGTATGCGCACCGGCCTCACGGTCACCCACCCGATCACGGGCCAAGCCATCGAGGTCTGGGTCGGCAACTATGTCCTCATGAGCTACGGCGACGGCGCCGTGATGGGCGTGCCTGCACACGATGAACGTGACTTTGCATTTGCGCTCAAATACGGCATCCCCATCCAACAAGTCATCGGCAAGGCCGATGGCAGCGGCACCTACGACACTACCCAATGGCAGGACTGGTACGCAGACAAGGTGGGGGTACAGTGCATCCACTCCGGCGAGCTCGACGGGCTTGACCACAAAGCCGCGGTCAACCGTGTGGCTGAACTGCTAGAGGCCAAAGGTCTGGGCGAAAAGAAAACCACTTGGCGTTTGCGCGACTGGGGCATCAGCCGCCAACGCTATTGGGGCACACCCATCCCCATCATCCACTGTGGCGATTGCGGCCCCGTGCCTGTGCCCGAAAAAGATTTGCCCGTGGTGTTGCCGCAAGACTTGGTGCCCGACGGCTCCGGCAACCCCTTGGCCAAGTGCGAAGCATTTTTGAACGTCGCCTGCCCGTGCTGCGGTAAGCCAGCGCGCCGCGAAACCGACACCATGGACACCTTTGTGGATTCGTCCTGGTATTTCATGCGCTATTGCGACCCGAAGAACGACGAGGCCATGGTCGCCGAAGGCGCGCAGTACTGGATGCCGATGAACCAATACATCGGCGGCATCGAACACGCCATTCTTCACCTGCTGTATGCGCGCTTTTGGACCAAAGTCATGCGCGACATGGCCTTGGTCAAGGTCAATGAGCCTTTCACCAAACTGCTCACGCAAGGCATGGTGCTCAACCACATCTACAGCCGCCGCAACGAAAAAGGCGGCGTCGAGTACTTCTGGCCGCACGACGTCGAACACGTGCTCGATGACAGCGGCAAGATCATTGGCGCACGCCTAAAGAATGCGGTCGGCGCGCTGCCCGTGGGCACCGAGATCACCTACGAGGGCGTGGGCACCATGTCCAAGTCCAAGAACAACGGCGTCGACCCCCAAGACCTGATCGAGCGCTACGGCGCGGACACCGCTCGCCTGTACACCATGTTCACGGCACCACCAGAGGCGACTCTCGAATGGAACGACTCGGCGGTGGAAGGCAGCTTCCGGTTCTTGCGCCGTGTCTGGCAATTTGCGCACAAGCACCACGCCAGCATCCAAGCGGCCCAGGGCCAGGCTCTGAACGCCAGCGCCCTCAGCGCCAACGCCAAACACCTGCGCCGCGAATTGCACCTCGTGCTCCGACAAGTCAGCTATGACTACGAGCGAATGCAATACAACACAGTGGTTTCGGGCTGCATGAAGGCCTTGAACGCACTCGAGAGCTTCACCCCCAGCGACGACGTCAACGACCGCATCGCGATGACCGAAGGCCTCTCGCTGTTGCTCCGAATGCTCTACCCCGCCTGCCCGCACACCACCGATCAAGTGTGGCAAGCGCTGGGTTATGCGGCAACCCACGGTGATTTGCTTGACGTCAGTTGGCCCACAGTGGATGACGCCGCCTTGGTGCAAGACGAAATCGAGTTGGTGCTGCAAATCAACGGCAAACTGCGTGGCAGCTTGACCGTTGACGCCAAGGCCGACAAGGCCGCCATCGAAGCGATCGCGCGGGCCGACGATACCGTTCAACGTTACGCCGAAGGCAACCCCATCAAAAAAGTGGTGGTCGTTCCTGGGCGTTTGGTCAACGTGGTGGTGTGACCATGTGGCGCCGCACGCTCTTGCTATCAGCCGCCGCAGGTGCTCTGAGTGCTTGCGGCTTTCGCCTGCGCGGGGCCACGAGCCTACCCACATTTGGGGTGCGCATCACCGGCAGCACCGGCGCAGTGGCGAAAGCATTGACCAAGCAACTCCAGCGCAGCGGCGCCAAGGTCACCTCAGACGAGGACCCGCAGCCTGGCGTAGACGCAGACTACACCTTGGTCGTCATTGACGATCAGCGGGTGCGCACCGTGCAAGCCACCAACACCTCTGGCCAAGTGCGCGAGATCAAACTGCGCGTGCAATTCCGCTGGACCTTGGTCGACCTAAACAACAACGAAGTGTTGGCACCCCAGACCTCTCTGTATGAACAAGACCTGTCGTACAGCGAGACACAAGCGCTCGGTAAAACTGAAGAAGAGGCCCTGATTTTTGAGACCCTGCAGCAGCGCACCGTTGCCGCAGTCATGAATCAACTCGCGCGCGTCGGTCGCTGACACCCATGCAAGTCGCTCCCGCTCAACTCAAAGCCCACCTGAGCCAGAGCGTGCGCAGCCTCTACACCGTGTGGGGCGACGAAACCCTGCTGGTCCAAGAAGCCGCCGATGCGATTCGCACTGCTGCGCGCGAAGCGGGTTGCACCGAGCGCATTGTTCATACCGCCCAAGGCGCCCGATATGACTGGAGCTCCGCGTTGGCCAGCAGTGCCTCGATGGGGTTGTTCGCCGACCGCCAGTTGGTCGAGATTCGAATCCCCACGGGCAAACCGGGCAAAGACGGCTCTACCGCCTTGCAAACCCTGGCCGAAAATGCCGCGCATGACGAAAGCACCATCACCCTCGTGATCTTGCCCCGCTTAGATGCTGCGAGCACCAAGACCGCTTGGTTCAATGCACTGGGGCAATGTGGCGTCACCATCAAAATCGACAACATCGAACGCCAAGCCTTGCCTCAATGGATCGCCCAGCGCATGGCCGCTCAAGGCCAGCACGTGGTCGAAGGCGTCGAGGGCCAACACACACTGCAGTTTTTTGCGGATCGCGTCGAGGGCAACTTATTGGCCGCTCACCAAGAGATCCAAAAACTCGCCCTCCTCTACCCCAGCGGTGAATTGACGCTCGCCCAAATCGAATCGGCCGTGCTCAACGTCGCGCGTTACGACCCGTTCTCTTTCGCGCAAACGGTGTTGGCTGGGCGGCTCGATCGCGTGCCACGGATGCTGGATGGGCTTCAGGCCGAAGGCACCGCAGCCGTGCTGGTCCACTATGCGTTGGCCGAAGACATTCGCGCCCTCGTCAAAATCAAACAAGACCTGGGCGAAGGCGTGCCCCTCCCCGTGGCCTTGCGCAGCCACCGCGTCTGGGGGCCTCGCGAAAAGCTCATGGAGCGGGCGTTGCCCCAACTCCCTTTGCGCACATTGCAGCTGTGGTTGCGCCACGCCCACACCGTGGACGGTATTGTCAAAGGGCTCAAACCCGAAGGCTGGCCGACAGACCCATGGCAGGCCTTGCTGCGGCTGGCGGTGATGGTGGCCCGCGGTTGCGCCCCCAAGACCGCAGCGCGTGGCCGCGCTTCGGCGTGACCCATCTGCACCCGCCGGGTTCGCGCCACTCATCCGCACACCGTTTAAGGTTTTGTCA
>JBEAPX010000078.1:0-4312 GCA_041164205.1 Pseudomonadota bacterium
GCTCACGCGCAAGGTGTCACTTTGTGGGCACTCACAGACCACGATGAGATTGGCGGTCAGCGCGAGGCCTTGGATGCCGCGCAAGCGCTGGGCCTGGATTACCTGAGTGGCACAGAGATCTCGGTGACATTTGCCGGAACCACCGTGCACATCGTGGGTCTGGGCTTTGATCTCAACAACAGCGCTTTGGCAGCGGGACTGGAAACCACCCGTGGGGGGCGAGAGCAGCGCGCACGGCAAATGGCGGCAGAACTGCTCAAGGTTGGCATTCCCAATGCCTTTGAAGGCGCGCTGAAATATGTCAGTAACCCCCATCTGATTTCACGAGCCCATCTCGCGCGCTACCTCGTCGAAATCGGCAAAGCGAGCGACCTGTCTGATGTGTTCAGGCGCTACCTCGCCGAGGGCAAGCCCGGCTACGTCCCGCACCAGTGGGCCAGCCTGAGCAGTGCGGTGCGGTGGATCACCCAAGCCGGCGGTGCCGCCGTGATCGCTCACCCTGCGCGGTACCGTTTTAACCCAACTGAAGAGTACGCCCTGTTTTCTGAGTTCAAGGCCCACGGCGGTATTGGCGTCGAAGTCGTGACGGGCAGCCACACCCAGTCGGAATACAAAACATACGCTGACATGGCGCGTGAGTTTGATTTGTATGCTTCTCGGGGAAGCGATTTCCACGGGCCGGGTGAAAGCCGAATTGATTTGGGCACCCTGCCCGAGCTACCCAGCGGCCTGAAGCCGATTTGGGAAGCCTTGGATCACCGCATCCACCGCTGTTCGGCGCACTAAACACCATGTCCCAGTTTTTTGAGGTCCACCCGGACAACCCCCAGCCGCGCTTGATCAAGCAGGCGGTGGAGTGCATCCAAAAAGGCGGCGTGGTAGCGGTCCCCACGGACTCGTCCTATGCGTTGGTGTGCCACTTGGATGACAAATCGGCGGTGGATCGGCTGCGCCGCATTCGCCAAATCGATGAGCGACACCACCTGACGCTGATGTGCCAAGACTTGAGTGAATTGTCGACCTACGCCAAGGTCAACAACCGCCAATATCGCCTCTTGAAATTAGGCACGCCGGGCCCCTACACCTTTTTGCTAGACGCCAGCAAAGAAGTGCCCAGACGGGTCAGTCACCCGTCTCGCAAGAGCATTGGCCTGCGCGTGCCGGATCACAAAGTCACCCAACTGCTGTTGCAAACGCTTGGCGCACCCGTCCTGAGCACGACGCTGGTCCTGCCGGGCGAAGACGACCCATTGAACGACGCCGCCGACATCCGCCAGGCCCTCGAGCACGAGCTGGCCGCCATCATTGACGCCGGTGGCTGCGCGCTCCAGGCCACCACGGTGCTGGACCTGACGCCCATGAACACCGGAGGCGACGCCGAGGTCATCCGCCAAGGCGCTGGCGCCCTAGAACGCGTCGGTCTGTGACAATAACGCCATGGACATTGCACAACTGATCACCACCATCACCGTCTGGGCGCTACCGGTGATCTTTGGCATCACGCTGCATGAGGCTGGCCACGCCTACGCAGCCAAACGCCTGGGAGACCCCACCGCATCGCTCTTGGGTCGGGTCACCCTGAACCCGATCAAACACATCGACCCCATGGGCACAGTGGTATTGCCACTGGTGCTGTATTTCTCAACCGGTGGGCAGTTCATGTTCGGCTTTGCCAAACCGGTTCCCGTCGCATTTGGTCGCCTCAACCACCCCAAGCAGGACATGATTTGGGTCGCGCTCGCCGGGCCGATGGCGAATCTGGTCCAAGTGGTTTTTTGGGTTGTCCTGGCGTTGGTGTTGCAATTTGTGGGCGTGCAAGAGCTCTTTTTTTACAAAATGTGTGGTGCGGGCGTGGTGGTCAACATTGGAATGTTTGCGTTCAATATGTTTCCGTTGCCCCCTTTGGATGGTGGGCGCATTCTGGTCGGCGCGTTGCCCACACCAATGGCTCTGCAAGTTGCCAAGCTCGAGCGGTTTGGGATTTTCATCGTGCTCGCTTTGGTGTTCACCGGCCTGGTGGGCCAGTTTTGGCTGCGCCCCATCTTTGATTTTTTCCTTCACTTGCCACTGCTTCCGCAACTGGTGCACATGTTATTTAACTGAATATGACTGCCGCAAAACAACGCGTACTCTCGGGGATGCGCCCCACTGGACAACTGCATTTGGGCCACTACCACGGAGCGCTCAAAAACTGGGTTCGCCTGCAAGAAGAGATGGAGTGCTTCTACTTTGTGGCGGACTGGCACGCGCTCACCACGCACTACGAGCACCGAGAAGTCATCGAGCAGAACGTATACGAAATGGTCATCGACTGGTTGGCTGCTGGCTTAGATCCTGAAAAATGCACGATGTTTTTGCAAAGCCGCATTCCAGAGCACGCCGAGTTGTTCACCCTGTTGGCGATGGGCACACCGCTGGGCTGGCTCGAACGCGTCCCCACCTACAAAGACCAACAAGAAAAGCTGAAAGACAAAGATTTGTCGACCTACGGCTTCTTGGGGTATCCGCTGCTACAAGCAGCTGACATCCTGATTTACAAAGCCCACTGGGTGCCCGTCGGTGAAGACCAGGCCAGCCACGTGGAGTTGACCCGTGAAGCCGCGCGCCGGTTCAATCACCTCTACGGGCGCGAGGCCAATTTCGACGTCCTGATCGCGGCTTCTCTAGACAAGCTGGGCAAAGACAGTGCCAAGCGGCTCGAAAAAAGCCGCAAGAAATTTCAAGAGACCGGTGACGAAGCCGCGCTGGAAGGAGCCATGGGCTTTGTGCTCGGTCACGCAGACCTCAGTGCCGATGAAAAAGAACGATTGCAAGGCTGGTTCAAAGGCACCGGGCGAGCCGTATTGGTCGAGCCCCAAGCCCTGCTGACCGAGGCCTCTCGCCTACCCGGGCTAGATGGCGCCAAGATGAGCAAGAGCTACGGCAACGCCATCGCCATGCGAGAGGCCGCCCCCAGCGTCGAGCAAAAGGTTAAGCGGATGCCAACCGACCCCGCCCGCGTCAAAGTCAGCGACCCAGGCAACCCCGATGCGTGTCCCGTGTGGCAGTTTCACAAGGTGTATTCAGATGCAGAGACCTGCGCTTGGGTGCGAGACGGCTGCCCCAAGGCTGCCTTCGGCTGCTTGACCTGCAAGCAGCCCTTGATCGATGCCATCTTGCAAGAACAACAACCCATGCTTGAGCGCGCCCAACCTTTTGTGGATCAACCAAAAATGGTGCGCGAAATCATCGAGTTGGGGACGCAAAAAGCACAAAAAGTTGCTAGAGAAACCATGTCAGATGTGCGCGCTGCAATTGGCCTTAATTACTAAAGAATAACTATTCAGAGAACCAAGTCTGCCCCACAGGGGCACAATCTTCATTAATTCCGTGCTTTCAATGTATTATTGACTCATTAATCGTAGGTAGAGTACTTACGCGACCCGAAGAGTATTGAGTAGTCAGCCATGAGCATTTTTGTCATCGACGATCACCCCATGATGCGCGAAGCCGTAGTCATGTTGTTGCGCCGTCTGCGCACCAAGGCCAACATTGTTGAGTTGGATCGGCTGGGCATGATCCAGCAGGCTGTCAACGACCACGGCGAACCTGAATTGATTTGTCTCGACTTGCGCCTGCCCGACACCCATGGCGTATCTGGGGTGCGCGAAATGCGCAAGATGTTTCCGGACGCATCCATCTTGATCCTGTCGGCCTCAGCGGCCGTGGATTACGCCGATTTGGCCAAAGAAGCGGGTGCGGATGCCTACATCGAAAAGTCACTCGGCGCCGCGCACATCACGCGCATACTCAAAGATTTCATGCACGATGAAACGCCGTCCCAAGAAGAAGACGGCCCCGCCATCCCCGAAAAACTCTCCAAGCGTCAAAAGCAACTCTTGGTCATGTTGGACCGCGGCATGAGTAACCGAGAAATTGCCGACAAGTTAGAGATCTCTGAGCACACCGTGAAAGTCCACTTGTGGCGACTCTTTCGCCGCTTGAACGTCAAAAGCCGCTCGCAAGCCAGCCACCTTGCTCGAACCGCAGGATTGATCGAATACTGACACCTCGAATTGAGGTACAGTCTCGGGCGACACCACAGCCCAATGCATCGGAGAGATGGCAGAGTGGTCGAATGCACCGGATTCGAAATCCGGCGTACTGTTTAGGCAGTACCGAGGGTTCGAATCCCTCTCTCTCCGCCACAGTACATTGCAAACCAGAAACAGGAAAGCGACCACTCCCTTGTGGTCGCTTTTTCTTTTTGGGCTAAGTCACCAAGTTGCCCCCAGAAACGGTGAATGGCTTAGTCTTATCGGGCGCTGAGATT
>JBEAPX010000079.1:0-14020 GCA_041164205.1 Pseudomonadota bacterium
GGCCCTTCGGTGATGGCCACTTGGCTGCGGTGCAAATGGGCCACGACATCGGGCATCGGCAAGTCGGTCAAGAAACACAAGTCTGCGCTGCCCGGAGTGGGCGCCTGAGCCTTGGGCTCAAACTCTTTGCCGGCCTGGTGCAGGTTGATTTTTTGGCTCCCGAATGACAAGGCCAAGCGTTGGTTGCCGAAAACGACTTTTTCCATACCCAAGACACGACAGTAAAAGTCGACTGTGGCGTCCAGATCGCGCACGGTGAGCACGAGGTGATCAAGGCTGTTGATGTGCATGGTGAAACTATATCTTTAAGCCCAACGGCGGTGCCTTCAAGACGAGCAGCTGACTGCCAGCGTCTGCGCCCACGAGGGCACGTCGTAGGCCCAGCTCTCATGGCTGGGGTGTTCGTCGAAAGGCTGCGTGATGACTTCTAACAAGCGCTGCGCGGGGCGCAGATCACCCCGTTCGGCGGCGTCAATGGCCTCTTGCGCCATGTGGTTGCGCAACACGTACTTGGGGTTGGTGCGCAGCAGTGGCGCGCCCAACGTCTGGGGGTGATCGGCCAATTGCTGCCACAAGGCGCGCGCGTCGCGCCACCACGCGTCGAAATCTGGGCTTTGCCCAAACTCTTGCTGCAGAGCCAGTGGGGTGCGTTCGAGTGCATTCCAGCTCGGCGCTCTGGATAAGACTTCCGCGAGCCGACGATGCGCGCGGGTATGGTCTGCGCGCTGGCTGGCCAGCAAGCCGACCCAACCGCGAATCAACTCGGTGCGTTGGTCCTCATGCCCCTGCGCTTGGCTCATGGCCAATTTGTTCGCCATGCCGGCTCGCCAAGCCTCGGCGTACCTGGGGCCAAACGCGCTCAAGGCTTGCACCAACACAGATTCGGACGCCACGGCGGGTCGCAAAGCCACAGCCAGCGCCTGGAGGTTCCAGTAAACAATGCTGGGCTGTTGGTCAAACGCGTAGCGACCAAAGGTATCGGAGTGGTTGCAAATGTGGTCGGGGACGTGGGCGTCCATCCATTGAAAGGGGCCATAGTCGAGCGTGATGCCGAGCAGACTCATGTTGTCGGTGTTCAGCACGCCGTGGCAAAAGCCCATGCATTGCCAGGCCGCCACGAGGTCCGCCGAGCGGGTCACCGCGCGCTGCAAGAGCGCAGCCACGCGCTCGTCACCCTGGTGGGCCTGCCCAATGTCGGCCCACACATCTGTGCAGACGTGCTCGATCAGAGCAGTGAGCGCATCGGGCATCCCATGGTGAGCGAAATGCTCGAAGTGTCCAAACCGGATAAAGCTGGGTGCCGTGCGGGTCAGGATGGCAGCGGTCTCCACCCGTTCACGCCGCACAGGCAGCGGAGATTGGACCAAGGCGAGTGCCCGCGTGGTCGGCACCCCTAGAGCGTGCATCGCTTCACTGGCCCAGTACTCGCGCAAGCTTGATCGCAAGACAGCGCGGCCATCGCCCATGCGGGAATAGGGCGTGGGTCCAGCGCCCTTGAGTTGA
This sequence comes from Pseudomonadota bacterium, assembly GCA_041164205.1. Classification (GTDB taxonomy): domain Bacteria; phylum Pseudomonadota; class Gammaproteobacteria; order Burkholderiales; family Burkholderiaceae_C; genus RS62. Next base: position 1,504 of record JBEAPX010000079.1, read on the forward strand.
ATCTCTTGTCTGCTCGCGCCCGTGCGCCAATCCCCAAGGAGCAGCGCGCGGCCGTCTCCCAACTGTCCAGCCCAATGCCCAAACTGGTGCCCGCTGTACACACAGGCATGAGGGAGGTTGCCGGGGTCGGTGCCGTTGCCCGATAGCAGGCTCAGCGCCGCCTCGGAGGTCCACCACGGGTCGGGAAGCGCCAATTCTTCAGCCAAGCGCTGGTTGCGAAAGACCCAAGATGGCTGCGGCACCGGACTGGGTTCAACTGGCAGTCCAAAGGCTGGGTGTGCGTTGCGGTAGGTCTGGCCCCATGGAGGTGCGGCGATGTGGGGCAGGGGGGCGTTCATGCGGCCATTGTCCCTCGCTCGGGATCGCCCCGCAGGGATTCGGGAATTAAAAGGGGCCAGGACACCTTGGGCGAGAAGTGACGGGGCTGAGGCGCGAATTTTGTCCCTGCTGTGACAAAGGGTTCAAAAGATTCAGGGCGGTTTTGGCATATTATCGAACGCGCGTTCGTTTTTAGACGAATCTGTGTTTACACCCCGCTTTTGTGCATTTGGAGGCCCAATGACAGCTCAATACGAAGTACGCGGCGATGTCGCCGTGATCACCTTAGACAACCCGCCTGTGAACGGTTTGGGCTTGTCGACTCGCCTTGGCATCGTGTCAGGGCTGGAGCAAGCCAACGGCGATGCCGCAGTCAAGGCCATTGTGTTGACCGGCGCAGGCAAGGCATTTTCTGGCGGGGCAGACATCAAGGAATTCGGTAGCCCCAAGGCCTACCAAGACCCCAATTTGCTGTCCGTCATCGTCGCAGTTGAAAACTCGAGCAAGCCAGTGGTTGCCGCCATGCACAGCGTGGCCATGGGTGGCGGCTTGGAGCTGGCACTGGGCTGCCACTACCGCATCGCCGCGCCTGGCTGCAAGGTCGCGTTGCCCGAAGTGAAGCTGGGTTTGATCCCCGGTGCGGGCGGCACTCAGCGACTGCCCCGGGTCATCGGTGTTGAGGCGGCGTTGTCCATGATCGTGAGCGGCGAGCCCATGAACAGCGAAATGCTGGCAGCGATTCCCGGTCAAAAGCTGTTCGACAAAGTGACGGCTAGCCCCGAGTCTTTGATGGATGACGCCGTGGCATTCGCGCAAAAAGTGGCCGACGCGCGCCCCATGCCTTTGGTGCGCAACCTGCCCAACAAGCACCCCAAGGGCGATGCCTACTTCCAGTTCGCGCGCAACATGGTCAAGGGCATGGCCAAAAATTTACCTGCCCCCGTCAAGTGTGTCGATGCGATCGAGGCCGGCACCAAGATGAAATTCGACGATGCCATTCGCAACGAGCGCGAAATCTTCGTGAATCTCATGATGACGCCTGAGAGCCGTTCGCTGCGCCACATTTTCATGGCCGATCGTGCCACCAGCAAGATCGCAGACGTGCCCAGCGATACGCCCAAGCGCGACATCAAAAAGGTGGCCGTGATTGGTGCCGGCACGATGGGCGGCGGCATCTCCATGAACTTCTTGAATGCAGGCATCCCTGTCACCATCCTTGAAATGAAGCAAGAGGCTTTGGATCGCGGCATTGCGACGATTCGCAAGAACTACGAAGCCCGTGTCAAGAAAGGCAAGCTCAAGCAAGAAAAATACGATGCCACCATGGCGTTGTTGTCGACCACTTTGAATTACGAAGACCTCAAGGATGCCGACTTGGTGATCGAAGCAGTGTTCGAAGAAATCGGCGTGAAAGAAGCGGTGTTCAAACAGTTGGATGCGGTCATGAAACCCGGCGCGATTTTGGCGTCCAACACCTCCACCCTGGATGTCAACAAAATTGCCAGCTTCACCAAGCGCCCTGAAGACGTGGTGGGAATGCACTTTTTCAGCCCTGCCAACGTGATGAAGCTGCTTGAAGTGGTGCGTGGTGCCAAGACGGCCAAGGACGTCATGGCGACGGTGATGGCGATCGGCAAGAAAATCAAAAAGACGACCGTGGTGTCTGGTGTGTGCGATGGGTTCATCGGCAACCGCATGATTGAGCAGTACAGCCGCCAAGCGGGCTTCATGCTGGACGAAGGCGCCAGTCCAGAGCAAATTGACCGCGCGATCGAGAAATTTGGCTTCGCCATGGGACCGTTCCGGATGGGCGACTTGGCTGGCAATGACATTGGCTGGGCGATTCGCAAGCGCCGCTATGTCGAAAAGCCTGAAGTCACTTACAGCGCCTCCGCTGATCGCCTGTGCGAATTGGGTCGCTTTGGTCAGAAAACCGGAGCAGGGTGGTATGACTACGCGCCCGGTCAGCGCAAGCCGATTCCGAGCCCAGTGGTGGCCGAGATGCTCGAGAAGCATCGCAAGGAAGTGGGTGCCCCTCAGCGCAAGATCAGCGACGAAGAAATCGTGCAACGCTTGGTGTACGCCCTCGTCAACGAGGCGGCGCACATTCTGGAAGAGGGCATCGCCAGCAAGGCCAGTGACATCGACATGGTGTATTTGACTGGCTATGGCTTCCCATTCTGGCGTGGTGGCCCGATGCGATATGCCGACGAAGTGGGCTTGTTCAATGTCACTCAGGTCATGAAGCGATTTGCTCAAAACCCTGCCGACGATGCCAAGTTCTGGCAACCCGCGCCTTTGCTGGCGCGCTTGGTGGCTGAAGGCAAAAACTTCACCGGTCAGCTCTAACCCCTACATCATTTTTGACGCGCCACCGCGGCGCGTCACATTGGAGATCACACATGACTTCTGCCGTTATTGTTTCTACCGCACGCACGCCGCTGGCCAAGAGCTGGAAGGGTGCTTTCAACATGACCCACGGCGCCACGCTCGGTGGCCACGCCGTCAAGCACGCGATTGCGCGTGCCGGCATTGATGCCGCTGAAGTGGACGACGTCATCATGGGGTGTGCCAACCCCGAGGGCGCCACTGGCATGAACATCGCGCGCCAAATCGCGCTTGCCGCAGGCTGTCCCATCACGACCTCGGGCATGACGGTGAACCGCTTTTGCTCCTCTGGTTTGCAAACCATTGCCATGGCCGCGCAGCGCGTGATAGCCGGTGAGGGTGACGTGTATGTGGCCGGTGGCGTGGAAAGCATCTCTTGCGTTCAACAAGAGATGAACTTGCACATGATCAAGGACCCCAACCTCGAGGCCGTGAAGCCCGAGATTTACTGGAGCATGTTGCAAACCGCTGAGCAAGTCGCCAAGCGGTATGGCATCTCTCGCGACGTCATGGACGAGTACGGCGCCGCCAGTCAGCAAAAGGCCTGCGCCGCTCAGGCCGCTGGTTTGTTCGATGCTGAAATCGCGCCCATCGAAGTCACCATGGGCGTCGCTGACCCCAAGCTCGGTTTGATGACCAAAAAGGTCACCGTGAGCAAAGACGAAGGCACGCGCGAAGGCACCACCAAAGAAGGCATCAGCGGCATTCGCTCTGCGATGCCCGGTGGTGTGATCTCTGCCGGCAATGCCAGCCAATTCTCTGACGGTGCTGGTGCCTGCGTGGTGATGAACGAAGAGCTCGCCAACCAGCGTGGTCTCAAGCCCCTGGGTCGTTTCCTCGGCTTTGCGGTTGCTGGTTGTGAGCCAGATGAAATGGGCATTGGTCCAGTCTTTGCAGTGCCCAAGGTGCTCAAGCGCTTGGGCCTGAGCGTGGCGGACATTGACTTGTGGGAGTTGAATGAAGCGTTTGCCGTGCAGGTCCTGTACTGCCGTGACAAGCTGGGCATCCCTGCCGACAAGCTCAACGTCAACGGTGGCGCCATTGCGCTGGGTCACCCCTACGGCGTGTCCGGTCAACGCTTGGTGGGTCATGCATTGATCGAAGGCAAGCGTCGCGGTGCCAAGCGCGTGTGCGTCACCATGTGCATTGGTGGTGGTATGGGCGCAGCCGGCATATTTGAAGTGTTGTGATCGGCGTCGCACATCGGGGCTGCATCCGATGTGCGAATGGGTGAACACACAAAGGGATGGTTGTGAAAACCGAAGGCTTTCACCCATCCCTTTTTTTCGAGGGTGACTGGGTCGCCTCAATCAGTGGAGATGAGACAGCATGAGTTTGCGCACCACCATGGACTTTTTGTTGCACGACTGGCTCAAAGTCGAGCAATTGACGCAGCGAGAGCGTTTCAACGATCACAGTCGTGAAACATTTGATGCGGTGCTGGATACCTGCGAGCGCATTGCGCGCGAAAAGTATGCCCCCTTCAATCGCTTGGTCGACACGGAAGAGCCTCGTTTTGATGGCGAGAAAGTCATCCTGCCGCAAGCCACCCATGACGCGCAACGCGCGTATGCCGAGAGCGGGATGTTGAGTGCAGCGCAAGATTACGAGTGGGGCGGGATGCAGTTGCCCTACGTGGTCGAGGCTTCGGCAAATGCGTTTTTCGCACACGCGTCGGTGAGCATCGGCTCGGGAATGTTGACGACGGGCAACGCCAATTTATTGATGGCGCACGGCACCGAGATGCAGCGCGAAGTGTTCGCGCGCCGCGAGTTCAGCGGTGAGTGGTCGGGCACGATGTGTTTGTCAGAGCCACAGGCGGGCTCCAGCCTCTCCGATATCGTCACAAGAGCAGTGCCTGACGGTGACGACTATGAGTCCGATCCGCTTGGCCCACGCTATCGCCTGCGTGGCAACAAGATGTGGATTTCAGCCGGCGAGCACGAGCTCAGCGGCAACATCGTGCACTTGGTTTTGGCCAAGATCCCCGATGACAGCGGCCAGTTGGTGCCGGGCGTGAAAGGAATTTCTCTGTTCATCGTGCCTAAAAAGATGGTCAATGCGCAAGGCGAGCTCACCGGTGAGCGCAATGACGTTGCGCTGGCTGGTTTGAATCACAAGTGCGGCTGGCGCGGCACCACCAACACCTTGCTCAACTTTGGTGAGGGCAAGTTCCCGGTGAATGGACAAGCCGGCGCCATCGGTTACCGTGTGGGAGAGCCAGGGCAGGGGCTGCTGTGTATGTTCCACATGATGAACGAGGCCCGCATCGGAGTGGGCCTCGCCGCCACGATGCTGGGGTTAGCGGGCTATGACGCCAGTTTGGCCTATGCCCGTCAGCGGCCCCAAGGGCGCTTGCAAGGGGCGGCGGGCAAAGACCCCGCATCGCCCCAAGTCACCTTGATCGAGCACGCGGACATCAAGCGGATGTTGCTCGCTCAGAAGAGTTACGGCGAGGGCGCTCTGGCCCTCTTGCTGCGTTGTGCGCAGTGGGTCGACGAGACCCGCACAGGAACCGCGGCCGCCAAGGCGGAAGCCAAGTTGTTGCTCGAGATTTTGACGCCGATCGCCAAGAGCTGGCCTTCAGAGTGGTGCTTGGAGGCAAATTCATTGGCCATTCAAATTCACGGTGGTTACGGCTACACCCGCGATTTCCCGGTGGAACAGTATTGGCGCGACAACCGCCTCAACATGATCCACGAGGGCACGCACGGCATTCAAGCGATCGATCTGTTGGGTCGCAAGGTGCGCATGATGGATGGTGCGGCGTTGCGATTGCTTGGCGAAAAAATCATGCACACCATTGGTGAGGCCTCAATCGTGCCTCGGCTGCGTGATCACGCCAATGCGCTGGAGGGCGCGTTGGCAGAAGTCTCCATGGTCACAGAGGCGATCTGGACGTTTGAGGGCGATGTTGACGCCAATGCCGCACTGGCCAACGCAGTGCCCTATATGCAGGCGTTTGGGCATATGGTGCTGGCATGGACCTGGCTGGATGTGGCGCTCGCGGTTTGCGACCAGGATGCCGATACGCATCAGCCGGCCAATGAAGGGCGCTTGCGTGCCTGCGACTTCTTCTTCCGCTACGAGCTACCCAAGATTGAGGCTTGGCTGATCGTGGCGCGCAACCGCGATCAAACGGCTGCTGATATGCCTGAAGAGGCGTTCTGAGATCGACACACACAGGAGACTTAGCCCATGCTCACGCACATCATCATGTGGACTTTCAAAGACGAATATGACGGTGGCACCAAAGCCGAAAACGTGCTTAAGGCCAAAGGTCTGCTCGAGCAATGCGTTGGCTTGGTGCCGGGGCAAGGTCGTTTTGAGGCGCGCATTGGCGCCATGCCCGGGTGCACTGCCGATTTGATGTTGTACAGCGAGTTCAGTGATGAGGCCGCTTTGAAGGCCTACCAAACGCACCCCACTCATGTGGCGTTGGCGCCGTTTTTAAAGGCGGCGGTGTCTGGTCGAATGTGCATGGATTACGTCGATGAAACCGCGGTGTGAGAGGCTCAATAGCTCAAACGCCGCGGGCTTATCCCGCTTGAGACAGGGTCCAAACTCAGGCCTCGACACAATGGTCCGATGGCCGTCAGGCAGGCACTTGAACTAATTTTTGGAGAATTTCGATGTCGCACAACGTTCTAGATTTGTTTTCACTCAAGGGCAAAACGGCCCTGATCACTGGCGGCTCACGAGGCCTGGGTCTGCAAATGGCGCAAGCCCTGGGCGAAGCGGGTGCGCGCGTGATGCTGTCGGCGCGCAAACCCGATGAGCTGGAACATGGCTGCTCGATCCTGCAAAAGCAAGGGATTGATGCTGGCTGGATTGCCGCCGATTGCGCGCAAGAGGTCGATATCAACCGATTGGCGACTGAGTCCATCGAGCGTCTCGGAGGCATCGATATCCTGATCAACAACGCCGGCGCATCTTGGGGCGCACCGGCTGAGGAGCACCCGACTGAGGCTTGGGACAAGGTCATGAACCTCAACGTGCGCGGCTACTTTTTGCTGAGCAAGGCCATTGCCAACGGCTCCATGATTCCGCGCAAGAGCGGCAGCATCATCAATATTTCGTCGATCGCGGGCTTGGGTGGCAATCCTGAGGGCATGAAGACCATCGCTTACAACACCTCCAAGGGCGCAGTGATCACCTTCACCCAGACCTTGGCCGCGGAGTGGGGCGTGCACGGCATTCGTGTGAATGCCATTTGCCCTGGTTTTTTCCGAACCAAAATGGCCAGTGGCTTGATCGATCAGTTGGGGGAAGAGCGCTTGGCCAAAGGCTCGCCGCTGCGCCGACTGGGCGATGACGATGACTTGAAGGGCTTGACCCTGATGTACGCCAGCGCCGCTGGCAAGCACATCACTGGCCAGTGGATGGCAGTGGATGGCGGCGTGAGCGCGGTGACGGCTGGCTGATGAGTGCCGTTGAACAGCCGCTGGAGTGGCCTCGCATCGTACCGTTTGCCCAGCACTTGGGCTTTGAGTTGATGCGTTTTGAAAACGGAGAGGCCCACATCCGACTGCGCCCGGGTCGGGAACACGAGAACTCGTTTGATGTGGTGCACGGCGGCGCGTTGATGACCTTATTGGATGTGACGATGGCGCACGCCATCCGCAGTGCCGAGACGGATGACGTGGGTTGCGCCACCATTGAGATGAAAACCAGCTTCATGCGGGGGGCGGTCGGCGAGGTGACCGCCAAGGGCCGTTTGCTCCACCGCACCAGTGCCTTGGCTTTTGCCGAGGCGACGATCATGGATGCCCAAGGGCGTCCCTGTTGCCATGCGACGGGCACCTTTAAGGTGTTCAGCCGGATGCCCAAAGCGTTTAAACACAAACAAATCTAACCGGAGATCAACTATGCCAACCAATCGCCAAATCGTTCTGGCCGCTCGTCCTGCCGCAGAGGCCAAGACCGAGCACTTTGCAATGCGTGAGGTCGAAACACCTGCGCTCGCTCCCGGTCAAGTGTTGGTGCGCCACCATTACCTCAGTCTCGACCCCTATATGCGCGGGCGCATGAACGAGAGCAAGAGCTACGCCCAGCCTCAGCCGCTCAACGAGGTAATGATTGGCGGCACAGTGGGCGAAGTGGTCGCCAGTGAAAATCCGAAATTCAGCGTCGGTGACGCTGTCGTTGGCATGGGCGGTTGGCAAGAGTACAGCGTGGTGGATGCTGAGGTTCCAGGCCTGCTGCGCCGCGTCGACACGACCCACGTGCCTCTGAGCTACTACTTGGGTGCGGTGGGGATGCCAGGCGTGACGGCGTGGTATGGCTTGACACAAATCATTGCCCCCAAAGCTGGCGACACCGTCACGGTGAGTGCCGCCAGTGGTGCGGTTGGAAGTGCCTACGGCGCGCTGGCCAAAGCACGGGGCTGTCGAGTGGTGGGCATTGCAGGGGGACCTGAAAAGTGCGCATACGTGGTCAACGAGTTGGGGTTTGATGACTGCATTGATTACCGCGAACACAGCGATTACTTGTCTCTGTCCAAGGCACTCAAGCAGGCTTGCCCCAATGGCATCGATGGCCATTTTGAAAACGTTGGCGGCATGGTGTTGGATGCTGTGTTGCTTCGCACCAATGAATTCGCGCGCATTGCTGTCTGCGGCATGATCGCTGGCTATGACGGCGCGCCGTTGCCGATGGCCAATCCAGCGTTGATTTTGGTGAATCGACTGAAGATCGAAGGCTTCATCGTCAGTGAGCATATGGAGTTGTGGCCACAAGCCTTGGCAGAGCTGGGTGGACTGGTCGCGCAAGGTCAGCTGCGCCCCCGCGAGACCGTGGCCCAGGGTCTTGAGTCTGCGCCCGAAGCGTTCTTGGGTTTGCTCAAGGGCAAGAACTTTGGCAAGCAATTGGTCAAGCTGGTGTGAGACCAGTTGGCGCCATTCGCCACACATGAAGGGGACGATATGTTGAAAGATTTGCAAGGCAAAACGGCGGTGTTGACTGGCGCGGGCTCTGGCTTTGGCTTGGAGTGCGCGCGCATTGGCGCGCGAAGCGGCATGAACCTGGTGCTTGTCGACGTGCAGGCCGATGCACTTGCGGCGGCCCAGCAAGAGTGTGAAGCGTTGGGCGTGAGGGTGTTGGCGAGGCAAGTCAACGTGGCCGATGCGTCGGCCATGGAGGCTTTGGCGACCGAGGTCAAGGACACGTTCGGTGCGCCACACTTTGTATTCAACAACGCAGGCGTTGGCTCAGGCGGTTTGATCTGGGAAAACACCGTTGCTGAATGGGACTGGGTCCTCGGCGTCAATGTGTGGGGCGTGGTTCACGGGGTGCGTTTGTTCACGCCGATGATGCTTGAAGCCGCCAAGGCGGATCCCAGTTACCGTGGGCACATCGTCAATACGGCCAGCATGGCCGGCTTGTTGACGCCACCGAATATGGGCATTTACAACGTGTCGAAGCACGCGGTGGTTAGCCTGACCGAGACCCTCTTCAATGATTTGCGTCTGGTCACTGATCAGGTCAGTGCGTCGGTGCTGTGCCCCTATTTCGTCGCCACCAATATCCACAAGTCTGAGCGCAACCAGCCTGATTCGGTCGCGGCACAAGCCAAGACCCAAAGCCAATTGATTGGTGAGGCCATGACAGAGAAAGCAGTCACCAGTGGCAAAGTCACGGCGGCTGATGTGGCCCGCTTTGTCTTTGAGGGTATGGCTGACAATCGTTTCTATATCTACAGCCACCCCCACGCATTGGGCAATGCGCAAAGCCGCTTTGACGCCATCGTGGCAGGTGACAACCCGCCCGATCCCTTTGCCAAGCGCCCCGAAGTGGGTGAGCAACTCAAGGCTGCGTTGCGCGCCATCTGAGAGCCACCGGAGGGGCTCCTACCGGGCCCATCCGGCATGGTGGCAGTCTGCGTGCCCTTGCTGACGTCGCCGTGACCAAAGCCCCACGAGTGGGGCTTTGTCGATTCTTGGCCGGCCGTGCTTGAACGGCCTTGCACCTGAGATGCCGGGTGCCTCCAGCCCGCGCGGACCTGCCCTAAACGCGTCTTGCATAATGCCGGTTGATCGCGGCGAAGGCGCCGCCTTTTTTATTGTTGGATGTGTATGAGTGATGTGATCGTTGCGCAGATTGCGCAAGAGCTCAAAGTGGCGGCGCGCCAAGTTCAAGCGGCGGTGGATTTGCTGGATGGTGGAAGCACTGTGCCCTTTATCGCGCGGTACCGCAAAGAGGTCACGGGTGGCTTGGACGATATTCAGCTGCGTGAGTTGGAAGCCCGTTTGGCTTACTTGCGCGAGCTCGCCCAGCGGCGCGAGGCGGTCCTGAGCAGCATCAATGAGCAGGGCAAGTTGACGCCGGCTTTGGCGCAGGCCATCCAGAATGCCGCGACCAAGCAAGAGCTTGAGGACCTGTATCTGCCCTACAAGCCCAAGCGCCGCACCAAAGGCCAGATCGCGATTGAGGCGGGCATTGAGCCCTTGGCCGATCAACTTTGGGCAGACCCCACGCTGGATCCCCAGAGCGCTGCGCAGGCTTTCGTGGCCGCCAAGGTCGGCGATGACGGAGTGGATTTCACCACCACCGCTTTGGTGTTGGATGGGGTGAGGGACATTTTGTCGGAGCGTTGGGCCGAAGACCCCAAGTTGGTTCAGACCATGCGCGAGTGGCTGTGGGAGTGTGGGCTTTTTCAAAGCCGATTGGCGGCGGGCAAAGACGAACACCACGCCGATGTCAGCAAGTTTGCGGATTACTTTGACTACGAGGAGCCTATTGCCCGTGTGCCGTCGCATCGGGCACTGGCGGTGTTCAGAGGCCGCGCGCAAGATGTCTTGAACGTCAAGTTGGTGCTCGATGAGGAGCCGCAACCGGGTGTGCCCAGCATGGCAGAAGGGCATATTGCACGCAATTTGGGCTGGAGCCACAGCGGGCGGGCAGCCGATGATCTGATTCGCAAGGCGGTGGCTTGGACTTGGCGTGTGAAGTTGTCGCTGTCGCTCGAGCGAGATTTGTTTGGCCGCCTGAGAGAGTCTGCTGAGGCCGTGGCGATCAAGGTCTTTGGCGACAATTTGAGAGACTTGTTGTTGGCGGCTCCGGCGGGTGCGAAGGCCGTGATGGGCCTCGATCCAGGTATTCGAACAGGGGTCAAGGTGGCGGTGGTCGATGCCACCGGCAAGCTGGTCGATACGTCAACGGTTTATCCCCACGAACCCCGCAAGGACTGGGAGGGTGCCACGCACACGTTGTGTCAGCTTGTGGCCAAGCACAGCGTGGCATTGATCGCGATTGGCAATGGCACCGCCAGCCGAGAGACCGATCAATTGGCGGCGGATGTGATCAAGCGCATCCACCAAGCGGCGCCAGATCATGGTCTACAAAAACTGGTGGTCAGTGAAGCCGGGGCATCGATCTACAGCGCCAGTGCATACGCCAGTGCCGAATTGCCCGATGTGGATGTGAGTTTGCGCGGTGCGGTGTCGATCGCTCGCAGGGTGCAAGACCCGTTGGCGGAGTTGGTCAAGATTGACCCGAAATCCATTGGCGTGGGTCAGTACCAACACGATGTCAATCAGGCGGAGCTCTCCAAGCAGTTGGATGCCGTGGTCGAAGATTGTGTGAACGGCGTTGGCGTGGATTTGAATACGGCGAGTGCCCCTTTGCTTACGCGCGTCTCCGGGCTGTCGTCCTCGGTCGCGGCTTCGGTCGTGCGCTGGAGAGACCAACATGGCGCGTTCAAGACCCGCCAGCAGCTGCTGGATGTGACAGGACTGGGTCCCAAAACGTTTGAGCAGTGCGCAGGATTTTTGCGCATCCGAGGGGGAGACAATCCCTTGGATATGACGGGCGTGCACCCAGAGACCTATCCTCTGGTCGAGCGCATCTTGGCTGCGGTTCAACGCCCGATTGATCAAATCATGGGACAGAGCGCGGTCTTGAAGCCACTCAAGCCTGAGGCGTTTGTGACGCCCGAGTTCGGCGCCGTCACGGTCGGCGATATTCTCAAAGAGTTGGAGAAACCGGGCCGAGATCCGCGACCAGATTTTGTGGTGGCGCGCTTCAACGAGGGGGTCCAAGAGATCGCTGATTTACAAGTCGGGATGGTGCTTGAGGGGACGGTGTCAAATGTGGCGGCGTTTGGTGCTTTTGTCGACATTGGCGTGCATCAAGACGGCTTGGTACATGTCAGTCAGCTCAGCAATCGCTTTGTTCAAGATGCCCATGAAGTGGTCAAGGCCGGTCAAATCGTCAAGGTCAAGGTACTGGAAGTGGATGCGCCCAGAAAGCGCATCAGTCTGACCATGAAGCTGGATGCCGATGCGAGCGCGAGTCGTTCGCCTTCCATGCGAGAGAAGCCTGCGCGGGGCCATGCCCAACACGCCAAACGTGGCCACAACGAGGCGGCCACTGGCTCGGCCATGGCCAGCGCGTTTGCCAAGCTCAAAGGACTCTGATCGATGAAGGCGCTGCGCATCTATGCTGGTGCCAAGGCACTGCAGACGCTCAAAGAGCAGGGCGGCCTGAGACCAGAACAGGTGCGCGTCATCCCAGCGGCAGCAGGGGGGCCCAAAGGCTTGATGTTGTTGCGCCTCGATCAATTCTTGTTTGGCGAGTGGCTTCGCAATTGCCGCGCGCCACTGCATTTGGTCGGGGCATCCATTGGCGCATGGCGCATGGCTACAGCTTGTCTGCGCGACCCCGTGCCTGCGATTCAGCGGCTAGAGCACGATTACATCCATCAGCACTTTGAGCCGCCACCTGGTCAGCGCAAGCCCAGCGCACACCAAGTCAGTGAGGCCTTTGCGCAGAGCCTGCAGACCTTTTACGACGGCCGGGTCAGTGAGGTGTT